>JAZRWN010000066.1:0-5906 GCA_045599725.1 Candidatus Cryptobacteroides sp. | reverse complement strand
CTGGCCCTTCATGTCCGTGCGATAAAGGATTCTGTCATAGTCACCGTCGAGGATCCAGAGGCAGTCGCGCACGTCATCGTACACGACTTCCGCTATCTGCTTGATCTCCTCGGCCGGGACAATCTTCTCTGTGATGCCCTTGGACTCAGAGTAGAATATCAGCAGTGGCTGAAGTCTCTGAGTGTTCCTCCGCTTGTCCCACTGGCCCTCGCGGCCGACGATGAAACTGTCACCGGCTGTCCAGGTGAGACCTTCGATGCCTGTGTTTCCGTCTGGAATGACATCCTTGTCAAATGTGACTACGAGTTCCTCGGTGTTGTATGCGGGAGCCTTGATTTTGTACAGTGAAGCGCCCTTGAACTTGCCGTCGCGCTCCTGGCCGTAATAGATGTCACCGGTCTTCTGGTTGAGTGTGACGCACTCGCAGTCGCGTTTCTCGACATGGAACAGGGCTCCTTCCACCTCGAACGGCTCGAAATGAAGTTCCTTTCCTTCCTGCGGGATGTCCATCCAGTAAAGAGCGGCGCTGTTGAAAGCGGCGATGATGCGCTTGCCGTCAGCTGAGAACGCGAGGCCGGAGAAGTCGCCATTGTCAAATGCGACACCGGAAACGGTCCATTCCGTGATTTTGTCAGATATCATTTCAGGTGTGGTGGAAGCGAGCTTGCTCTGCACGCTGCATGCGGTGAGGCTGAGAGCCATACCGAAGAGGATGGAAAAAAGAGTTCGTTTCATTCTATCAGGATATTGGTTTAAAGTGATAAATATGTTCAAAATTAAACAAAAAGCCGGAACTTTAGTATATTCGCATCGGAAAACTAACAGCAGAAGTTGATGAATACCGATACTCGAGCAAGAATATGCAGATCTGTGAAGGAAACCATCCCCGGGTCCGTGAAGACCACCCTCTGGATGGGTCGGGTCACTGTCATCATCACATTTGCGATGATGCTGCTCAAGTTCTTCAACATCCTGCCGTGGATTTCAGATTTCATCAGTCCCGTTTTCAAGTATTTCGGCCTTCCTGGGTCAGCGGCTCTCGCTTATCTTTCAGGTTATTTCGTGAACTGCTATTCAGCCATCGCCGTGATCTCAACGCTGGGTCTGGACGTGCGTGCGACCACCATCATCGCCACGATGGTGCTCTGCTCACATTCGATGTTCCTGGAAATAGCGGTGCTCAAGAAGACCGGTGCTTCCGCGACCAGAATGGTGATAGTGAGGACGCTGACCGCCATTGTCCTGGGACTTCTGCTGAACTTGATCCTTCCTGGGTCCGCCGTGCAGATGGCTGACGCTGCGGCTCAGAAGTGGACATTGCCGTTAGGCGCGACCCTCTGGCAATGGTTCCTGTCCACGCTGAAACTTCTGTCGCTGATGACGGCTATTATCTTCGCACTGAACATATTGCAGCGGCTGCTGGTCGAATACGGCGTGATGGACAGAATCGCGAAGCTGTTCCGGCCGCTGATGTTCGTCTTCGGCCTGCCGGCCAACATCACCTTCCTCTGGCTGGTCGCCAATATCGTTGGTCTCAGCTATGGCGCTGCTGTGATGCTGGATGAGATCGCCCGTGGAGCGCTCTCCCGGCGTGATGTCCTTCTGCTGGACACACACATCAGCGTGAGTCACAGCAATATCGAGGACCTTTCACTGATGGTAGCCTTGGGTGGTGTTTGGTGGATAATGCTGACGATCAGGCTCGCTGCCGCCGCTGTGCTCGTCTGGGGACAGAGACTGGAAATGAGGCTTACAGGAAAATCAGGGGAAGCGACCTGCTAGGAGCCGATGAAACTGAGATGCCAGGTCTCGCGGTCGAGCGTGATTCCGCAAGGCGTCAGTATGCTGTCGAAATCGATCTCGTCCGTAGTCTCCACATATCTCCTCAGATCATCGAGAGCTGAGCCGGCGATTTCTTCGGCGGCATCCCAGAACTCCTCTTCTTCGAAGCCGCGGCCCTTCTCGACATAGAAACGGCTGTAAAGGAGCCTCATCAGGTCATCAAGGGACTTCTCTCCATCTGTCAGGGTCTGGATCCTGCAGTCGAACAGCAGCCCCAGGATAGGTCCTTTGTCATAATAGCTGATGGTCACGCTTTGGGAGTCGGACAGGAAGTTGAAGAAATTCAGCCAGATGTCATAGCTGCTCTGCCTCAGGCTCATGTGCTTGTGTCCTTCCTTGGTGTAGATGGTCCTGAAGTACTGTGAAAGATCGTCCAGACGTTCCTGAGGGGTGTACAGACCGGCCATTTCCAGAAGCTTGGACTCGTAATACACAGTGAATCCCTCGCTTATCCAAAGTGAAGGAGTGAACACTTCCTGGTCATAGTCGAAAGGACCGAGCTCAACCGGGCGTATAGCCTTGACGTTATAGTTGTGGAAATATTCGTGGGTGGCGAAGGACAGGAATGAAAGGTATGCGGCCCTGTCCGCGAAGTTGAAGGAGCCGGAAGTGTAGCAAGCCTGGCTGCTCTGATGTTCCAGACCTCCGCCTCCGCCTCCAAGGTATATGAAGCTGTAGTCCTTGTAAGGGACTCCTTCCATCATTCCCGTAGCGGCTTTGATGACTTTCCTGATATCCTCCTTGAACGGACAATCATCATATCCTTCAGGTGTTTCCATCGCTATGTTGTAAGTATGCCCGTCCAGTTCGAAACTGTCCTGCCTCTGTTTTCCCAGAAGGGCGGGGGAGTCATACAATACATCAAAATCCGGTGCAGCATAAGTGTTCTCCCCGGTCTTTTCCAGAGCGGTGGATATCTTCTGCTCCCATCCTTCAGGAAGATTGTAAGTCACTGTCACTGGCGTGTCCGTGTTGTTGTCCGCAAACATGAAAACACCATTCGTGGCTATGAAGGCCAGGTCATCTTCTATCCTGGACTCTGCCACGCTGCGTTCGTAGGCATATGTCCTCCATGATATGTTCAACGGCTTGTCTGACTCTGATATGATCCATTCGTTCTTGCCCTCCTTGCGCCAGCTCACCGGATTCCCTTCATCATCCCTGACCTCGAAGTCCGCGAGGTTCTTCGGGTAGTCGACTATCAAATAATAGCCCGGTGCCCATACAGGCATCTTGAGACTCATCTCTCCCGCTCTTTTTCCTTGAGGAGTGTACTTCAAGTCCACATAAAGGTACTTGTCTTCAGGGTTCGGGGTGACGGTGTATTCGAGCGTATATGCGGTGGTGCCGGCGTTGAGCCCGGCTTTTTTGCTGCAGGATGTGAGCAGCGCACAGACGCAGAGCAGAATTATCAGTATTCTTTTCATTTATCTTGGATTAACGGTGAAATCCTCGTCCACATAGTTGAAGATGCTGCGGCAGGCGTTCGCCGAGAAACTGCATGCGATGGTGGTGAGTTTCTGCCATTCCTCTTCAGACAGGCCGCCGCCGCTTTTTTCTTTTTCGATTCCCAAGTCGAGCAGTCCGTATATGAACCCCGCGTTGAAGTTGTCTCCCGCACCTATGGTCGAGACGGTTTCCATCTGTTCCACAGGGAATGTCATATGACGGCCTTTCGAGAAGACATGCACAGGCCCGGCTCCGCAGGTGCAGATGAATGTCGAGCAGAGCTCGGAGATGTGCTCACGATAGATTTCATCCGGGTCCTCTGTGCCGAACAGATAGCCGAAATCCTCGGCTGATCCACGCACGAAGTCGCTCAGAGCGCAGTTCTCCCGGATGCTTCCCATCGTCTCAGGCAGGTCTTTGAGATGATTCCTGCGGAAGTTTATGTCATAATAGAGAAGTGCACCGGAGTCGTGTGCTTCTTTGAGCAGCTTTCTTGTGTAGTCGCGTATTCGCGGATTAATGGCGAAATATGAGCCGAACAGGACCAGGTCATTCTTCGAGAAACTGATTTCCGAAACGCGTGCGGGGTCAAGAGAGGTGCTTGCGTGATCTTTATAGAACTCGTATTGAGCGTCATTGTGGCTGTCAAGGAAAGCCAGCGACACATGCGTCTGAGTGCCAGTATTTCTGGTCACGGCCTTGGTCTGCACCCCGTTATCTTCCATGAATGAGGTGACAATATCCCCGACATGGTCATCTCCGGTCTCTGTGACCATGAGCACCGGAGTTTCAGGATATTTCTTTCTGACTGTGCGTCCCAGCGATATGAGTGCGTTGAAGGTTGACCCGCCCGGAATGGCTGCGGTCGGATGGTCGTCCCTGAAAATGATATCGAGAACGGTTTCTCCTATTCCGACAACTTTTCTCATAAGTATTTGTTACTGAGCTTTGTTGGCGTCGTTCTTGAAAATGACTGGAAGTTTGAAGGATGCTGGTACGACCTTTCCGTCTTTCTTGCCCGGAGTCCAGAGAGGGGAAGAATTCACTGCTCTGACGATTTCCGCGTCGATCTCTTCACTGATGCCTTCAAGCACCTGTACATCGGTGACTTTTCCTTCTGTGTCCACGACGAAACTCAACTTCATCTCTCCTTCCGGCCTGTTCTCCTTCCAAGAATCAGGAAGCTGGAGCTGACTGTAAACCCAGCTGACGAAATTGTTGGCGCTCTGGCCGTTGAAAAGTGGCTTCTCGTCAAGGTAGCTGAATGGTATCGGTTCGGCGGGCACCTCGATCTTCAAATCATCGGTATTGATAGTGTCTGTCTTCGGTCTGTTGGTGCAGAAGCACATGGTTCCCATGATGACAGTGAGGCATGCTATCAGGCCGAGACGAGCCCAGCGGCTTGATCTTCTTGTGAGTTTCATCTTTCCATCGATTTGTTGAGCAAATATAGTCATTTTTCATGATTTGCCCTACTTACTGCTCAATCTGGGAGATGATGTCGTCGCAGGTGCGCATGGCTTTCCTGCTCAGGCTGAAGCCGATGGCGCCACCGACGAGCGCACCGACCCCGACTCCTATGAGCAATCCGATGCTGTATTTGACATTGTCTGTCTTGCTGATGACTTCCATCACGAGCCATGCGAGCCAGAGGATGACGGCGGGGATGCCTATTTTAAGCCAGGTGAAATAGTCCTTTTTGAGCTTCTTGACATTCTGGGCGACGGTCAGAATGTCCTGTGAATCTACCTTGCGCTCTTTCACGTTCCTGTGGATCTTCCAGTTGAAGAAGGCACATACGGCCATCATAACTGCGGTTGCACCTACAAACCACCAGGAAGCGTCGAACGCCAGATGGAATGACGGACATAAGAGGATGGCGACCGCGGCGGCGGCATACTCTATCCTTTCCTCCTTGTCGAGCCAGCCAACCTTGCCCTTGAGTACGTTCTTCATGAGTTCATCGTTGATGATCCTCTGTTTTCCGAATTCTTCCTTGAGAGCTTCGAAGTTAGAGCGAAGCTGCTCTAGTTCCACAGATGTATTGAGTTCCTGAGTTTCCATTTTTGTAAAGAATTAGATGTTTGACATTTGCTTGAGCTGCTCCTTGATGCGGAGAAGCTTCACGGATACGTTTTTGGTCGTGATGCCGATGATGGCACCGATCTCCTCGTAGCTCAGGCCTTCGAGCCAGAGAAGGATGATACTTCTGTCCACCAGTCCGAGACGGTTGATTCGCGAGTACAGCTGCTTGACCTGGAGTGACTTTTCGTAATTGTCCTCATAAGGGTGGATGTCGACGTCAAGCTCCACGTGCTTTCCGCCTCTCTTCTGCTTCTTGTCCTGGTTGATGCAGCAGTTCAGGCTTACGCGGTAGATCCAGGTCTTGATGTCGCTTTCTCCCTTGAAGGATTCGAAACCCTGCCATAGTTTGATCAGGATTTCCTGAAAAAGATCGCTTACCTCGTCCTCGTCCTTCGAGAACATGTAGCACACTGTGTAGATGGTGCGTTTGTGCTCCCTGACGATCGATGAGAATTCTTGCTCTTTTGTTTCCATTGTTTTTTACTTGTTTCGCTCCGTTAGACAACAAAGTTGGCAAAAAACTACAAAAA
>JAZRWN010000065.1:0-12083 GCA_045599725.1 Candidatus Cryptobacteroides sp. | reverse complement strand
TATCAACAAATACAGCCTTGACCACGAGGATCCTATCGATATCCTCGAGATTGACAACGCTGAGGTAAGAAAGCAGCAGGAAGAGTCTCTCGCAGCACTTCGCGCCAACCGTGACGAGAATGCATGCCGCGCCGCTCTCGATGCTCTTACCGAGGTCGTCCGTACAGGAAACGGCAATCTTCTCGAAGCTGCCATCGAGTGCGCCAAACTGCGCTGCACCCTCGGTGAGATCAGCGACGCATGCGAGAAGGTCGTCGGCCGCTATCAGGCAACCATCAGAACCATTTCAGGAGTGTACAGTTCAGAATACAAGAAGGATGAGCAGTTCGAGGAAGCTGTCCGCCTTACAGACGAATTCGCAAAGAAGGAAGGCCGTCGTCCACGTATCTTTATCGCCAAGATGGGACAGGACGGACATGACCGCGGTGCAAAGGTTGTAGCCACTGGTTACGCTGACTGCGGATATGACGTTGATATGGGACCTCTCTTCCAGACTCCGGAGGAGGCCGCCCGTGCAGCTGTCGAGAACGACGTTCACATCGTCGGTGCATCCTCACTTGCCGCAGGTCACAAGACTCTCATCCCTCAGCTTATCGAGGAGCTTCGCAAACTCGGTCGCGAGGACATCATGGTCGTTGCCGGTGGTGTCATCCCTACCCAGGACTATGACTTCCTCTATAAGGCTGGTGTGGCTGCGATCTTCGGCCCTGGTACTTCTATTTCATACTCTGCCGCTACCATGATGAAACTCATGTTGGGCAAATAAAAAAAGACGAAACACATGAAACAGATTAATTTTGTCAGTCCTGACGAAGCTGTAAAGGTTGTCAAATCCGGCGACCACATCCATTTCAGCAGCGTTGCCAGCGCGCCTCAGTGCCTTATCCAGGCTCTGTGCCGCAGAGGTGATGCAGGAGAACTGGAAGATGTCCGCATCCATCATCTGCATTCAGAAGGTCCTGCACCTTACGCTGATGAGAAGTACAATGGAATCTTCTTCCATCAGGGCTTTTTCATCGGTGCCAATGTCCGCAAGGGCGTCCAGAGCGGTTTTGCAGACTACATCCCGGTATTCCTTTCCGAGACTCAGAAACTGTACCGTTGCGGAGCAGTTCCATGCGACGTTGCAATGATCCAGGTCTGTCCTCCGGACGAGAACGGAATGGTATCCCTCGGTACCAGCGTTGATGCGACCCTCGCAGCAGTCGAGTGCGCAAAAACGGTTATTGCTGTAATCAACCCTAACGTGCCACGCGCTTTCGGTCAGGCAATGATCTCAATCGACCAGATCGATATCTTTGTCGAGGACGATACGCCTCTCATCGAGGCAAAGGTGGTCGTGCCGGACGAGACCGATCTCGCTATCGGAGCGAACTGTGTGCCTCTCATCCAGGACGGTGCATGTCTCCAGCTTGGAATCGGCGCTCTTCCTAACGCTATCCTTGCAAAGCTCGGAAACCACAAGAACCTTGGTATCCATACTGAAATGTTCGCTGACGGTGTTCTCGACCTTGTTGAAAAGGGTGTCATCAACGGTTCCAACAAGGTTACCGACAAGGGCAAGATCGTATCCACGTTCCTCATGGGCTCCAAGAAAGTTTATGACTTCATCGGCAACAACCCTGATGTAATGATGATGGACGTCGGTTACACGAACAATCCTTATATCATCGCCCAGAACCCTCGTATGACAGCCATCAACGCTGCTGTGGAGGTTGATATCACCGGACAGGTTTGCGCTGACTCTATCGACACAAAGCACTTCAGCGGTGTCGGTGGGCAGATTGACTTCATCTACGGATCTTCTCTGGCTGAGGAAGGCGTTCCTATCATAGCATTGCCTTCACGCACAAAGAAGGGCGTGTCCAAGATCGTCCCTGTATTGAAGGAAGGCGCAGGTGTCGTGACTTCAAGATTCCACGTGCACTGGGTAGTGACCGAGTGGGGTGCAGTCAACCTCTACGGCAAGAGCTATCAGGAGCGTGCCCGCCTGCTGACCTCCATCGCCCATCCGGACGATCGCGAGGCCCTCGAGAGAGCCGCTTTCGAACGCTTCGGAAGGCACTATCTGATCGTGAAGTAATTCACATACAATAACAAAATGGAAAGGGGAGAGCCATTATTGTCAGCTTTCCCCTTTTTGAGTTTTAAAATCAAACTGTTATGAAAAAGACATTCATGTCAATTCTGACCATCGTCGCCGCCATCGCCACTCTCGCCTCCTGCAAGAGCAATGACAGCGAAGTGATGCACATTGACTACGAAGAATACACCCTTGGCAACGGGCTCAAGGTTATTCTCCATGAGGACCACAGCGACCCTATCGTCGCTCAGGCCATTGCGTTCCACGTGGGAAGCGCGCGTGAGAAAGAGGGCAAGACTGGTTTCGCCCATTTCTTCGAGCACATGCTGTTCCAGCGTTCCGAGAATCTCCCGCGCAATGCATTCTTCAACAAGATTGCCGACATGGGTGGTGACTTCAATGGAGGAACTTCAAATGACTATACCATTTACTACGAGTGCGTGCCGCGCAATGCCCTGGAGAAGATTCTGTGGATGGAATCAGACCGCATGGGCTTCTTCATCAATACCGTCACTCAGAGTGGTCTGGAGCGCGAGATCGATGTCATCTGCAACGAGAAGCGCCAGACCGAGGTGAACAACGCCTACGGCATGATGGATGATGTGATGAGCAAGAACTTCTTCCCTAAGAGACATCCTTACAGCTGGACTGTGATCGGTGAGTTCGAGGACATCAAGTCCGCCACCATCGAGGATGTGAAAGAGTTCTACGGCACATACTATGTTCCTTCAAACGCTACACTCTGTATTGCCGGAGATTTTGACCCTGATGAGGTCAAAGCTCTCATTGACAAGTATTTCGCAGAGATTCCAAGCCATCCTGTGGCAAAGCCTGAGGTCTGGGACGTCACCCTTGACGAGACCAAGGAGCTGTACTACGAGGACCAGTTCGCCAGCATGGCGGCAGTCGATGTGGAGTGGTCATCAGTGGCTTCCGGACATGAGGACGAGGCTGCTCTCGATGCATTCATCAGCCTTTTCGGCGACGGCAAGAATTCACCTCTCTACAAGAATATCGTGGAGAAGAACCTCGCACCTGCTGTTTCAGCATATAATTATTGTCGCGAAAGCGCCGGTCAGGTCGGCATCAACATCACTGCTTATCCGGGAGTCGATATCGACGATATCATGGCAGGCATCGAGCAGGCCATGGCTGACTTCGAGGCTAACGGTATCGACGAGGAGGAGCTTGCTACTCTCAAGGCAGAGAACGAGACTTCTGCATACCGTCAGCTTGGCAGTGTCCTGGGCAAGGCAATGATGCTCGCCAGAAGCAAGGAGTTCTATGGCAAGGCAGACAAGTTCATCGATGATATTGCAGACTTCAACAAAGTTACATCCGAGGATGTGATGAGAGTCTACAACAAATACATCAAGGGCCAGAACTACGTTGCCGTAGTGGCTGTACCGCAGGGCGAGGCCGAACTCTCCATCGAGGGCAGTGCACTGGCAAACCTTACTATGGAGGACCAGAGCAAGCAGACCATGCGCAGCGCAGCCGGTGCAGTCGTCGATGATGACTACGAGCGCACACCGTCCAAGATTGACCGCAGTGTCGAGCCTGATTATATGACCAATACTCCGAAGACCAGCTTGCCAGCTATCTGGAGAACCACTCTCGCTAACGGCATCCGTGTCGCCGGCATCAGCCAGAACGAGATTCCTATGGTCAATCTCACCATTGCCATTGACGGTGGCGCCATTCTTGATCCGGCAGGAAAGAGAGGCACGTCTTCCATCAACGCCAGCATGATGAACGAGGGAACTTCAGAGCATACTGCCTTCGAGATTGAGCAGGCTCTTCATAAACTCGGTGCCAGCGCACGTGTGTCCAGTGGCAACAAGTCCACCAATATCTCTGTCAGTACGCTTTCAAAGAACCTCCCGGCAGTGATGGAGATTGTCAACGAGATGATCACCAAGCCTAGATTTGACGAAGATGCGTTCACCCGTGCTGTCAAGAGCCAGAAATCATCCATCCAGAACGCTCTTACTAGCATCACTTCCCTCGGTTCGAGAGCCGCAGCCAAGCTCTGGCTCGGCGACTGCCTCTACTCCGACTTCGCTACCGATGAGAGCATTGATGCCATCACCATGGATGATATCAAGGCATACTATGCTACTCTCACTCCGAAGAATGCTCATATCGATGTTGCCGGTGATGTTGATCTTCCGACCCTCAAGAAGGCTCTCTCATCGCTCGAAGGATGGGAAGGCCCGGAAGTTTCAGTTCCTGAGATTACATTGGGCGAAAGCGCTGCTCCTGGCACATACTTCATCGATTTTCCTGGTTCCAAGCAGTCATATATCTACCTCATCGGCCCAGGTATGACCATCGATAATCCTGAGTATCACAAGCTTGACGTTCTCAACGAAAAGCTCGGTGCCGGTTCAGCAGGTCGTCTCTTCGAGGTTCTCCGCCTCCAGAGAGGCTACACCTACGGTGCAAGTTCAGCGTTCGCATCCACCCCGGAAGCTGGCTACTTCCAGGCCGCTTCCAGCGTTCAGGGCAGCTCTACAAAGGAGTCCGTCGCTCTGTTCAAGGAAATCATCAGCAGTTTCGCCGATGACTACACTCAGGAGAAACTCGACGGTGTGAAGGGTGCCATGCTCAGAGCCAACGCGTCTGCATTCGAGACTTCAGCAAGCCTCGTAAGCATACTTTCAAGCATAAGGGTGAACAAACTTCCTGACGATTTCATCGCCAAGGAGGAGGAGGTCGTGAGCAACATGACCCTTGATGACATCAAGGCCAAGGCCGCCGACTACCTCAATACCGACAACATGGTCATCGTGGTCGTAGGAGACGCCGCCACCCAGCTCAAGAACCTTCCTGAAGCCAAGCTCATCGAGGCTATCTGATGATTCTTACATTATTATTTACCCTCTGACATGTAAGCGGCGTTGATTTTTTCAATCGCCGCTTTTGCTTTTTCGTCTGCTTCGATGCTGTCTGCTGGGATGAGGGTTGAGGTGATGGTACCTTTCTTGGTGGAGATGGTGACCTTGCCAATATTGGCGAACTTCAGGCCCGTGGAAGTCAGAAGAATCTGCTTCCCGTCCTTGTTGGCGTACTTGTCGCCTTCAATGACCGTATGAGCGTGACCGTCAAGGACGAGGTCGATGCCGGTGGTTCCCTTGATCAGGTCTATCGACGTAGGAAAGCCATTTGCCTTGTCTCCCAGATGCGAGAGGACCACAACATATTCTGCACCATCGGCGCGAGCCTTGTCCACGTTCTTCTGCACTGTCTCGATGATGGAGTCATTCATGAAGGAATAAATGACATTCCCGTCTTCGTCACTGAAAAGGTTCTGGTTTCTTCTGGATATGGTTGTAGGCGTAGTGATGCCGACGAAGGCTATCTTCACACCGCCGATCTTGCGTATCATATAGCCGGGGAAGAGAGATTCACCGGTCTTGGTGTTCACTGCATTAGAGCACACGACACCTGCTTTGAGATTCTTCATGTTCTCCTGGATGACAGGGATGGAGAAGTCAAAGTCGTGGTTTCCCGGCACGATATAGTCGTATCCGACAACATTCATCACCTCGATAATGCCTGCCCCCTTGGTGTTTCTTCCAAGTCCTGGAGTGGGGAGGAAATCTGTTGAGAAGTCTCCGCAGCAGCAGGTCAGGACATTGCGTGTTTCTGCAAGGGCCTGGTTCTTGGCTGTGGCCATCTTGGAGTAGCCGGCCAGAGTGCTGTGAGCGTCGTTCTCGAAGATGATGATGACTTTCTTCTCACGGGCGGTCAATGACAGCCCGCAGAGTGCGCTCAGAAGAACGCAGATGGCTAAAGATTTGAGTTTCATGGATATTGTGCTGTTGTCTGGTTGTCAATATCAGATTACTATTATGATGACGCGCTTGTAGGATACTAGCTTCCATGGACCGTCATCGTGGGTTTCGCAGATTATGTGGAACTCCCTGCCAGGCTCGTCCGGGACGGTGAACTTGATGGACGGCTGGGTGGTGTCACCGAGATCCAGGAGGGGTTGTCCGTTCTCGTCATCTCCGGCTTCTGCCTGCTGCCACCATTTGAAAACAATTCCGTCCCCGTCCGGATCGTAGCTGGCGGATGCGTCCAGCTTGATGGTCTTCCCGGCTAATGCTGTGACGACCAGCGGCTTGATGCTGCTGTTCTTGTTGACGGCAGCCACAGGATTCCTGTTGCCTGCACCGTCCTTGGCCCACTGGATTCTGGCGCTGAAGTCGTTAAGCATGTCCGGGTAGAATCCGGTGAAATAGTCGATGCTGGTCTTTCTCGTCGGCTGCTCCCAGCAGGTCCACGCAGTGGTCTCCCTGTCCGGACAGATGCCGTAGCGGTGATAGCCGCCCCAGCTGACCTGCGTCGGGTCGTCCGGGTCGTTCAGGCCGTTCGGCATGACATGAAGATAGCTTGGTGTGTCGCCTTCAACTCCCCAGAGGAAAGTAGGATAGACCTCTCCGAGATGTCCGTTGCCTTGGATATTGGCCTTTATCTTGTCCCAGTTCCTTTTTCCGAGTTCGCATTGCTCGTTCCAGGTTCCCTCGTCCCATATGAAGAGCAGGTCATCCTTGAACTCACGGCGCATCCACTGATGAGAGCTGTATGCTCTGTTGAAGCGCATGGCATAGACCATGTCCTGGTCGGTGATGGTGTAGATTCTGAATTTCTGCACAAATGCTTTCACCTCCTCCGGGCTTCTGGTCTGCTGCACTCTCCAGATGGCCTGGGCGAGAGTGTTCGAGCTGCCCCAGGATGTCACCCAGATTGGCCTCGGGTCATCCTCATCGGCCAGTTTGATGAGGAAGTCGCTTCCCGGGGTGTCATTGTCTTCGCCGATGACACCGATGCCGGCTCTCTGGCTGCCCATCATACATCTGCTGCGGACATAGTCCACGCTCGGCCAGTATCCGAGTTCCTGGCGGCCGTTCTCCTCCTCGAGGCTGCGGAAGCTCTCTTGCCCGGAGCGTTTCATAAGATTGGAGACATCTTCGCCATATGCGTCCACGACGGTGTTCAGGTATTCCGCCCAGTCGTCCGGATACGGGTCGCAGTTCCATCCGACAGTGGTGATGATGGCCTCGATCTCATAACGGTCGGCATAGGACATGAGTCTTACTGCCGATTCAGTGTCATCCGGCTCCACTTCCGCCCTTCCTATGTCGGTGCATACCACCAGCCTGGGTTTCAGCTCAGCTGTCTGTATCTGTGAATGTCCCGAGCACGCGGTGAGAGCCAGAAGTGCGGGAAGAATGATTTGAAAATGTTTCATGAGTGTCGAGTGTTAACGATAACAAAGATACCTTTTTTTTCGTATATTGCAGGCACGAAAAACCATTCTCACTATGAACAATAAACTGATAACCGCAGCCCTTGCGCTGCTTTTTGTCCTGCCGTCCTTTGCACAGCAGTCGAACGTGAACCTCAGCTATAACCCTCAGAAAGACACTGAAGGCCTCATTCCTTTCAGTGCCAGTCTCAATTCACCGCAGGTGAATGACGACCACACCGTAATCTTCCGTCTCAGGGCTCCTCAGGCCGAGTCAGTCGCCCTGTCAGGTGCCATGACCACTGTCATGGGAGTCAACGGCAGGATTCCTTTCACAAAAGGCGAAGATGGCATCTGGACACTCACCATCGGTCCTCTTCCTGTCGACATGTACCAGTACAACCTGGTCGTTGACGGTGTCAGCATGGCTGATCCGAACAACACTTACGCTGCTTTCACGGCCATGCCTCCTTACAGCGAGCTTATCGTCCATGGTGACGGTCCGTCATGGTGGGATGCAAAGGAAGGTGTTCCTCACGGATCCATCACTCGTCACATCTATTACAGCCCTGTGACCGAGGGTGAGCGCGAGATCTACGTTTACACTCCACCTCAGTACAACCCCAAAAAGAAATACCCTGTCCTCTATCTTATGGGCGGCAGCGGCGAACTTCCTTCAAACTGGATGTATGACGGCCGCGTGAACTTCATCATGGACAACCTTCTCGCCGAGGGCAAGGCCGAGCCAATGATCATCGCCATAGTGAACAATCAGGTCATTCACCGCAACCATCCTCAGCACGAGAAGCTTACGTTCGACATCATGGAGCGTGAGTACCGCGAGGCCATAATTCCGTTCATCGACAGCCACTACAGCACCATCGCCAACCCTCACGGCCGTGCAATCTCAGGCCTTTCAATGGGAGGACGCCACACCATCTTCGTAGGCTTCAACTCACTTGATCTCTTTGCCAATTTCGGCGTTCTGAGCGCAGGCGACAACACCGCGGAGAAGACCCTTGAGAAGTTCCTCAACGACCCTAAGACAAATGATAAGGTTGACTATCTCTTCGTCGGCCAGGGTGGCGCAGAAGAAAAAGGCATGTTCAACATGCGTGTCAAGGGCCTCAGAGATGCCCTCGAAAATCATGGTATCGAATACGAGTACTTCTGTGTAGGAATTACCGGCCATGACTGGTCGACCTGGAGACACCTTCTTTACGAAGGCTTCCTTCCTAATCTCTGGAAGAAATAGAATACTTTAAATCAGAATCTGAAAGCGAGTCCGCCACTGATGGAGAAAAACCATCTGACGGGCTCGCTTTTTTCGTGCAATGCCTTGCCGTTCAGGTCAACGAGAGCGCTGTGCCTGTCGTAGTTGTCCGTCAGGCAGTAGTGGAATGCAGGGATGACTTTCAGGTCAAATCTCCAGATTCTGTAATTGAGACTTCCACCGGCATCAAGGGTCATTGAAAAACTGTGAGGCTTTTCGGTCCATCTTTCGGTATAGCCATAATTTGTCCCCCAGTATGATCTGCTTTTTCCGGCAACATATCCCGGGGTTATTCCTGCGAACAGTTCCGCTCCGCTGAACAGATTCACGAGAAAGTCGGCGATTATCCCACCTGCGGTAACGCCTCTGTTCCAATACACATCGTCATAATATGTGTCAGCTGCTCCGAACAAGGCGGTGTCAAACCTTTCCGCCGTGCTTTTGCTGCCGGTGCGGAAAGCGAACGCCAGCGGAATGCCGAAATAATTGTCGATGTCCATGACGCTGGGGGAGTACTGGAATCCTGTGCGGAATCCGCATCCGCCCGGGTAGAATCTTCCATATGTGACTCCCACGATCACATCATTTTCATCACCGTAGCCTATCGGGATATTGGAGCCGGCGGTGAAGCCTATGTCCTGACTGTATTCTTTCGTCTGTGCCGGAGAGGAAATACTTGATATCAAAACAACGGCGAAAACCGCGGTGATTTTAGTGAAATGCCTCATATTCCAATTTATCAATTGACCGCTTTCTGTATGCAATCCATGTGCCAGCAGCTCCGCCCGAATTAAATAATGCCATGGCTTATGCCGCTTGACCAGTTTGCTATATCCGTGCGCGTCTGACATTACTGCTGAACATCTGGCCGAATTGAGTTAGGGATGAAAAAGCCCGTGGAGACAGGTTTTCCTCCCTAACTCAGCCCATTTTCTAAGAAATTAGCCGTTTTCGGCGTGAGTTAGGGACGGAAACAGCTCTGTATGGCATATTCTCTCCCTAACTGGCAGATAGAGGTGAGAAGGGGCTGAGCGGCCTGGAGGAGAACGGAAGGAGAAGCCGGCGTCGCCGGAGGCCGGTAGGTGAAGCCGTGGCCGCGCGTGTGTCTGACGAGCGGAAGCGAGGAGTCAGCGCGGCAGGACGAACGGCAGTCGGATTCCCGTTCTCCGAGACCGGCTGCGAAGCCCTTTCACCACCTGGCTGCGGTAAGAATAGATGTGCTCGTGAAATAACATGGTTTTACCGATGATTCCAAATTACGCACGGCAGGGCAGAAATAGCCATTGATAATCAGGTGGTTACAGAATATAGTGTGCGTAATCTGTCAAGTTTATACAGGTTACGCACGCCGGTGGGGCGAAGGGGCGGTTTTACAGCCGTGGTTTCTGGATGATTCCGCTAACCGATGACCCAGTTGCTGCCGGGGATCTTTGAGATAAGTCTGCAGGTGATGAAACTGCAGATATAAGTACAGAGCGCAATGGCAGGAATAGCCAGTGACACATGCAGATGGGCCGTAATGACCGGAGTCCAGAGCCACAGCCAGAACATGTGCAGCAGGTACATCCCATAGCTGACATCGGAAATCTTCCTGATCAGTCCGTAGCCTTTTCCCGGCTTGTGGATGGTGGTGAACAGCAGAAATGCTCCGAAAGTGTATACCACACAGTTTATGGTGCAGAAGCACCAGCCTATCTCCACCGCCACTACATCCTGTACGGTTCCCGGTACGACCTGAACATAGAAACTCAGTATGGTGGCAAGCATTCCCACAAGCAGGCACAGCGTACCTATGACCCTTCTCTTATGGTCATCCCAGTCTATGTGAGTCTTGATGTAGTGCGCCAGAACCAGATATCCAGGATAGCCGGCGAAGTTGTACAGCAGGTCATAATGGTTCCACCAACACTGTCCCCACACTTCTCCCAGCCATCTGTTGATATATGGCAGGCAGGTGCTGGCGGCCCAGAGGTACAGGAAAAGCCTTTCCTGACGGGCGGTCGCCGTACGCAGCCAAGGTGACAGGAACGGGATGAACAGATACAGGCCGACAAGGGGGTACATGAACCACAGATGTCCCGCCCTTTCCGGGAAATTCAGCGGAATGTATGCCAGTTCTTTCCAGACTTCAGCCCATGAGCCTGCACCCCAGAGAGGAGGAAGGATACAGTAGAGTATCATGAAAATGAACATGGGCGGCAATATGCGCTTAGCTCTTTTCTTGAAATAGGCACCCCAGTCCTGTCCTTCTTTCATAGGGGCGAGCAGAAATGCTGAGCAAATCATGAAAAGTGGTACGGACACGCGTGCAATGCCGTCCCAGATGCCCATCCAGAGCCTGTCTGTCTGAGTCGGAACAAGCGGGTCTCCGGCACCGTAGTTATAGAACGTCTCTGAAGCGTGAACCACCAGCACGAGGAAGCATGCGATGACTCTGAGATAGTCAAGGAAGTAGATTCTTTCTCTGGAAGTATTCATAGTATGACTTTTTTATTCCGTGTCGTTGAGGAACGGGAAGGTCTGACCCTTGGTCAGCCAGGCGAAACCGAAGAGACTGAGCAGCAGGATTTCAAGTATTATCACGGTATATCCTGGCGCATTGAGCAGCTGCGAAATGGCGAATACAGCTTCAAGGGCCACCATGCTCCAGCCGCAGATCCGGTAGATGCGGTTGCGCACAATCTTGCGTGGCGTCATCGCGCCGTCTGACTTTGTGAACAGGAAAATGCTGTTGAATGCGATGAGCAGGAAGAAAATGGCTGCGCAGACGGTGTGTATGATGTGAGAAACCTGTATAGGCAACTGAAAAAAGCCCACCAGCGTCCCGTCCGGAATCCAGCTTACCTTGCAGGGAAACAGGACTATGCCAAGACCAAAAATACCGCTCAGTGTGGTGATCCAGTTGTCAATAGGTTCACAACCGATGTATGAGATAAGCACTATGGCAGCGGGAACCAGCACACCCACGAGAGCTGGGCTCTGATAGTAGGTGGCCGAGATGCTCCACCACCATTCGTTGCTCGGATGAGGGGCGATTCCTGCTGAGAATAATGCCAGCCATGGAAGTACCATTCCGAGCAGGCCGCAGAGATTCCTGACTCGATAATACATTTTCGTCTCTTTGGTATTGCTTGGCTTGCCGGAGAGTGATCTTAATGTGGTTTGCATAGGCTAGAAATACTTCTTTTCCTCGCGGTCAAGCGCGATGAATATGAATATCAGGATGGTGAACGCCCAGAGGGACGAACCGCCGTACGAAAGCAGCGGCAACGGGATGCCGATGACCGGCATGAGCCCGATGGTCATACCGACATTAATGAACAGATGCATGAAGATGCAGCTCGCCACGCAGTATCCGTAGATACGAGTGAATGACTCTCGTCTTTTTTCGGCCTCCGTTATGATGCGGGCTATCAGGAACGCGTAGAGCAGTATCACGAAGGCGCAGCCTATGAATCCCCATTCCTCCC
>JAZRWN010000064.1:0-20267 GCA_045599725.1 Candidatus Cryptobacteroides sp. | reverse complement strand
GTTAGGGATAAAAAGTGGCCTGGTGAGAGGCTGCTGAACAAGGGCCGGCGGCAGGATGGCACACGCTCTCAGATTTATCCCAACCTTCTACTTTTGGTAGAAGGATAACGCATTTTTCAATAGAAATAGCCACAACCTTCTTCTTCCGGTAGAAGGTTAAACAGTTCCGGGGCCGTTTGGCGTCTTCCGGCACGCTGTAAGACTCCCTCTCTGAGGACGACATCACGGTGATACTTCCAGGGAGCTTGCATGAGGGGGTTTGCATAGAGGCGCATTCGCGTGTGTACCAGATTCCGTGGCAAGCCCGGAATGACGCGGAGGAACGGGCCGGGAGACGGCAAGCGGAGCGTTTCGGCGACAGCCCGCTTGTCAGTGGAGCGGGCGTCCCTGCCACGACCGGAAACCAGATAGGGATGATACGGTCAATACAAAGGTCGGGGCAGGACGGCAAGCGGAGCGTTTCGGCGACAGCCCGCTTGTCAGCGGAGCGGGCGTCCCTGCCACGACCGGAAACCAGTGGCCTGATGAAACAAAAAAGAGGCCGGACAAACCGGCCTCCGAAGGTTGAGATACCAGGATTCGAACCTGGACTGGAGGAACCAAAATCCCATGTGCTACCATTACACCATACCTCAGTTCCGTTCTGCAAATATAGTAAATATATTCGTTTCTATGTCATGGAAAGCTATTTAAGAGCCTCCAGGATGCGTGCAAGCTGATCAGGACAGGATGTTCCGCGCTGACCGCAGAGAGTACCTTTCAAAGTCTTTATCACGTCCTTGACCTTCATGCCTTTGACAAGACGGCCGATACCGATGGAATTCCCCGGGCAGCCCTTGATACAGACATAAGACAAAAGGACATCATTTTTCTGACGTATCTGAAGTTCAAAGGAACTTGAACAAACCTTGGCGCTGGTCTTCGCCGTCACATAACGGATACCGTCACGGACTTCGTCACTCACGATCTCGAAATCATCCACACGGTCAGAGTTCTGCCCGGATGGCAGAAAGCCATCTTCCGCCAGAAGCGCCTGAGGAGTGACAGCAGCTACAGCAGCCACCACCCCGGCTGTTCTAAGGAATTCTCTTCTTTCCATTTCTTCCAAATTACAAAGTTCTCTTGATCTCAACGATCTGGAATGCCTCGATGATGTCGCCGTCCTTGATGTCATTGTATCCGGCGATGCTCATACCGCACTCGCGACCAGCCGGAACTTCCTTGGCGGCATCCTTGCCAATCTGGAGAGAACCAAGTTCGCCGGTATAGACGACGATGCCGTCACGGATGAGGCGGACCTTCGCCTTCTGCGTCATCTTTCCGTCATGGACAAGACAGCCAGCGATGGTGCCGACCTTGCTGATACGGAATGTCTGCTTGACCTCGGCGGTGGCAGTGACTTCCTCCTTCTTCTCAGGCTCGAGCATACCTTCAATACCGTCCTTGACCTCGTTGATACAGTCGTAGATGACGGAGTAGAGACGGATCTCGATGCCCTCACGGTCAGCAGCCTTGCGAGCCTCAACTGAAGGACGCACCTGGAAACCAACGATGACAGCATCAGATGCCTCGGCAAGCAGGATGTCGGACTCGGAGATGGCACCGACGGCCTTGTGGATGACATTCACGCGAACCTGCTCGGTTGAGAGCTTGATGAGGGAGTCTGACAGAGCCTCGACAGAGCCGTCCACGTCTCCCTTGACAATGATATTGAGTTCCTTGAAGTTTCCGATCGCGATACGGCGGCCGATCTCTTCGAGGGTCATGTGCTTCTGAGTCTTGATACCCTGGATACGGATAAGCTGCTCACGCTTGTTCGCAATATTCTTGGCCTCGCGTTCGTCAGTCATCACCACGAACTTCTCACCTGCTGAAGGAGCACCGTTGAGTCCGAGGACTGACACAGGGGTTGAAGGGCCGGCGGAGGTGACTTTCTGACCGCGTTCGTTGAACATAGACTTGACCTTTCCATAATACGAACCGCTGAGAAGGACATCACCCACATGGAGAGTTCCGTTCTGGACAAGAATGGTGGCAAGGTAGCCGCGGCCCTTGTCAAGAGATGACTCGATGACAGCACCTGAAGCAAGCCTGTTCGGATTGGCCTTGAGCTCGAGAAGGTCAGTCTCGAGGAGAACCTTCTCAAGAAGTTTGTCCACATTGATACCCTTCTTGGCGGAAATTTCCTGACACTGGTACTTGCCGCCCCAGTCCTCCACGAGGATATTCATCTCGGAGAGCTGTCTGCGGATAGTTTCAGGGTTAGCGCCCGGTTTATCTATCTTGTTGATGGCAAATACCATAGGTACACTGGCCGCCTGTGCATGGTTGATGGCCTCGATTGTCTGCGGCATGACGGCGTCGTCAGCTGCGACAATGATGATGGCGAGGTCAGTCATCTGCGCACCTCTCGCACGCATGGCAGTGAACGCCTCGTGGCCAGGGGTGTCGAGGAAGGTGATATGTCTGCCATCCTCGAGTGTCACGCTGTAGGCACCGATATGCTGGGTGATACCACCTGCCTCACCGGCGATGACATTGGCCTTTCTGATATAGTCAAGGAGAGAAGTCTTGCCGTGGTCGACATGTCCCATGACAGTGATGACCGGCGGACGGGATACGAGATCCTCCTCTGCGTCAGGAGTGTCTATGCCTTCAAGTTCCTCTGTCAGTTCAGCGGTCACGAACTCTACCTTGTAGCCGAACTCCTCGGCGACGAGGACAAGCGTCTCCGCATCGAGTCTCTGGTTGATCGAAACCATGAGACCGAGGCTCATGCATGCTCCGATGACCTTTACGACAGGGGTGTTGTTCATAAGGGTGGCAAGATCGTTGACGGTCACGAACTCCGTGACCTTGAGCACCTTCTGCTCAGCGGCCTCCGCAGCCATCTCCTCCATTGCCCTCTGTGATGCAAGTTCACGTTTCTCCTTGCGGTACTTGGCGCCGAAGTTGTTCTTCTTATTGTCGTTCATCTTGGCGTAAGTCTCCTTGACCTGCTTCTGGATCTGCTTCTGCAGTTCCTCCTGCTCGGCCTCGGTCAGTTCAGGCTTGAAGCGGTCAGCGCCCTTCTTCCTTCCCTTTCCGCCCTGCTGGTTCTGCGGCCTCTGCTGGTTCTGTCCAGGCTTCTGTCCGCCCTTCTGGGCATCCTTCTGACCTCCGCGTCTCAGATCAGGGTCTGCGCCGACTTTGCCGACATCAACCTTCTGGGTGGTCTTGCTTATGCGTTCGCGTTTCTTGTTACTCTTCTTTTTCTCGAACTGGGACATATCTATCTTGCCCAGCACTTTCAGTCCACCAGTTTCCTGCGGAGTTTCTTCCGCCGGTTTCTGTTCTGTCTTCTGTTCCTCGGAAGGAGCGGCCTCAGAGACTGCAGGTGCGTCATCCGCAGGGGTAGGGACGGATTCCGCTTCAGTTTCTACAGCACTTTCTGAAGGCTGAGTGTCACTCTTGGTCTCAGGGGACGGCTCAGGTTCAGCGACAGGAATCGGTTCAGGCTCCACGACAGGAGCAGGCTCAGGCTCCGCCACCGGTTCTGGTTCAGGTTCCGGGACAGGTTCCGGCTCAGGAACAACGGTCTGGACTTTTGGTTCAGAAGGCTTGGCTGCGGGCTCTCTGTTGATATCAGTGAGGATACTGCTCTTGATTATGGTCTCCATAACCGGCTCGTCGTCCTCTTCGTCCACCTTGTCCTGCTGCTTCCTGCCTGTCTTTTCCAGTATCTCGGTGAGTTTGATGTCAACTTTCTCCGACGCCTCCTTCATAGCAAGGTCCTTGCTGAACTGGCGGTCAAGTGCGGGAACATAATCCTCCGACACCTTGGCGTTTGGATTTGCATCTACCTGGGCTCCCTGTTTCTGAAGGAAGTCCACAAGCTCCTGAAGTCCGATATTGTACTTCCGGATAAGTTTGTTCAATCTGATTTCTGCCATATATACCCCTTTAAGTTTTACAAATGAAATTAGTCTTCGAACTCAGCCTTGAGTATCTCGAACACTTCCGCCACAGTCTCGTCCTCGAGGTCAGCCCTCTTGGCAACGTCTGCAGGCGACAGAGCGAGAACGCTCTTTGCAGTGTCACAGCCGATGGACTGAAGCTTCTCGATGACCCAGGCGTCGATCTCGTTGTCGAACTCGGACAGGAGAACGTCCTCCTCCTCGCTCTCGATCTCCTCCTTAGGAAGCTCTCTCCAGACCTCGATCTCACGGTCGATGAGCATTCCGGCCAGCTGGATGTTGCATCCGTTGCGGCCGACGCCCTTCTTCACCTCCTCAGGCTGCATGTAGACCTTCACCTTTTCTGTAGGGTTCGAGCCCATGTCGATGGAGGACACTCTTGCCGGATTCAGCGCCCTCTGGATGAGGAGAGGCTGGTTGTTTGTCCACTGTATGACGTCAATGTTCTCATTCCTGAGTTCACGGACTATTCCGATGATACGGCCGCCCTTGACACCGATGCAGGCGCCGATAGGGTCGATCCTTTCATCGTAGGACTCCACTGCCACCTTGGCCCTCTCGCCAGGCACGCGGACAACTTTCTTCACTGTGATGAGACCGTCCATGATCTCAGGGACCTCCTGCTCGAAAAGTCTCTCGAGGAATTCGTTGGAAGTACGGGAAAGAACGATGTACGGAGTGGTGTTGTTCTTCATCTCGACCTTCTTGATGATGGCGCGGACAGTGTCGTTCTTCTTGAAGCGCTCGCCGTTGATCTGCTCCTCCTTAGGGATATGCAGTTCATTGCCGTCCTCGTCAAGGATGAGGACCTCCTTGGACCAGGTCTGATATACCTCTCCGGTGAATATCTCGCCCACCTTCTCGGAATATTTCTTGAAAACGTTGGCCTTCTCGATATCCATGATCCTTCCCTGAAGGTTCTGGCGGATATTGAGGATGCCTCTTCTGCCGAATGACCTGAGGCTCAGTTCTTTCGTATATGTATCTCCGACCTCGTAGTCATCTTCGCCGGTCTCTTCCATCACCTGGTCGAGGGTGATCTCGGTATTCGGGTTCTCCACCTCCTCGACAATCTCGAAGTTCTGGTAGATCTCACAAGTTCCCTTGTCCACGTTGACAATGACGTCAAAATTGTCGGACGAGCCGTAAGTCTTGGCGATCTGGGTCATGAAGACATCCTTGAGGACGCCCATCATCACCGGCCTGTCAATGTTCTTTTCCTCTTTGAAATCCTTGAACGCATCAATGAGGGTAACAACGTTTTCCTTTTCCATTTTGTTATTTATTATTCGTTTTCGATATTCTTGAGCATTTCATCAGCCTCGGCACCGCTGATGCCCATCGAGCTGACTGTCAGTGAGTAATCCTCTATATTCCTGTCAAAGGCGGTCAGCACGGCACGGTGTACGAACTCACAGTCGGCCAGAGAGATGGAGCCTCCCTCACGGTTGATGGTGACTTCGATGACATTGTCATCTTCGTCGAATGAAATCCCGACGACGGAGCACTCGCGCTCCGCTGCTGCTGCTTTCAGCACTTTCTCCAGTTCTGTTCTTTCCATATTGGCGTTTTTGAAATAAAAAATAGGAACCATCCGGCCCCTATATCTTCTCACTGGCGCAAAAGTACGAATTAATTATTACATTTGCAAATCAAACATTATCTGAATGGAACTCACAGTCAAGGAACTCGCCGGAATACTCAACGGCACCATAGAGGGGAACCCTGAGGCAAAAGTCACATCTTTCGCAAAAATCGAGCACGGAAAACCGGGGCAGCTCTGCTTCTACGCAAATCCCAAGTACGAGCAGTATGTATACACCTGCAAGGCTTCCGTTCTGCTGGTAAACAGCGACTTCACTCCGAAGGAAGCGGTGACACCGACCCTTCTGCGCGTTGAAAATGCCTACACGGCAGTCGCGGAACTTCTCAAGTATGCAGCCGACCAGAAAAAGAAATACAGATGGCACCGTGGTCTTTGTTCCAGCATTGCATTTTCCGCAAAGCTCGGAAAGAAAGTCTATGTCGGGGATTTCACCCATATCGGCAGAAAATGCAGGATCGGTGACTTTACAAAAATATATGAGAATGTCTATGTCGGCGAAGGGACGGTCATAGGTCACCACTGCATACTCTATCCCGGAGTGCGCATCTACCCCGGAATGGTAATCGGGGACAACGTGATCCTCCACGCCAACTGCGTGATAGGCTCCGACGGATTCGGCAACGCCCCTCAGGAGGACGGGACCTGGAAGAAGATCGAGCACCTCGGCAATGTAATCATAGGCGACAATGTCGAGATCGGCGCGAACTCCACCGTTGACCGCGCCGAGATGGAGTCCACCATCATAGGGAACGGAGTCAAGATTGACAATCTCTGCCAGATAGCTCACAATGTCCAGATAGGTGACAACACGGTCATGGCAGCCCAGTGCGGCATAGCCGGTTCCGCGAAGATCGGGAAGAACTGCATCCTGGCGGGACAGGTCGGAGTAGTGGGACATGTGACCATAGCGGACAACACCACTCTCGCCGCCCAGGCCGGAGTGATAGGCAATGTGAAGAAGAGCGGGGAGACGCTTCTCGGCTCACCTGCCATCGACATCAAGAATTTCATGCGCAGCTACGCCATTTTCAAACAGAACGGCAAAGGATAGGAATATCTGAATAATTTGACTATCTTTGTGGGATTATTGCCCGGAAAGGGCACAGAAACCGAAAGATGGCAACAAACCAGTCACTTCAGCATACGCTGAGCCATAGCATATCGTTCGAGGGCAAAGGTCTTCATACGGGGCTGTACGCCAGAATGTACATCGACCCCGCACCAGTTGATTCAGGAATCCGTTTCGTACGGACCGACATCGGTGAGAACGCCGTGGTGGAAGCCGTTGCCGAAAATGTGAGCAGCACAGCCAGGAGCACCACTCTCTCATCCGGTGAGGTTTCCGTATCCACGGTGGAGCACCTTCTCTCAGCCCTCACGGGCATGGGTGTTGACAATGCCCTTGTAAGGCTGGACAATGCCGAAGTTCCTATTCTGGACGGCAGCGCCCGCCCGTATGTGGAGGCTGTCCTGAAGGCGGGGACGACCGCTCAGGAGGCTCCGAGAAAATTCTTGACACTCAGCAAGGAAATAGAGATAAAGGACGACAGGACAGGTTCGTTCATCAGGATCACTCCGGCGGAGATGCCGGCGATGGAGCTGACCGTCGACTTCGGTTCGAGAGTACTCGGAGTTCAGACCGCAAGATGGGACATGGACACGGATTATGCTTCTGAGATAGGTCCGTGCCGCACCTTCGTCTTCTTCCATGAGATAGAGTTCCTGGCAAAGAACGGGCTCGTCAAGGGAGGCGACATGGACAACGCCATAGTCATCGTGGAGCATCCGGTCACCGACGAGCAGGTGAATGCTGTATGCAACGCCTTAGGTTTCGAGAAGCAGTCCGTTTCCGAAAACGGATATCTGAACAATCTTGAACTTCATTTTCCGGACGAATGCGGACGGCACAAGCTCCTCGACCTTATCGGAGACCTGAGACTCTGTGGAGGGTGGCTCGGGGCGAAAGTAACCGCATACAAACCGGGACACACACTTAACACGAATGCTGCGAAAGCCGTCAGACAGGCTCTAGCCCAGAATCAAGTTTGAAAACAATACAGCACAATATGAACAGAATCCATCCAATGGCCATCGTCAGTCCCGACGCCGTGCTCGGAGACAATGTCACAGTCGGTCCTTACGCATACATCGACGCGAATGTCGAGATTGGTGACGACTGCGTCATCCAGCCTCATGCGGTCATCTACTCCTATGTGAAAATCGGCAGGAACTGCCAGATATTCCCGGGTGCCGTTGTGGGAGCCATCCCCCAGGACCTCAAGTTCGACGGTGAGGTCTCATATGTAGAGATCGGAGACAATGTCACCATACGTGAATGCGCGACCATCAACAGGGGCACTAAAGCCAGCAAGAAGGGCGTGACAAAGATTGAGGACAACACCCTCATCATGTCATATGTCCATGTTGCCCATGACTGCCATATTGGAAAGAACTGTATTCTGACCAGTTATGTAGGGCTCGCCGGAGAGACTGATGTTGATGACTGGGCCATCATCGGAGGAGGCACCAAGGTACACCAGTTCAGCCATATAGGAACGCATGCCATGGTCGGAGGAGCGTGCAAGGTCAACAAGGACATCCCGCCGTACTCCCTCTGCGGCCGCGACCCTATCTGTTATGCAGGTGTGAATATCGTCGGTCTCCGCAGGCGCGGCTTCGACTCGGATGTCATCCGCAACATCAGGGACATCTACGACACCATATATTTCCAGGGATACAACATCTCCGACGGATGCACCAGGGTCGAACAAGGATTCCCGGCATCGGAGGAGAAGACCCTGATCCTCGAATTCATCAGGAATTCGAAGAGAGGTATCGTACGTGCCAACGACTCCAACGAAAAGGGAGGCATCGAATAAGCGATGCTGCTGTCCACAGCATACTTCCCGCCTGTCGAATACTTCGCAAAAATAGCCGAAGGTTTCACACTGTCTCCTGACAACGTGAAACCTTCAGTGGTTTATCTGGAAGCCTGCGAACACTATCAGAAGCAGTCATACCGGAACAGGTGCAAGTTCTACGCTGAAAATGGTGTCCAGACACTCACCTTCCCCATTGTCCACGGAAACGGGACATATTCCCTCCCGATAACGGAAATCAGGATCGACTGGTCGACACCATGGCTGGTCCAGACGGAAAGAGCCATCTCGTCGGCCTATGACTCGTCCGCCTATTTCGACTATTACAAGGATGAACTTTTCTCCGTTCTGGAGTCCAGACCGGAGACACTTTTCGAATTCAATCTCCAGATAATCAAATTTTTCCTGGCAAAGACCGGAATAAGAGCCGAGATCCGGGCCACGGATGAGTTCACCGCCCCGGATTCAGGAATCTACGGCGAGGACCTGCGTGAAATCATCCATCCCAAAAGGGAGAACAGCATACTGAAGGACATGGGACTGGAAAAGCCGTATTTCCAGGTCTTTGCCCGAAAATACGGCTTCATTCCTAATCTGTCAGTCATGGACCTGCTTTTCAACGAAGGTCCAGACTCAATCCTTTATCTGAAGAAACTCTAGAATCTCCAGCCGAGAGTAAGAACCATGTCAGTGATGTTCCTGGTATTCACAACCTCAGGAAGATACTCGGTTCCACCTGTCACATAGTCTGAATACGGGTTGAAATACTCAACCGGGTACTTTGTCAGGCGGAAGGCCACATCAGCGAAGAATGAGCCTTCTGATGAGTATCCGAAACCGAACGAGTAAGAATTGACGGTGCGGCCGGAGGCTGTCTTAGGACCGGACATGGAGTTCCAGCCGTTGTCGAATTCATCATAGAGATATCCATAATCAGTCGCAGTGACATCGTATCCGTCATCACCGATACGGTAGCACTGAGGAGTGGTCTTGAAGGTATAACCTGCTCTGACAGCTATCTCAGGAATGACCTTGTACTCTGCGCCGAACCTGCCGTAGTACTGACGGATGCCGAAATTCCTGTTGACAAAATTCTCGAAAGCGAAATAATTGCTGCTGTAGCTGTCGTACTCGGAGAAGGTCATGTTGGCATAGTTGGTCACATCGAGGTCTGCGCTGACAAGCCCTCTGCCTCCAAATGTCCAGGCTGCTCCGAAGTTGAATCTCCACGGGGTGGTGAGATCATAGGTGTAATCGTTCAATTCAGATGACTCGAAAGTATTGAACCTGCTGTCCGTGAAGTATGTGTCCCCGTCAACGCTCCACAAGTCGTTGATGGTGTAAAGAGTCGGGGTCTGGATGGCGGCGCCGAGCCTCAGTCCCTCGAAAGGCAGCCAGATGGCGCCCACCTTGGCATATATGCCAGTGAGAGTGGTGGTCTGAGAGTACTGGTAGACGGAATGGCTGAAGTTCGTGGTCTCACCGTCTTCATATTCAAGAGGGAAATCGTCCGGATCCACGGCAGACTCACGGAAATACTCATTGTAGTGGTAAGCACCGAACGGCAGGCCGAGATTGAATCCGAGGAAGAACCTGTCGGAGAAATTGAAGCCCATGTTCATGACAAAGTCCGTCTTGCTGCCGAAGGACTCGACGCGGGTGAGCTGATTGAGAGGTCCGAGGATTCTGATGTCATATTTCCCCCCTTCTCCGTCATACAGTCCCTCTGTGGCACCGATGTAGACGTTGTTGCCGTACTCGTCCATCACCGGCTTGAGGTTGGTGTCATATGCTTCGACCATCATGCCGGAATTGTACGCCATGATATAATTCCACGGAATGGTGCTGTCGAAATAAGGGTTATAGTTGTCACCGAACATCAGATCGTCTGGCCTGTATCCGGCTGCTCCAGCGGCGAACGACCCAAGCTGTGAAGTGAAGTCGTTCCTGCCGGAGCCGGTGAAATCATTCAGATACTGGCTCGTGGTGTTAGCCGCAAACGCGAGGGTGAAGCTCTTCAGCCCGCTCGGCTGATATGTGTCGAAGACGATGGAAGATGCAATGTTCGGCATGATGAGCGTCGTGCGGTCGGTAGTGTTCCAACCCGTATAGTCGTTCTGACTTGAAGTCGAATAGCCGGCCTCATTGCCCAGAAGCGAGAATCCCGGAGTGAAGGTGAACTGAGAATAGCCCGCCACGGCGGAACCGGCAGGGTTGATGCCGATGGTGCCCAGATCGCCTCCGAGGGCGGTCACCGCATTTCCTAGCGCTATGGAGCGCGCTGTTCCGTAATAGTTGTTCTCGCTGTATGTCAGAGCGTCAGAAAAAGTCTGAGCCCCGACCGGCACTGCTGCGAGTACAAGCAGTGCAGCTAATGCTGATTTTCTCATATTTCCAACTTAGGTAAAGTTCAACAATAATGATATTCAGGATGACAGACTAGCGTCTTCCGGTGCTGCCGCCGCCGCGTGACGACGAACCGCTGGAAGAGCCGCCGCTGTAGCTGCCGGCAGAACGGCTGGCGCTCGAACCGCCGGAATAGCTGCTACCGGATGAGCGGGAATAGCTGCTGCCGCTGCTGGAAGAACGGGAATAGCTGCTGCTGCCGCTGCTTCTGTATGTGGACCCGGACGCTCTGGAGGAGTTGCCTGAAGAACCGGTGGATGAAGATCTGCGATAGGTGCTGGAAGATGGTGAGCTGGAACGTGACACTCCGGAAGAAGAAGCTCTCACGGCTGAAGTTCCTGCGCTGCTCCTGCTGACGCCTGCAGAACGGCTTACTGAAGGGGCGGCGGCTGCAGAACGTACGGCGGTGCTGGCTGAACGGGAAGCAGTGGCGATACGGGCCGCAGAAGCCGGACTGGCGGTAGTCTTGTCACCTGAAGCGTCGGAACCGACAGTGCGGACCACACGTCCCACACCTGCTCTAGGCTTGGCGGTCAAACCGTTGCCGCTGCCAGTACGGGTGGCATAAAACTCCCTTCTGGCAGGATGGTTGTAACCATGGCCGTACCTGTCATACCTGTTGTAGTATCTGTCATAATAGTAATAGTCTGAGTAATAGAACGGATCATACCATCCTCCCCATGGATACCAGTACAAACTTGAATAGAAGAACGGATCACCCCAGTAAGGGCCGTATCCCCAGCTCCAGGAAGGTCCCCAGAAAGGATCGTACCAGAAAGGATCGTAGAAGCCCCAGTAGAGGGAACTGTATCTCCAGCTCCAGGAAGGACCCCAGAAAGGATCATACCATCCGAACCTGGAGAATCTGTACGGGGAGAATCTCCAGTTCCAGTCCCAGTCATACCAGGAATTGTAGTTGTCATACAGGGAGACGGTGGTGGTGCTGTCCTTGTGGTTGAACTTGAATGTGGCCGACATGTTGTCGGGGATGAAAAGCGTGTCAACCTTGCCTATGGTCTTCACGAACACGGCGGATGATCTGGTCTTGGCGATAAGGTCGTCGGTCTCTGTCAGTCTGGCAGCTTGGGCTTCAAGTGAAAGAGACTGAGGTCTATAGTAGATTCCATCCTGGTACTTCTGCTGACCGGTGGCCTGAGTGAACGAGGCCGTGGTGCCACAGGAAGTGAGCGCCAGGAGAACCGAAGCGATAAGAATAATACGTGTTTTCATATTTAGAATCTCCTATATTGATAAAATTTGTATCTTTGCAGACGGTACAGCAATTTCTGTACCGATTTTTCGTCTTATTGACGGATAAACTTGCACAATGTTAACAACAAATTCGGTAATTAACAAATTATTGATGTTATGGCTAAGGAAGTAACCAGTAGATCAGAGAATTATTCACAGTGGTACAACGACCTTATCGTGAAGGCCGACCTGGCGGAGCAGTCCGCCGTCAGAGGCTGCATGGTCATCAAGCCATACGGATACGCCATCTGGGAGAAGATGCAGAGCATACTTGACGGAATGTTCAAGGCCACCGGGCATCAGAACGCATATTTCCCTCTTTTCATCCCGAAGTCATTCTTCTCAAGAGAAGCCGAGCATGTGGCTGGCTTCGCAAAGGAATGTGCCGTCGTAACTCACCACAGGCTCATGAACGACCCTGACGGAAAGGGTGTCGTCGTGGATCCGGACGCAAAGCTCGAAGAGGAACTCATCGTCCGTCCTACCTCCGAGACCATCATCTGGAGCACATACAAGAACTGGATCACTTCCTGGAGAGACCTCCCTATCCTCTGCAACCAGTGGGCCAACGTTGTACGCTGGGAGATGCGCACCCGCCTCTTCCTCCGCACTGCGGAATTCCTCTGGCAGGAGGGGCACACAGCACATGCCACCTCGGAAGAGGCACAGGAGGAGTCCCAGAGAATGGTTCAGGTATACGCCGATTTCGCGCGCAACTACCTTGCCCTGCCGGTCATAGTGGGTCACAAGAGCCCTAACGAGAGATTCGCCGGCGCTCTGGACACACTCACCATCGAAGCGATGATGCAGGACGGAAAGGCTCTCCAGGCAGGAACCTCGCATTTCCTCGGCCAGAACTTCGCCAAGTCCTTTGATGTCCAGTACACCAACAAGGAAGGCAAGCAGGAATATGTCTGGGCCACATCCTGGGGCGTGTCCACCAGGCTCATGGGTGCTCTCATCATGGCTCACGGCGACGACAACGGTCTTGTGCTGCCTCCGGCCCTCGCACCTATCCAGATAGTGATGGTCCCGATTTTCAAGACAGAAGAGGAGCACAACGCCATCCTTGACAAGATGTACGCTATCAAGAAGTCCCTCGAGGCCATGGGCCACACCGTCAAGATCGACGACCGCGACACGCTCCGTCCGGGCTTCAAGTTCGCCGAATGGGAGCTCAAGGGAGTGCCGGTAAGACTCGCGATGGGTCCGCGCGACCTTGGAAACGGAACTGTGGAGGTCCACAGACGTGACACCCTTGAAAAGAACACCGTGTCCATCGAAGGACTCGAAGGATACATCGACGCTCTTCTCGTCGATATTCAGAAGACTATTTATGAAAAGGCTCTCGCCTTCCGCTCCGCCAATATCCGCAAGTGCGACAACTGGGAGGAGTTCAAGACCGAGATACAGAAAGGAGGTTTCCTCCTCTGTCACTGGGACGGCACCGCCGAGACCGAGCAGAAGATCAAGGATGAGACGAAAGCGACCATCCGCTGTATCCCTGTCGACACCTGCGTGTGCGAAGAAGAGGGAAAGTGCATCTATTCAGGTGCACCGTCCCACAGGAGAGTGGTATTTGCAATTTCTTACTAATCATGAATAAAAGGGCATTTCAGATCATTTGCATCGCCGGAGCTGTATGTTTCGGAAGTTATGCATATGCACAGGATGTGCAGGGCGCGGCAGCTGCTGCAGCCCAGGAACTTTCAAAGGCCGCTGAGGTGGAGAAAGTGGAAGAGAAACCTAGCAACTGGACAAAGTCCGCGCAAGTGGACCTCGGATTCAATCAGACCAGCCTCAACGACTGGGCTGCCGGAGGCTATAACACCTTCACCCTCAACACCGGCCTTGACGCCAACGCCAACTATGCAAAGGACCTCATGAGCTGGAACAACCGTCTTCAGCTCCAGTATGGCTTCCTCTGGTCAGCAGACAAGGACAATCTTCTCCAGAAGAGCAACGACCGTATCTACCTTGAGAGCAAGTGGGGCTACAAAACAGGAGAGAATTCAAAATGGAGCTACAGTGCTTCGTACGACTTCCGTGCTCAGTTCAGCAACACATACAGCGATTATGTACAGGCTGAAGACAAGAGCTGGTCCGGTACTCTCAAGTCCGGCTATCTGGCTCCTGCATACACCAACATCGCTCTCGGTATCGACTGGGTACCTAACAAATGGTTGTCAGTCAATATCGCTCCTGTCACCGGAGGTTTCACCATCGTCCGCATCGAGGATCTAAGAAAATCATACGGCATGCTTCTCAGAGAGGATGGACTGCCAGCCGATCTCGGAAGCAGCTACCGCAGTTCCAAGTTCCAGTTCGGTGCCCAGTTGAAGGCAGACATGAAGTTCGTCATCAACGAGGTGTTCAACTATGAGACGCAGTTCGTAATCTTCACCGACTATCTTGACAATCCTTTCACACATAACCGCGTGAACTGGGACAACAAGATTACGTGGAACGTGGCCAAGAACATCAAGATTGATTTCAACACATGGCTCATCTACGACCCTAATGTCCTCATCATCAACAGTAAGGACATCTCAGCACATCCTGACGGCCTCCAGAGGGTACAGTTCAAGGAATTCCTTGCATTCAACTTCACCTACACCTTCAAGCCAAGAGGACAGAAATAAACTGTCTTATGAAAGTTCTGCTTGCAGTCAGCGGGGGCATCGACTCTATGTGTATGGCGGACATGTACAGCCGTACAGAATGTGAATATGCCATCGCGCACTGCAACTTCCACTTGAGAGACAAAGACAGCAACGCCGATGCGGAACTGGTACAGAAATGGGCCCGTTCGCACGGCGTCCGCTTTTTCTGTGCTGATTTCGATACCGTCGGCTATGCAGCAGCGAATGGTATCAGCATCGAGATGGCGGCACGGGAGCAGCGTTATGCGTGGTTCTCGTTCATTGCTGAGACTCAAGGGTTTGACGCTGTCGCTACTGCTCACAACGCCAACGACAATGCCGAGACTCTCATTCTCAACCTGCTCCGTGGCACCGGTTCCCGAGGTCTCCGCGGCATATCAAGTTCAAGCAAACTGATACGGCCGCTGCTGGGGATGAGCCGTGCCGAAATAGAGAAATATGCGCAGGAGCACGGGGTACAGTACAGGGAGGACAGGACGAACGGAGAAAACATCTACAAACGCAACCGCGTCAGGAACATCATATTCCCGGAATTTGAGAAAATCAACCCATCATTTGTCAGCACCCTCAACGCCGACATGGAGCGGTTCCGGCAGGTCGATGACATAGCGGAAGACTATTTCCGTGACAATGCCGGCAAGGTTTTCGACGGCACCAGCATCGACATCAACGCCCTTCTGGCACTCAAGCACTGGAAATATATGCTGTTCAGGATTCTCGAACCGTACGGTTTCAATGCACCGGTCCTCGACAGCGTCACCAGTTTCCTCGAAGGGATTGCCGCAGGCAAAGAGCTTACAGTCAGCGGCAAGCGTTTCATAGCGGATGGTTTCATGCTCGAGACATCAACAGGCAGAGCCACATTGATTCCCGCCAGGGACAGCGACGACGGAATGGTGGGAGTGACCTGTGCAGGCACATACAGTCTCAATGGTCGGACCGTCATCGTAGAGGACATGGACTATGCTGAAGGGATGCCTCTCAAGCCCGAGAAAGGTGCGCTCCTGTTCGATGCTGAAGCCCTCGGATATCCTTTCATCCTGAGGCGCTGGCTGCCAGGTGACTGGATGCGTCCTTTCGGAATGGGCGGGAAGTCCAAGAAAATAAGTGACCTTTTCACCGACCTCAAGCTTTCCTTGACGGAAAAAGAGTCCGCGGTGATGATTGCTTCGGAGTCATTCGCCCCGGAAGACCCTTCGCATGTCGCAGCAGCTGCAGGGTACAGAATGGATGAAGCCCTCCGCATCACGAAGGGCTCCAAACATATTATCAAGGTTTCTATCCTTTAACTATTTGATTTCCATCACGTAAGGCACGCGTGCAAACAACACGTCCGAAGGATTCTTCTTCAGCCTTGCATTCCAGTCGAGAAGAGTCTCCACCACCCCGCTGAATGGAGTTCCGGCAAAGATATTCTCCTCTGAAGGAGTATTTCCGATAGTCTCCATAAGCTGCTCCATAGTGGTGAGAGGCTTTGGATACTCCACTATGTTCCAGGACTTGAGCTCGGTGTCACCTGCTGAAACGGCAGCCCAGTGAACGGCATCCTCAAGTGTGCCGATTTCATCCACGAGGCCGATCTTGAGAGCATCGGAACCTGCCCAGACACGTCCCTGGGCGATAGAATCCACATAACCAGGCTCAAGGTCCCTGCCCTCGGCAACTATGGAGACGAACTTGTCATAGATATTCTCCACAGAAGCCTGCATGTAGTCAAGTTCCGCCTGATCGAACGGACGCATCATTGAGAAAAGGTCAGAATGGTCATTGGAGCCAACTGTGACAACATTCACATGAGCGATATCCTTGGCCACCTTGCTGAAGTCAGGTATCATACTGAAAACACCGATGGAACCGGTGAGGGTGGTGGCGTCAGAGAATATCTTGTCACAGCTGTTGGAAATCCAGTATCCGCCTGAAGCGGCATAGTCGCCATACGAAGCGATGACTGGTTTGTCAGCCTTGAGAAGTTCTATCTCGGCCTTGATCTTCTCGGAAGCGAGAACGCTTCCGCCAGGGGAATTCACTCTGAACACGACGGCCTTGACAGTGGAATCAGCTCTGACCTTTGCAATGACACTCGCAAAATGATCGCCTGCGACTTCCTGCTTGCCCTTGCCATCAATAATCTCACCATCTGCGTATATGATGGCCAGTTTCTTCTTTGCCTTTGTGTTAGGAAGCACCTTGGCCGCAGCATAGTCGGAAAGCGTGAAGGTCTTGAGTTTCTTGAATGAATCCACTACAGCAAGGTCGGCGAGCTTGGAATGCAGTTCCTCTCTGCTGAGAAGACCATCCACGAACCCTGTTTCAAGGAAATCTTCAGGAAGGTTGAGCTCGAGCCCGTTCACAGCCTCATTCAATCTTTCTACGGAAATGCCCCTGCTTTCAGCTATTTCGGAGGCGAAACTGTTCCATATGGCATCTATCATCTCCTGGTTCTGCTCCAAGTTCTCCGGGCTAGGCTCGTTCTTGATATACATTTCACCAGCAGACTTGTATTTTCCGTGGCGGATGAGCTGGACATTGACTCCTACTTTGTCGAGAAGGTCCTTGAGGAAGATCATCTGGCTGCCGATACCTATGACCATCGAGGTGGCACCCTGGTATGAGGTCATGTATATCTTGTCAGATACTGAAGCAAGGTAGTAGCTGGCTGTGGAAGGAGACTCGATATACGAGATCACAGGCTTGCCGCTGAGGCGGAAGTTCGCCAGAGACTTGCGAAACTCCTGAAGAGTCGCGATACCGCCGGATGCCCCGTCCGGTTTGAGATATATATACTTCACTGAAGGGTCCTCAGCCGCGGCGTTGATGGCCTGGACAGCGTTCCAGAGGCCCACCTGCTTGAGGTTCACACCACCCTGAATGGCGGACATGATATCCAGGTTTTCAGAGGCCTGCTCACCTATCGCCATCTCGGCCATGTCGATGACCATCACTCCTGACTTAGGAAGCACAGGTGCACCGCTTCCTGCCGCAGCGACGGATGAGACGACACTGAGGCTCATGATGAGGGCAACTATGCCGAATACGAAAAGACCGCACACAACGGCCAATGTCATTTTAACAAAATCTTTCATTACAATAACGCTTTACAAGGCAAATGTAAGAATAATAGTCGGAGATAAAGCCAATTAATACTATATTTGTAGGATAAATATTCACGCTATGGCACAGAAACCATCTATTCCAAAGGGTACACGCGACTTCGGCCAGCAGGAAATGGCTGAGAGAAACTATATATTCGACACTATCAGAAGTGTCTTCAAGACATACGGTTACGCACAGATAGACACTCCTGCCATGGAGAATCTCTCAACACTCCTCGGCAAATATGGCGACGAAGGTGACAAGCTCCTGTTCAGGATCCTTAACTCCGGAGATGCGTTCTCAGGCATCAACTACGACGAGTACAAGGTTGAAGGCACCGAAAGTGACTTCAACAGCAAGGCTCTGTCACTCAAGGTCTGCGAGAAAGGCCTCAGATATGACCTGACAGTTCCTTTCGCACGCTTCGTGGTCCAGCACCAGAACGAGATTTCATTCCCGTTCAAGAGGTACCAGATCCAGCCTGTATGGCGTGCTGACCGCCCTCAGAAAGGACGCTACCGCGAGTTCTACCAGTGCGACGTCGACGTCATCGGGAGCAAGTCCCAGCTTAACGAGCTCGAACTTGTCCAGATAGTTGACAGAGTGTTCCACCTTTTCGATGTCAATGTCCTCATCAAGATAAACAACCGTAAGGTCCTCACCGGCTTTGCGGAGATTTGCGGTTTCCCTGACAAGGTGGTGGATATCACCGTCGCCATCGACAAACTTGACAAGATAGGTCTGGACGCCGTCAAGGCTGAAATGATCGAAAAAGGTCTTACTCCTGAAGCAGTAGCCGTCCTCGAGCCGATTCTCCTGCTCCAGGGCACCACGGCAGAGAAGATTGCGACCATGAGGAAGCTCATGAGCGGCAAATCAGCCTCCGGCATCACTTCCGAAGCCGGTCTCAAGGGTCTCGACGAACTTGAGGAACTGTTCGGATACATTGATGCAGCAGGCATCCAGTCTGCTGTCGAGATCGACCTCTCACTTGCCCGCGGCCTCAACTATTACACGGGGGCCATCTTCGAGGTCAAGGCTCTCGATTTTGCGATCGGAAGCATCTGCGGCGGCGGTCGTTACGACAACCTCACAGGCATCTTCGGCCTTCCTGACATGTCCGGTGTCGGTGTCAGCTTCGGTGCCGACCGCATCTATGACGTGCTCAAGGGTCTGAACAAATTCCCTGAGGGGCTCAAGTCCGCCACGAAGGTTCTCTTCGCGAACATGGGACAGTCCGAACTTCTCTATGTTCTCCCTGTCGCACGCGCACTTCGCGAGAAGGGTGTTTCCGTGGAAATCTACCCTGACACATCGAAGCTCAAGAAGCAGTTTGACTATGCTGACCACAAATCCATTCCGTTCCTTTCCATCAATGGCGGCAACGAGGTGGAGGCAGGTGTCATCCAGCTGAAAAATCTTTCATCAGGAGAGCAGAAGTCATTCTCCAGGGACGACATCGAGGGGATGACTGCATTTCTCGGATAATTCGTGCAGTATTTTCTCATGCAGACCGTTATAGTATCAGAGATATGAAGAAGCTATGAGAAAGATACTTTCATTCTGGACACGTTTATGTCAGTGGGCGCTCGGTCTGCTGGGCATAGGTGCTGCCGTATCATCATGCGATGATATATTTGGAGTCATGAAGTGCTACTACGGCTGTCCGACGATGTCTTATGAAATCAAGGGAAAAGTGCTCGACTCAGAGACCGGAAAGCCGGTTTCCGGAATCAAGGTGACACACTACGACTACGAAGGTGCACAAGGCGTCCTGACGAATAACGACGGCACTTTCCTGCTTCAGGACAGCGATTTCCCGCAGGACACGCTCCACATCCATTTCAAGGACATAGATGGCACAGACAACGGTGGCCAGTATGCGGCACAGGAAGTCATCGTCAACCTCACTCAGACCAAAAAAGGTGACGGGGCATGGGATTCAGGGACTTATACCGCATCCGATGTCACTGTCAAGATGGTGAAAGAAAGCGAATAAACTGCGATGGACGGTATTTCCCTGAAACAACGCATCGCACTTGAACTAAACAGACAGTTGACTCTCGAAAATGTCAGGGAACATCCTCTGAAACAGCTGTTCTGGGAAAGCACCTTGCGGTGCAATATGCATTGCCGCCACTGCGGCAGCGACTGCAAAGTATCTTCATTGACCCCTGACATGCCTTTTGAGGACTTCCGGCACGTTCTGGAGCGTATCAGTGAAGTATATGACCCACATCACATAATGGTCATCATCACAGGAGGCGAACCTCTGATGAGGTCCGATCTCGAACTTTGCGGAAGAGAAATCTACGATATGGAATTCCCCTGGGGAATAGTCTCGAACGGCCGTCTGCTGTCCCCGGGAAGGATCGACTCACTGCTTTCAGCGGGGATGCACTGCGCCACGGTC
>JAZRWN010000063.1:0-4717 GCA_045599725.1 Candidatus Cryptobacteroides sp. | reverse complement strand
CTGCCACAGGAGCGGCTGCTACGGGAGCGTTTTCGAGCTCTACGCTGTATGAAACACCATTTACTGTAACATCGGCGTTCTGGCCTGCGATGTTGTTGATGGCTACGTTATATTCGTTGCCATTGATTTTGAATTTATATTCTTTCATGATTATTTTTGTTTTCTGAAGTTTAACACTTTGTTTCCCCATTCGCTCTGCGATGGCTTGATGGTGAGCACGAACGACTCATCGACACGAGAACTGCAGCTGATGTGCAGGTGAAGCGCGGTGGCGATGGCAGCATAGACCTCGTCGCCTCCGTTCATCTGAAGTGCCATTGCAATGGCTGCGGCGACCTCATCATCCACTTTTCCGGTAGCGGCCTTTACGGGCGTTGCCTTTACGGCAGCGGCAGCGGCTTTAGCCTTCTTCTCCTCACGGGCTTTCTTATATTTCCCTGAGAAGCAGTTTCCTGAGAAATTATAGATGAAGTACAGAATGATCAGGCCGAGGAACACTGTAGCTACAGCGATGAGCGTAAGTGTCCATCCATGCGGGTCAGTCTGCCACAGAGCTTCAGCTTTGGCTGTTATGGTGTGACCGTCAGTGTACGGTCTTGCTTCGAGAAGGCTTATCATAATGGCAGATTATCGTGTTTCTTTGCAGGGACGCTCTGCTGCTTGTTCTTAAGTGATTCAAGAGCGCGGATCACGCGGAAACGTGTGGTGGCAGGCTCGATCACATCCTCGATATAACCCTTCTGGGCTGCCTGATAAGGATTTGCGAAGAGGTCATTGTACTCGGCTGTACGTGCGGCCTTGATTTCCGCTCTCTTGGCAGGGTCTGTCTCTTCTTTCAGTTCCTTTCCGTAAAGGACACCTACAGCACCGTCGGCACCCATCACTGCTATGTTGGCTGAAGGCCATGCATAGTTGATGTCGCCACGAAGCTGCTTGCAGCTCATAACGATATGGGCGCCGCCGTAAGACTTGCGGAGAGTAACGGTAACCTTAGGAACTGTAGCCTCGCCGTATGCGTAGAGAAGCTTTGCTCCGTGGGTGATGATGCCGCCATATTCCTGCTGTGTACCGCAGAGGAATCCCGGAACGTCCACGAGGGTCACAAGAGGAATGTTGAATGCGTCGCAGAAGCGTACGAATCTGGCAGCCTTGCGGCTTGCATTGATATCGAGCACACCGGCCATTGCCTTAGGCTGGTTAGCCACGACACCGACACTCTGTCCGTTCATGTGGGCGAAGCCAACGATGATATTCTTTGCGAATGAAGCGTGTACCTCGAAGAAGTCACCATCATCTATGATGCTCTTGATAACGGTATACATATCATAAGCCTGGTTGACGTTCTCAGGAATGTAAGTATTGAGAGACTCGTCAACTCTGCCGATCGGGTCGTTGGTAGGCACGGTCGGTGCCACCTCCATATTGTTCTGAGGGAGGAAGGAGAAGAGCTTCTTGAGGGAAGCGATGGCTTCGGTCTCATTGTCGGCTGCGAAATGAGCCACACCGCTCTTGGAAGTGTGAACCCATGAACCACCAAGGTCCTCCTGGCTGACGACTTCGCCGGTTACGCTCTTCACTACGGATGGTCCTGTGAGGAACATGTAGGAAGTGTCCTTCACCATGAGAGTGAAGTCGGTAAGAGCAGGGGAATAGACAGCACCACCGGCGCAAGGGCCGAAGATACCGCTGATCTGAGGGATGACTCCCGAGCAGAGGATGTTCCTCTCGAAGATGTCGGCATATCCTGCGAGGGCGTCAATACCTTCCTGAATACGTGCGCCACCGGAGTCATTGATACCGATGAAAGGTGCTCCACACTGCAGAGCCATGTCCATGACCTTGCAGATCTTCTCTGACATAGTCTTGCTCAAAGAACCACCGCTGACGGTGAAATCCTGAGCGAAAATGTAAACGATACGACCATCGATCGTACCTCTACCTGTTACGACACCATCTCCGTCAGTATGGGATTTCTCCATACCGAAGTTGGTGCAACGGTGCTGAACGAAGGTGTCGAATTCTTCGAAGCTGCCTTCATCAAGCAGCATTGCCAGCCTTTCACGAGCGGTGAACTTACCTTTCTCATGCTGTGCATCGATTCTCTTCTGACCTCCGCCAAGCTCGGCTTTGGCCCTGCGGGCCTTGAGTGAACTGAGTTTGTCTTCCATATTAAAAAATAATAATTTGATATCAATCTTGAGGAAAATTTCCCTGATGGAAAGTGCCTAATATATCAGATGCAAATTTATTGACTTTACACGTCGTGGCAGTGCTTTAACAAGTGGTTTTTTCGATAGCGGCAATCGGTTGCTATCGGAATCCCTACCCGTCAAGCCTGACTACGACACTGCTGAATTCGTCAATGATTTCGGCTGCACCACTAGACGCGGCGGCCTGGGCACTGCGTCGCGCAAGGGCGTCCGACAACTGCCGGAGTTCTTCGTGAGTGTCATATTCCAAACCGGTCAATTCCTTGAGACTCACCGGATTGGGCAATTCCGGCGGCCAGTCTGTCTGATTGAGATCCAACCCGACTCCCACTATGGAGAATTCTATCATTCCGGCGTGGATGCAATTCTCCACGAGTATCCCGCAGATCTTCTTGTCCCCGACCCAGATGTCATTCGGCCACTTTATCCATGGCTCGATTCCTTTTGTGTGCAGATAATCACGTATGCCCAGCGCCATTATGGATGTCACGGCAAGGGCGTCAGAGGCTTTAAGACAACGATGACGCAACAGGATGGAGAAGGTAAGGTTCTGCCCAGGCGCTGAATGCCAGACATGGTCGCCCTGACCGCGACCGGCAGACTGGATTTCTGTCGCTATTATGGAAAGATCCGCTGACTGGTCCAAGCGTCTTCTGAGTTCGGCGTTGGTCGAGTCAGTGCTTTCCAGCCAGATAATATTGCGTTCCGTAGAAGAATGTTCCATATTTGAAATAGTCATCACAAATATATAACTTTGTAATGATAAAAGAAACACAGTCATGGAACTCAGACAGCTGAAGTATTTCGTCAGAACGGCGCAGACTCTGAATTTCTCTGAGGCTGCCCGCAGTTTGTATGTCAGCCAGAGCACTCTTTCGCAACAGATAAAGTCCCTCGAGGATGAACTGGGGACCGTCCTGTTCCAGCGTGACTCCCATTCTGTCTCTCTCACACAGAGCGGGTCGATGCTTCTGCCGCTCGCCATCCAGACCATTCAGGACTCGGAAGCCTGCAAGGCCCAGGTGAGTGACCTGAAGGAAATGCTGACAGGCGAGCTGAACATCGGCGTGACTTACTCTTTCAGCCATATTCTCACAGAGACTGTGAAGAATTTCGTCAAGGAGTATCCGGGCGTGAAGCTCAATATCTTCTACAGGAACATGGCTGAACTGATGGAAGCGCTCCGGCATCGTGAAGTGGACCTTGTGCTGGCATTCAAGCCTGGTCAGCCATATGATGAAATCGAGTCCAGCGACCTTTTCGATGACAAGCTTTCTGTAATAATGCGGAAGGACCACGCGCTTGCCGACAGGAAATCCATAAGTCTTGAAGAGCTCAACCGTCACCGTCTTGCCATCCCTGCAAAAGGCCTTCAGGCGCGCAACGCCCTTGAGAAGTATATCTGCATTGAGCACTCGGGCCTGAATGTCTGCCTGGAAATCAATGAGGCCAATATCCTGCTCGACATTGTACAGGACAACAATTTCCTGACCATGCTGTCAGAAGCGACGGTCCGTGGGCGTGACCTTCTGAAAGCGGTGCCGCTCGACCTTCCGGACAATCAGATGCAGGGCTGTGTCCATACTCTCAAACGTGTTTACCGCAAGCGGAGCGCCGAAGCTTTCGTGAAGATGCTCCGAGATACAAATATCATTCAGGAACTTTCTGGCAAATGGCTATAATCAAAGAACTTAACGGCACGACTCCCAAGGTTGGACAGCGCTGTTTCCTGGCGGAGAACGCCGCACTGATAGGTGATGTCACCATGGGTGACGACTGCAGCATCTGGTACAGCACCGTGCTGCGCGGGGACGTAAACCCCATTGTGATCGGCGACAGGGTGAACATCCAGGACGGTGCCGTGGTCCACACGCTCTACAAGCGTTCGGTGGTCGAAATCGGCAATGACGTTTCCGTAGGGCACAACGCTGTGATACACGGCGCTAAAATCGGTAACAATGTCCTGGTGGGAATGGGTGCTGTAATCCTGGACAACGTCGTCATTCCGGACAACACGATCATAGCAGCCGGTGCAGTTGTGCTCAGCAACCAGACCCTTGAACCGGGCGTCTATGCCGGCGTTCCGGCAAAGAAGGTCAAGGACTCATCCGAAGCCCTGGCCGAAGCCGCCCACAAGAACGCGCAGGGGTATCTTCTCTACAAAGACTGGTACAAGGACTGACAGGGAGTTGTCCTCTGACATCTTCGGCCTACGTGCGAAGATGTTTTGAACCGGAAAGTCCACCCTGTACCGACAGGCGTGGAAAGTAGTTTATTAACAATATCCAAAGATCATGAATAAGAATTATACCATTCGCCTCGAGAGCGAATCAGATTACAGAACAGTAGAGAACCTCACCAGAGAGGCATTCTGGAATGTCTATCAGCCCGGCTGCACCGAGCATTATGTACTTCACCGCTACCGGACCAATCCGGATTTCATACATGAACTTGACTTCGTGATGGAGCTTGATGGCGTGGGCATTATCGGCCACGTAATGTTTTCC
>JAZRWN010000062.1:0-36158 GCA_045599725.1 Candidatus Cryptobacteroides sp. | reverse complement strand
TTGGTTAGAGCGCCACACTGATAATGTGGAGGTCCGCGGTTCAACTCCGCGCGTCCCTACCTCAATGGGGGTATAGCTCAGTTGGTAGAGCACCTGCTTTGCAAGCAGGGGGTCAGGAGTTCGAATCTCCTTATCTCCACTCTTTCAAGCCTTCCGGTTACCGGAAGGCTTTTTTTATTGAATCTTGTTATGAAAAGAGCATACTTTATTCTTGCCTGCATCCTTGCACTGTTTTCATGCAGCCGTCCTAAAGAAGCAGTCATTCTCACCGATGCCTCCTCTGTTCAGGAAGTGGCTCCATCGCCGCAACAAGCAGTTTCAGCACAAGTCAAATCTCCTGAAGAGGATGCTTCTGGTTTCGTGCTGCTTACTGATGTCATCCCTGATGCCATCCTCGAGATCAGGTATTTCTCCACATACAATTTCATCGGCGACCGTATCCCGGGCTACGAACAGCCGATCGCTATTTTGACCCGCCAGGCCGCTGATTCTCTGAAAGTCGTGAGTGATGAACTCCTCGCGATGGGGTACAGACTTAAGATTTTTGACGCCTACCGCCCTCAGTGTGCCGTGGACTATTTCGTCAAGTGGGCGAAAGACCTGGATGATACGCGCATGAAGCAGTATTTCTATCCGGAGCTGGACAAGCCCGTCCTTTTCCCTCAAGGATACATTGCCTCCAGGTCTGGACATACCCGCGGCTCCACCGTCGACCTCACCCTCTTCGACATGACTCTGGAGAAGGAGGTGGATATGGGTTGCACATATGACTATTTCGGAGTCGCGTCCCATCCAGATGTCCTCCCTGGACAGTCCGTGGGCGCATACAAACCTATCAATGATGCCCAATACCGTAACAGGATGATTCTCCGCAGCGCCATGCTCAAGCATGGCTTCAAGCCATACAGTGGCGAATGGTGGCATTTCACTCTCAGAAATGAACCGTATCCTGACACCTATTTCACTTTCCCTCTGAACGAGTCCGTCCTGAAGAAGTGATGCGAAAAACGCGCGGAAGGTTCCGAAAACAGAAAGGGGCCTTCCGCAAGATTTTGGAATTGGGTGTAGAATTTCCGCAAAAAAAGGCTGGTCGAAAAAACCGGCCAGCCTCAATATGAAAGAGCTTGGTGAAATTATTTCACAGCCTTGAAGTGCTTGAAGATCCACTTGCAGTTGTCGCTGTTGAAATCGAACTTGGCAAGTGTAGGTGTGCTGTCAGCTATAGATACGAGAGCGAGCTTCTCGCTGCATCCTGGGACCTCCTTAGGCATGATTCTGTATGTGCCGTCGGTGAGCTGGTCGATTCTCCAGAGCTGAGCGTCTGAACCGTTGTATGCAGCGGACTCGACTTCCTTGTCAGCAGTGGCTGTGAGAGCGCGGTCTGTGCCCTCGATGGTGATCTTGTAGTACTGGCCACCAAGATAACCGCCAGCGTCAGGAACAGCCTCGAAAGCCCACTTCTGGTGAGGGCGGTTCATATAATCACCGATGCGGATGGCAGTCTTGCCCTCTGGCCAAGATGCCAGGACCTCATCAAGTTTCTGGTTCTCGAGAACAACCTCAGGCTGATCCTGATTACCTCTGCCGAAACCTCTCATGGCGCCGGCTGCTCTTGTGAAGTCAACTGCGAGTTCGAGAGCATAGCCTCTTCTTACAGACTCGATCTCATATACACCCTCCTGGAAGAGGTCACCGCAAACCGGCCAGTCATTGACCCAGATGATAGGTCTGATGGCGAGTGTGCTTCTGCCGCTGAGGTCAAGGTCTGCCTCCCAGTGGAAAGATGCCTTCTCAACACCTTCCTCCTCGATGAAACGTCCGAAGTGACCTGCACCGAAACGCCTGTCCTCAGAGTTGGCGACCATCTTGCCGCCACCTTCGATCATGGATCTGCCTACGTTGTCGATGAACGGACCCTGAGGGTTCCTTGAACGGCCGACCACGATGTTGTATGTGGAGTTGACACCGTCGCAGCATGTTCCGTGTGTGCCGAGGAGATAGTACCAGCCATTGCGGTAAATCATGATGGAAGCCTCGCAGTCAACGGCGACATCGATGGCAGGGCTGCCCTCCACGCGGTAACCTGTCTTAGGGTCAAGCTCGACCTGGCGGATGAATCCGAAATATGTTCCGTATGTGCACCAGAGCCTGCCGTCAGGACCCATGAGAAGACCTGCGTCGATGGCGTCGCAGTCCTCATCGACAAGTGAAGAAGCTACTTCCACTGCTTCTGTGTATTCGAAATCCGGAGAGTTAGGGTCAAGGGTCTTGTTCCACATGGTGAGAACGCGGCCTGCGTGACCACCGCCGAGACCGCCACCTGTGGCGCTGTAGGCGATGAGATATCTGTCACCGATCTTCATTGCATCCGGGGCTGCACCGCCACCAGGACGGACAGCGCCGCTGAACCAGTTCCAGCCGTCCTCTGAGATGAGGCCGCCGCCACCGGTTCCGAATGTATAGTATTTGCCATCGCACTCAACGATGGTGGAAGGGTCATGGATGAAAGGTTTTCCTGACTGCGCATCAGCTGTCTTGGATGCGAAAAGGGAAACAAGGGCGACTGCGCCCAAAAGTGCTATTCTTGATTTCATGATGAATTTTCTTTTAAGCGTTTTTTATTTTGTGTTGACCTTGATGTTCTTTACAGGATTGCCTTCCTCGTCGATGAAACGAACGCAGAAGTCACTCATACCAGGACCATTGATGACGGAACCTCTGATGTAGTTCTTGCCCTTCTTGAGGGTGAGACGCTTTGAAACGCAGTCGTCGACGACCATACGGCGGTCTCCGGAAAGGATGACAGCCTCTTCACCGTTGAGCCACCACATTGAAGCGGAGTTGGAACCAACTGAAAGCCTGACATTCTCGATGTCCTCTTCGCACTCGATGACTGTCCATGCCTCGAAGATGGCACCGTATCTGGTCTTGTCAAGACCTGTGGCGAAACGGAAGATCTTGACATTGAAGAGCTTGCTGTCAAGCGCGTACCATGTGAGTGTCTCTTTCTTGAATACAGGCTCGGTAGGTCCGGCATTGAATGCAGGTCTGCCGCCGCTGAGGTTTACAGGTGGCTGGTCCTCTACCATGACCTTGACTTTCTGGCCATTGGTAGGAAGAGTGGTGAACTGGCCCGCATAATACTCCTGAGCGAAAGCCTCTCTGATATAGCTGTCAGTGAATACAGTATTGGAGCGGTTTGGTTTGCTGATAGGCTCAAGAAGAAGCCATCTTCTGATGAATCCCTTCGAATCAGGGGTGACTGCTTCGTCAGTGGCAGGGGTGAAGTACCCGCTGAGTGCCTGAGCAACGTCAATTTTTGCCTTCTTGGCGCCGAATGCTGCGGAGCATGTGAGCAGCGCTGCGGCGGAAACAAGCGCGATGCGCTTCATTAAGTTGGTTCTCATAAGATGATTTGTTGATTTTGAATTTTAGTATTTACAAATTTAGAAAGATTATCCTCAGATTCCATAAAAAAATACAATCATTTGCATATAGGGGGGGGTAAATATGTTGTTTTTATTCTTCTGAAATAAGTTTTTTTAGAAATATATCTTTTTGTCGAAAACTGTGGTCCTTCCTAGTGATATTTGTGGAAAATGTTTTTCTATGCTTGTAAATACGATCAGCGCGAAATGCATAGGGCTTGATGCGGTTCCTGTGATAGTGGAGGTGGACGTGGTCCAGGGTATCGGCATCCATTTGGTAGGACTGGCTGACACGGCGGTGAAGGAAAGCCTGCTCAGGACTATTACAGCACTCCAGGCGATGGGCTACAAGATACCCGGGCGGAAGATTGTGATCAATCTGGCTCCCGCCGACCTTCACAAGAGCGGCAGCGGCTACGACCTGCCTATCGCTCTCGGCATCATCGCGGCTTCAGGGCAGGCGGAGTTCTTTTCCTTGGGAGATTATCTGATAATGGGTGAACTGGGACTTGACGGGACAGTGCGTGACATTACGGGCGCTCTTCCAGTCGCTGACCTTGCCAGGGAGCGCGGGATGAAAGGATGCATCTTTCCGCTTGAATCTGCACTTGAGGCCGCCGATTTGAGGGACATTGACATCTATGGGGTGAGGACACTCGAGGATGTGGTCAGAATACTGTCGGAACCTGGTTCGAGTGATGACTTTCTGGTATGGAATACGGATGTATGGGCGGCGGGTGGCAGGCACGAGTGTCCAGATGATGACACTGGTATCCCGGACTTCGCTGACATCATCGGTCAGGATGGGGCCAAGAGGTGTATGGAGATTGCCGCTGCAGGCGGGCACAATATCATGATGATGGGGCCTCCAGGCAGCGGGAAAAGCTCGCTGGCTAAGGCTTTGCCGGGGATTCTGCCTCCTATGACTCACGAAGAGTCCGTGCTGACCAGCAAGATATACTCGGTTGCGGGCATATCAGGGGGGAAGTCCGGTTTTGTCAGTTCAAGACCTTTCCGCGCACCGCACTACAGCGCGTCTCTCCCGGCCATTGTCGGAGGGGGAGCGGGAGACAACATCATTCCCGGTGAAGTCACGCTCGCCCATGGGGGCGTGCTGTTTCTTGACGAGTTCAACCAGATGCCGAAGTCTGTGATAGAGTCTCTCCGCGGACCTCTTGAGGACCGGAAGGTCACTGTGTCGCGTCTGAGGTCGAAGATAGAATATCCGGCTTCGTTCATGCTGGTGGCGGCGTCCAATCCCTGCCCGTGCGGTTACTATGGAGAAGGTGACCGCTGCGTATGCACTCCGGCGCAGAGAGCTGGCTACCTGTCCAAACTGTCAGGTCCGATTCTGGACAGGATAGACCTGCATGTCTGGGTACATCCGCTCGACTCCCAGAGCATGATTGAAAGGAGGAAAGGGGAACCGAGCTGTGTCGTGGCCGCGCGGGTGGCAGGAGCCAGGAGGATTCAGGAAAAACGATTTGCCGGTGAGAAGATATTCACCAATGCAGAGATGAGCAGCAAGCAGATTGAGAAATACTGCCCGCTGTCGCGGGAGAGTGCGGATGCACTGGAGAAGATAGTGTCCCGCGGGCAGTTCTCCATGCGTGCTTTCCATCGTATCATCAGGGTGTCAAGGACAATCGCCGACCTGGAGGGCTCTGATGACATCAGACCTTTCCATATCATGGAGGCGGCGGGATACCGTTTTCTTGACCGTATCGGCGTGGAAAGGTGAAAGTCCACGGATGAGGAACAGTCCATGCCCGGGCATGAAAATGAAAGAAGGAGGAAAACAGACGCTTTCCTCCTTCTTTCTGATATAAGGTTATGGATTACTTCTTGCTGAGGGATGTAATGATGTTGTCCCAGTAGAGGGAACCACCTGAGTTGACTACAGACCAGTTGTTGATGAAAGTGATGTTGCAGTCAGCGTCGTAGGATGCGACCACTTCACCGCCGGTTTCATAAGCCTGGAAGAAGTAACTGCCCTGGAAAGGCTGTCCAGGAGCCATAGTGATGGTGCAGGTACTGGCATTCACGGTACCGATGACAGGATCAGTGCAGTCGATGAGACCCACGATCTGAATGGAAGAGTCATCTACCTTGGTGATGGTGACATCACCAGTCCATGAAGGATAATCCCATGCGCTGCCTGACCACCAGTAGCCTTCAGATGCCTGGGTGTATGTGCCGACGAGGTCGTCAATGCCAGGAAGAGGTTTCCAGGTGAAGGTGTCGGTCCATTCGTCATTGCCGTTCCAGATATCGAGTGAAATCGAGCCTGCGGCAAGATTGGCTGAACATACCGTGGCTTTAATAAATACTCCGTCATCATCGCCGTAACCGAGCCACCACCAAGTGTCGTCACTCTTGGAGATGTCGCCGTCCACAGGGATGAACGAGCCTGCTGCATCTGTCTTGAAGACAACCCTCGCGCCTGAGTACTGAGGTATCACGAGAGTGTAGGTATCATCATCAGCATTGTACGAAATGGTGGTCTCACTGGTAGAATCATATCTGCCGCTGTAGTATGAGCCGTTGAGAGTCCATGCATAGGTCACTCTCGGCCAGGAAACTGAGTAGGTGCCTGCCTCTCCGTCCGGGCCGGTGATGGATGCGAATACATTGCCCTTGCTCTCGTCTCCGCTGAGGCCGCTTGCCCAGGCTGTGGCGTCAATCCAGCAGATGCTGTTCTTTGCGCGTCCGAGACCATGGTAGAGACCGACCTGGCCGTCTTCATTCTCGTAAGCGTATGCAGAGCATGAAGGATCGATGATCCAGTCTCCAGTTGCCTCATTTCTTGTGAAGCTTAAGTCGTATCCCTCTACACCGAACCATGCAGGAATAGTGTATGCACCGCTTGCTGCGTCGAATGAGATATTGCCATTGGCAAGCTCCTCGCCGTTGTAGGACACGATGACCTCGCTTTCCCATGATGCGGAGGCATCCGGATCAGGTACAGGTTCCGGTTCAGGTTCCGGCTCATAGGCGCCGTACTCGACGTGGTATCCGCACCATGTGCCGTCGAAGTCAAGGCACCACAGGTCGATGAAACCGCCGGTAGGGTCGATGGTACCGTAGTCATAGCTGGCTCCCTTGCCGTACCAGTAGACATAGTCATAGGCCTTTCCGCCGAGACCATGGCTCAACTGGAGGTCACCGCGGTCGCCGAGAGGGCCGACCTGGTCTATGGCCTGGCCGATGACCGGCTGGAATACAGGGGTGCCGTAGTCGAAATTGATAGGGTATGAAGAGCCGTCGAAGTCAGTGATGTCGAAATAGAGGTCGAAGCCATCTGAACCGATCCATGAAGTGATGATGAAGTGGCCGGTGCCTTTCTCGCGTCCGAAGGTGATCTTGTGCTCGTTATAATTAGCATCACCATAGAAATATGCGGTACCTTGGTGCACCCATTCGTAGTCGATGACAATAGGGTCTTCGGTCGTGATCTGGACTTCAGTCTGATTTGAAGAACAGTATGTCTGAGCGACGTCAGCGGCAGGAACGGAGTTCACATACACCGTGAAAGTGGTGCTGAACTTTATTCCCTTTACGGTAGCCGAGGTCTCTCTGGTCAACCCCTTCGCCACTGTGTAGCCTGCCGGGTTCACCACCTTGTAGTAGTACTGGCCGGCATTGCTGATAGGGCTCCATGAGAAAGATATGGAGCTTGTAGTCACTTCGCCTGCCGTGACGACAGGTGCATCAAGAGGCGTCTTTCCTTCAGTTGAGAATTGCTCCTCCAACTGGACGCATCCGCTGAGGATGGCAGCGCCTGTGAAGACGCACGCCATGAACTTGAATATTGCTGTATGTAGTTTCATACTTCAGTGTCAATTAAAGGTTCTCAAGTACTGTGTTGAAAGGATTCTGGTCACCTTCCGGCCACACCTGTGCGTTGATAGCAGGGTTGTTGGTGATTTCGGTGACAGGAATCTGATAGATAAAGTTCCAGGAACCTGCAGGCTGTACCTGATTGCCTGAGTGGTTGATGTGGTCACCGGTACGCTCAAGTCCCTTGTGACTGCGGATGATGTCGAAGCTTGCATAGCCCTCGCCATAGAGCTCCTTGCGGCGCTCGAGAAGAATCTCCTCGATGAGGTCGTCCTTGATGGCTGTGCTGGCTGTTGCTCCGCGCAATGTCTGGAGACTTCTCAGGAGGTCGCCGGCATAACTGTCATCACCCATCTGGGCGGCAGCCTCTGCCTCGACGAGGAGGAGGTCCTCAGTTCTCATGTACGGGAAGTTCGCAGTGCGGTCGAGGTTGTCATAGAACTTGCCTGAAGTCCATACGCCTGAGGCGTCAAGGATGAATCTCTCATATCTGATATCGCTTTCCTCGAAGAGGTTCACGAAATCCTCAGGAGACCAGAAGCCGTTGAATGACCAGAACTCGTCGCTGGAACCGCGGGTGATCTTGTTGGCCCACTGGGCGAATGGTGAGTAGTCACCGGTGGCAAGCCACTGGTTCTCCTTGTCCTGCTTCACACCCCAGATCCATGAAGGGGTCTCGAGGTTGTTGAAACCTGCCTTCCAGTCATCGTTTGAAGTCATAGGATATCCTGCGCGTGCAAGAGCAGCACATTCGCGTGCCTTTGACCAGTTGTTCATCACGAGATAGACATGTGCGAGCATACCTTCAACGACCTGCTTGTCGATGTGGTGCTTTGAGACGCGGCTGAACGATGCAAGGCACTGCTCAGCATTTGTGAGGTCGGAAAGAATCTGGTCGAAAGTCTCGTCGATGGTTCCTCTCGGCTTGCCCTCGGTCGCTGCGGATGTAGGCTCCGTATAGATCGGCACGCCAGGAAGGTTGTTCTTCTTCGCTGAAGTATAGGTCTGCTGGAAGAACTGGGCGAGCATGAAGTATGACCAGCCGCGGAGAGCGTATGCCTGACCCATGATGCCGTTGATTTCAGCAGGGTCACCACCCTCGATCTGAGGGGTGTATGTGATGACGCTGTTGAGGTTGTTGATGAGGTTGTAGTAGAAGAACCACATGGAATAGTTCTTCCAGCTGTCGCCACGGCGGTATCCCTCAAGGAACTGGTAGTCGAAGTTGTACCAGCCACCGTCGCAGATGACGTCCTCACCGCGTGAATCGATGGTCATAAGGTGTGTGATGTAACCGTTGTCATCACCGCGGTCACCATAGACTGCACCGAAGTTGAAGTAATAGTAGCATCCGTTGAGCGCTGCCTGAGCACCCTTTACGGATGTGAACACCTGCTTTGAAGCCACATCACTGGTAGGTGATGTCTCAAGGAAATCGCCGCATGAAGTAGCGAAGATGGCCGCAAGAGCCGCTACAGAAATATAGAGTAATTTTTTCATGTTCATTTCCTCCTGATATTAGAATGTTAACTGCACACCGAAGGTGACGTTCTTGGTGGTAGGGAAACGGTTGTAAGTCGTACCGTCGATGCTCTGCTCAGGGTCGGTGCCGCGCTTCACTGCGCTACCGAAAGTGAGAAGGTTGTCACCCTGCGCATAGAAGCGCACCTGGTCGATCTTCACTCTGTTGAGAACCTTTGCCGGGATGCTGTAACCGATGGTCACATTTCTCAGACGGAGGTATGAGTTGTTATAAAGATACTGGTCAGAGAAGATGGAAGCGGTGTTTTTGTTGAAACGTGGAAGAGTAGCGTTTCTGTTGGTCTCGGACCAGGCTTCAGTAAGAAGGTCAGGATGATAGGAGGATCCTCTGTAGTAGTTGACCATCTGTGAGTAGTCAGAGTCGTAGAGCAGACCTCCGATGCTGTAGTACAGCATGAAAGAGAGATCGAAGCCATAGAACGAGAATGAGTTGGTGAGGCCGCCGAACACCTTTGGAATAGCGCTTCCAAGGTACTGCTTCTGATTGTCTGCTGTTACATCAGCCGTATTTTCAGTAATGACTCTGTCCACTATGACTTCTTTGCCATTAGAATCAGTATCAATGATATTCATCCAGTACTGTGCGTTTCCGTTGTCAGGGTTAACGCCTGCGAACTTGACGCCCCAGAAGTTGTAGCGGCTCTGGCCTTCTCTCCACTTGAACACGCCTGCAGTCATTTCAGACTGAGGAAGTGAGGTGATGACGTTCCTGTAGCTTGTGGCGTTGAAGTTGATGTTCCACTGGAAGTTGTCGTTGTTGATGACTGCTATGTCGAAGGTGGCCTCGATACCGTAGTTCTTCACGTCACCGATGTTGCGGTCAATGCCGCTGAAACCGGTTGACAGTGCCATAGGCATGGTGAAGAGGAGGTCCTTTGACTTTCTGTCGAAGAACTCGATGCTACCGGTGAGCCTTCTGAAGAGGGCGAAGTCGACACCAGTGTTGAACTGGAGGTTGGTCTCCCACTTGAGAGTCTCGTTAGGGAGACGGGAGATGAGCACACCAGCATTCTGATAGTCATTGTAACCGGTTCCGTAGAGTCCCTGATAGCAATAGAGGCTGCCGAGCTGGTCACTTCCGACCGCACCGTATGAAGCCTTGAGCTTGAGGTTGTCGATCCAGCTTACATCACTGAGGAAGTCCTCGTTGTTGATACGCCATGATGCACCGAATGACCAGAATGTACCCCAACGTGACTGAGGAGCGAACTTCGATGAACCGTCTGTACGTACAGAAGCGCTCAGATAGTACTTGTCGTTGAAGTCATACTCCGCTCTCGAGAAGAATGAGAGAAGACGATAGTTGTCTGCGTATGAAGTTGAACCTACGCCTGTGGCGGCGGAGTTGAGTTCGTAGAGGCCGCCGAACGGGAAGCCCTTGCGGTCAGCGTATGCACCTGCATCAGTCTTTGAATAAGACTCCTCACCGAGCATAACACCGAGAGTGTGTCCCGGAGCGATTTCGCGGTCGAAGTTGAGGAGGTTGGTCCAGGTGGTGGCGACGCCGCGGTCATACTCCTTGCCTGCCCATCCACCTTCACCTGCTGACAGACCTTCGGTCGCGCTGGTGTAGCCGTCATACTTTGAGAGGTAGTAGTCAAGAGCTATGGTTGACTTGAAGGTAAGACCCGGGATGATGTTGATCTGTGCATAGTTGCGGGTGGAGATGTTGTCGCGAACAGTCTTGTAACTGTCATAGTCAGCCTCTGAAAGAGGGTTCCAGGCCGCCCACATGATACGGTCGCTGCCGTAGTCATAGATACGCTTGCCGTTTGAGTTCACAGCATAGGTGCCTGTCGCATCGTCATACTTCCAGATGTTGTAGAGAGGGGAGATGGTGCGGAGGAACCAGATGTATGTGTCACTTGCCGGAGAGTCGGTCATGCTGTGGGAGAAGCTGGTGTTGGTTCCTACCTCGAGCCATGGCTTGACCTTGGTGGTTATGTTTGCACGGGCGGAGATACGATCGAACTCCTGAGTGGTGAAAACGCCCTTGTCGTTCAAGTAACTGCCAGAGAAGAAGTAGTTAGTCTCACCATTCTTTCCGCTCAGGTCGATAGAATACTCCTGGCGAGGACGGCTCTTGAGCATTTCGCCTCTCCAGTCTCCGATCCAGCGTGCATCGCTGTCTTTTACGAGAAGATTTCCTTGAGCGTCAATGAGATTGTTGGTTGTCCAAGGGTTTGTGCTTATTTCGTTGAGAAGGAGCTGTGAAGCCATTACGCCGGCATCCTCCTTGCTGAGTCCGGAATCGATGTTCTGGTTGTAGAGAGCGTCGTAAGTCACCTTGAGAAGCTCGGTAGGGGTGAGAGAGCGAGGGAACGGAACTGCCATCGAGGCAAATCCGATGGAACTGCGGAAATTGATCTTGCCCTGCTCGCTCTGTCCTTTCTTTGTCGTGATCACGATGACACCGTTGGCGGCACGTGAACCGTAGAGTGCGGTGGCGGAAGCATCCTTGAGGACAGTCATGGACTCGATGTCAGAAGGAGCAATGGCATTGATCGAGCCTTCATATGCGACACCGTCGACCACGTACAGAGGGTTGCTGGATGCGTTCATAGAACCGATACCACGGATCTTGATCGAACCTGATGAACCCGGCTGACCGCTGCTGTTGATGACCTGCACGCCTGCGCTGAGACCCTGGAGAGCCTGGCTGACATTGGAAGTGGAAATTTTTTCAAGTTCTTCTTTCTTGACAACTGTCGCAGAACCGGTGAAGGATGTTTTCTTTCCCTGACCGTAAGCGATGACCATGGTCTCGTCGATCATCATCACGTCGGGTTCCATCACAAAATTGATGATACTCTGGCCGTTGATGTCGATGCTCATGTCGCGGAGGCCATAGCACTGGCATACGAGCGAAGTGCTCTTCTCTGAAACTTGAATGGTGTATGTACCATCATCGTTCGAGAGGGTGTAGTTCCCAGTAGTCTTGTCATTGATGGCGGCTCCGACCACGGGTTCGCCGGTATCTGACGCGGTGACTTTGCCTGTCACCGTCCTTGACTGGGCATTAGCAGTCAGCACGCATATAAAAATGGTGCAGACGAATAGTACTAATTTCCTCATAAAGGTTTGATATATTGAAGGTTAAACTAATTTGCCAATAATGCTTGTGAATATTTATTCTGATATTTGCTTGTTATTTACACAAAATAGTATTATTATTTGACTTAGCCAAATATTTCTTTTCTATATCGTTTTTGGTAATTGCCTCAATTATGTATATTTGCGACATGAAACATGAATTGACCATCAATAATATTCAAGATATCGACCAAGTCGCCGGTTGTTTCCTACGTGAGATAGGGGATAACAGACTGGTAGCCTTCTATGCTCCCATGGGAGCTGGCAAGACCACTTTCACCACAGCGCTATGTCGTGCCCTGGGAGTTTCTGAAGATGCTGTCAGCTCTCCAACCTTCTCCATCGTGAACGAATACCGAGCAGCCTCGGGCGAAGCGGTATATCACTTTGATTTCTACCGCATCACCCGGGTCGCGGAAGCTCTTGACATAGGCTTCTATGATTATGTTGACAGCGGCTGCCTTTGCTTTATGGAATGGCCTGAGAACATAGAGGAACTCATCCCGGAGGAGACTTTACGCGTCCGCATCACCGTGCAGCCGGACGGCTCAAGGATTTTGTCTTGGGATGACTGACACATCCACTGCCGTCACGAATCCGTTCATCTCTATTTCAGATACCGCCCCGTTCTTCCACAGGACCGGGGCCTTTCCTTCTTCCACCGGAGTGACCGCCAGATAGAGTGTAGTGCCTGCGAGATCGCAGTTTCTGAAAGAGAAGAAGTAATACTGTTCTTTGGTGAAAGTGTAGAACCCCAGGCTTTCATTTGATATCAGCAGCGTCCTGTCGCGGTATGACATCACAAGTGCGTTGCTCTCTCCGTCGGCCAGCCTGACCTGGCAGGCCTGTTGAGGACTCACAGCCTTGATGGAGACTGTCCCGTCCTTTACGCGTATGTCATAAACATCAGCCGTTCCGGTCTGAATCTGGGTTTCCGTCAGATTCTCCACAACAAACCAGGCTTTCCTGCCGCTGCCTGAAGTTTCCGGTCTCCAGTAACTGAAATACAGATGTCCGGAGTCCTGATACAACGCTCCTGTAGGGTAGTCATAGTTGTCATACATGTGCCCGCCCGCGAAGGCGTCCTTGCGTGAGAATATTTCCAGACCGTTGCGCCGGAGGGTGAGTCCTCCTCCATTTGCCTGGCCCAGGGTGTACAGGTCCTCTCCATCGATGACAAGTCCTTGGAGAGACTCTGTCCCTTCGAACGAAAACAGTTCCTCTCCGTCCCTTCCGATGTATGTCCGTCCGTTTCCGTTGAACTCCGTGAAAAGGTGGCCACCGATCAGATGATGCCTGTCCGGGTCCAGACTAGCATGGGCGTCTCCTCCTGCGTCTATCTCGACGATTTTCTCTCCATTGCGGAACAGGACTATCCTTCCGGAGACACTGCCGTAAGAAGTGTCCCGCCTCCAGTCGTAACCGTCAGGGAACTCCACTCCTGCCAGAAGGACAACGGTGTCAGGCGGGAATCTGTTCCTGTCGGCGGCGGAAGAGCCAGTGTTCAGGAAGGGCCTGTACTTGTCGCTGAAGGCTTCAACCCTGCTTTTATGTGAGATATCATCCCCATCCATTCCACGGATGCAGGAGAATGAACAGACGATGCCGGCGGCAAGAAGAACTACGAGATGATGTTTCATGTCTTTTTTCTTGCAAAAATTGCATGAAAAAAGATATATGATGTATAGAAAAAGAAAAACCTCCGTTGATGGAGGAATTTAGAGATTGAATCTGAGACCGGCTTCGAAATTCAGAAGATATGGTTTCTGTGTCCTTATGCTGTTCGGCTGGTCGCAGTCAAAATAATACCTGGCACTCGGGTCAATGTAAAGCCCCACCACGTCGTTGATGCTGAATTCGAGTCCAAGACCGATTCCTGCGGACCACTGTATGCCCTTGACATTCTCCTTGAAGAAAATGTCTTCAGGCTCGCTGTGGATGCGGTATTTGTTCACAAGACCCTTCTCAGCGCTGGCTCCGCCCCATGCATAGAATTTGAGGTCCTTGGTGCTGAGAACGTTGTAGTACAGGTTCAGAGGAATGCCGATATAATGAATGTCGTTGTTGATGTCGGAGTTGATGGACTTGACCACCGAGCCGTTGGCTCCTACTTCAGTGTATATGCCGGTGAATGTTCTGGAAAGGAGGGACCAGTTGATACCGGTGCCGACTGACCATCTGTCCGTGAGGGCGATGTCCGCACCGAATCCCAGAGAAAGAGGAATGCCGTAGGTGGATGTACTCTTCTCCACGACCCCGGTCTTCAATGATGGACCGATGGTCGGGGCACGATGTGTCTTTGGACTGCTTCCGGATGCGTCATTGCTCATCACATTTCCAGAAAGGAAGAGGCTGACATCATGCCTGCTGCGGATTTTCTCATCCTCAAGACCGGCGAACGGATCAGACCAAGGCTCTTCTGCAGGGATTACTTCCACCGGAGACGGTGCCGGACTCATAACCGGTTCAGGAGAGGATTCCGGGTCTGATGCTGCGGGCTGAACATTTTCTGTTTCAGTCACGGCCGGTACGGCAATGTCCTTGTAAAGGCTTTCAAACTCTGTCGGTGCGACTGTCTCAGGCACATCGGCCATCAACAGCTTTGAAGAAGCTTCGATCTGCTCCTCGATGGCAGGGATCTCATCCTCTGCGACATCCGCCTGGCGGGACTCCGCGACTATGGTGGCAGATGGTGACGGACCGGATATGGAGCTGCGGTCAGTCATGATGAAGATGCCGGACAGCACAGCAGCAGCGGCGGCGACACCGGCAGCGGCGCGCCTCCACCTGAGAGCCACCACTTTCCGGCGGTCTCTTCTGTCAAGTTCTCCGCTCAATGCCTCCCAGACCTGCGAAGGAACTTCCTCCTCCGCATCCAGGAACATCTCACGGAACTTGAGATCCAGATCTGTGTAGTTATCTTTCTGCATCTTGTTAATCATTTCTTTATCCTGTTCTGCAGCATGACTCTCGCTCTCTGCAGCTGTGACCTTGAAGTCGCTTCAGTGATGCCCAGAGCTTCGCTTATCTCCTTGTGCGAATATCCTTCTATAACGAACATGTTGAAGACCGTCCTGTATCCTGCCGGAAGTCCGGCGATGATCTTCAGCAACTCCTGATATGATATGTCCTGAATGGCCGATATGTTTCCGGACATCACTCCGAAAGCTGATTCAATGTCGGCGCTTTGCTTCAGAATATCATTCTTGCGCAGAGTCATGAGTGCAGTATTGACAAAGATCTTCCGGGCCCAACCTTCGAAGGAACCTTCCCCCGAATAACTGTCCAGTTTTGAGAAAAGAACGATGAAGCCTTCCTGGAGGACGTCCTCCGCCGACTCCTTGTCCCCCATGTACCGGTGGCAGATGGCGAACATTTTAGGCGAAAGCAAGTCGTACAAGGTTTTCTGTGCAGATCTGTCGCCCTTTTTACATAAGGCAATGATATTCTGCTCATTAAAGCTTGCCACGTCTTTTTCTCCCAACTGGTTTTGGTTTTTTACCCGTGTGTTAAGATGCAAACTTTGGCCAAAATGTTGCATAACACCCAGAAAAATTTTCAAACCTTGACACGAAAATAACGAAAAATATTATAAATACTCAACCAACCGAATAATTGTAGTATTTTTGTAGTGATGAAAAAGATATTGCTGATAACCTTTGCCGCTTTCTTTCAGGCAACCCTTTTTCTTCCTCTTTCCGCGCAGAATTCCGACAGGATGCATAAGAATCTGGAAGCTCTGTTCGTGGATGCAGTCCAGTTCTATGAAGACGAAAACTACAAGGAAGCCAAAGCCCGCCTGTCAGTGATAGTCGATGCCGAGCCGTCCAATGATGCTGCGTATTACTATTCAGGCCTCTGCGACTTTTATCTGGGAAATGCCAAGGATGCTGAAGCGGAGCTGCGCGAGGCTGTCAGGCTGGATCCGAAGAACTACTGGTACCGTGACCGCCTGGCTGTCCTTTATTCCATGACAGGGCAGGAGGAACTTACCACAGGCATATATGAGAGCCTTCTTGAAGACTATCCGAAAAAGACCGAGATCTACTATAATCTTGTGAACCTCTATGCTCATCAGGGTCGCATGGACAAGGTCATGGAGACTCTTGACAACATAGAGACGACGACCGGTAAAAGCGAGTCCACCACTCTGGCGAGATATGATGTCCTCATGCGTCAGAACCGTACGGAAGATGCGTTCAAGGTTCTTGAGGACTTCAACGAGGAGTATTCCTCCCCGCAGATACTTTGCATGATGGGTGACGCCAAGCTGTCGGAGTACCAGGACACTCTCGCGCTCGCTTACTATGATGAGGCTCTCGGGCTTGACTCAGACTCGGCGCCGGCTATCATAGGCAAGTCCGAAGTCTACCGCATCCGCCGCTCATATGACGAATATTTCGAGACCATAGGGCAGTTCACGGGTTCGCAGGTCATTCCTTCTCAGATGAAGAGCCAGTACCTCTCGAATCTCACGCAGCATCTCGATCCGCGTTTTGTGCAGAATTTCCAGCCGCAGCTTGACACCCTGTTCGAGGGCGGAGTAAGGATGCACCCGCAGGATTCATCCATGCTGCTGACGGCGGGAACCTATTATTTCCGCACCGGACGTCAGGAACGCGCGAAGGATATTCTCAAGACCAACAGCAGACTGTATCCGAATGATTTCAATGCTGTAGCCATGTACATCCAGGCTCTGGATTTCACCGGAGACTGGGAGCAGCTGGCGGAAGAGAGTGAAACGGCTTTCACCGCTTTTCCGGACGAACCGGCGCTTCTTAACATGAAGCTCATCGCCCACTACAACCTGAAGGACTACCGTGCCGTCATCGAGGACAGCGAAAGGATGGTCGAACTGTTCCCTAAGGATACTGCAGTTGTCCTGCAGGGATATTCCAGCATAGGGGACTGCTATCATCTTCTCGGGGAGAGCAAGCAGGCTTTCAAAGCATATGAGAAGGCGCTCAAACTGGATCCGGCATATGTCCCGGTGCTTAACAACTACGCCTATTATCTCAGTCTTGAGAAAAAGAAGCTGAACAAGGCCTGCGCCATGAGCCGCATCACGGTCGAGGCAGAGCCGGACAATGCGACATACCTCGACACCTTCGCATGGATACTCCATCTCATGGGGCAGTCTCAGGAGGCGAAATCCTACTTCAAGCATGCGATGCTCTATGGTGGCAAGGACAGTGTGACCATCCTTGACCACTATGCAGAGGTGCTTTATTCACTGGGTGAGTACGACCTTGCTGTAGTTTACTGGAACATGGCGAAGCAGAAGAACACGGACAATGAAATCCCGGACCTTGAGGAAAGGATCGAGACGAAAATGAACGCTGTCAAGAAATGATACTGAAACGGACGATATGCCTTGCCCTGTCGCTGCTTTTCCTGGCAGCGCTGCCGTCCGCAGCCCAGGATACTTCCGCCCAGACCAGCAGGAAGGAAAGACTGGAGAAAGAAATCGCCATTTTGGACAAGCAGTTGAGAGAGAATGCCACCAGAAACTCCAGCGCCCTTAACAGCCTGACCCTTGTCCAGCAGAAAATCGAACTCCGCAAGGCGGTCATTGCTGACGGCGAGGCGGAAATCGCACGCCTTACTTCCGGCATCCGGCAGAAGCAGAAAAAGATAGACAGCCTCCAGGTCCGTCTCGACACCATGTCCTTCTACTACAACCGTCTGGTCAAAGGAGCATACAAGAATCGTGACGCGCGCGTATGGTACATGTACATCCTCGCGAGCGACAACCTTGCCCAGGGCCTCAGGCGTTACTCCTTCCTGAAGAATCTCTCCAAGGAGATGAACACGCAAGGGGTCAAGATAAAGGAGTCCAAGGCCGAGGTGGAGAACGAGAAAGAGCAGCTCGCTGGTCTGCGAGCGCAGGCTGAGAGCATGCAGAGGGAAAGGTTCGAGGAGATGGAGAATCTCAGAAGGGAGGAGGCTTCCGCTCAGCAGACTATCAACGTCCTGAAGAAGGAGAAGACTAAGTATCAGAATCAGCTCAATTCCAAGAGAAAGGAAGTCGAGGCGTTGAACAAGGAGATAGCCAGAATCATCGCCGAGGCGGTGGGAACCTCATCGTCAAAGAAGAAGACTGCGTCAAAGAAGCAGCCGGCGGCGGTCGACATGACTCTCGCCAAGGAGTTCGCCAGCAACAAGGGCAAACTTCCATGGCCGGCCGAGGGTCCTGTCGTGGAGACTTTCGGAGTTCATTACCATCCTGTCTACAAACAGCTTAAACTTCCTGACAGCGACGGTATCTCCATAGCCGTTGACAACGGGGCTCAGGTGCTCTCAGTCTTTGACGGCGTCGTGAAGAACGTGATCGTCCAGCCGGGATACAACAAATGTGTCCTCGTGCAGCACGGTGACTATTTCACATTCTACTGCAAACTGGGGTCAGTATCTGTGAAGGCGGGTGATAAAGTGAAGACGGGCCAGGTCCTCGGGACTGTGGAGCCGATAGGAGGGACCACGCAGCTTCATTTCCAATTGTGGTCCTCAAAGGGTCCTCAGGATCCTGCTCAGTGGCTTCGCTCGAGATAGCGTTCCTGCAGTTTGATCCTGTCCTCATCTGAAAGGAACAGGCAGTTTTTCAGATAAGTCTCCATCCCTCCGTATTTGCTGTCGATAAGGTCAAGCCCTTTGATGAAATGCTTTATGTTCACGCTGATGAATGTCTGCGCGACGTCAAGTTCGTCCGGCCCTCCTCCCTGTGCTGTCAGAAAGGCATTCATCTGTCTCAGATCTTCCGCATAATTGTCTGCGGATATCAGATAGTCGGCCAGGATGGTCTCCCGGCTGGCTCCGAGCGCTGCCAGGATGAATGTGGCTCCCAGACCGGTGCGGTCCTTGCCCTGCGAGCAGTGCCAGTAGACTGCTCCGTCTTCAACCGAGACGATCTTCTGAAGGAAGACCGCATACTGAAGCTGGGAGTATTCATTGTCAACGATGTCAGTGTACATGTTCCTCGCCGCTTCGTGAACCTGAGGAAGGAAAGCCCCTTTCATGACAAGTTCCTCTGCCGACCTGTATCCTCCGGCGGAGAAGACGTCTTTTCCCTTCTCTCCGTTTGTAGGGTCAAGGGTCGGGAGCCAGAGATATTTCGCGCCGGGTATGTCGATGTCAGGTGCGTGCCTGACCTCCTGCTCCGTCCGGAAGTCGAAGACCATTTTTACTTTCAGTTCCTGGCTCAGATATTGTATATCAGAGTCCTGGGCTTTGTTCAGGGACGACCCGCGGAGCAGCAGTCCATGCTTGACTGCCCTTCCGTCCTCCATGACCAGGCCTCCAAGTTCGCGTGCGTTGACTATTCCTGCTAAATTCAGATTCATGATGCAAAAATAATCAATAATATACTATATTTGTATTCATTGAACCACATGACATGAAATTACGATTCGAACCTGTCACAGATAAAGCTGACATCATACTGGAAAGCATCATGAATGCACCCGAGATTCCTGAGAATCCCGGCCTCCAGTTCAAGATCCGCCTCTGTTCGGAGGAAGCGGTCGTCAATGTCGTGAATTATGCCTACGAAGGCGGGAACGGTTTCCTCGATATAGAAACAGACACCTCCGATGGTTGGTTCACCCTGAAACTGAAAGACGCTGGCACGCCTTTTGACCCGCTGTCAGCACCGGAGCCGGACATTACCCTCGCGGCAGACGAGCGTGAGATAGGAGGGCTTGGCATATTCCTCTGCAAACAGATGATGGACGAGGTCCTCTATGCCCGCGAGGATGGATGCAATGTTTTGACAATGAAAATCAGAACCAATAATAACGATACTATACTATGAATGTGAACATCAATCAGGACGGTGACAAATACAATGTGGCTATCGAAGGCAGGATTGACTCCGTCACCGCAAACCAGTTCCTCAGCGACCTCTCACCTCTCATGGAGGCAAAGAACGCTGATATCACGATTGACTGCAAGGACATGTCATACACGTCCAGCCAGGGTCTCAGAGTCTTTCTCATGCTCCAGAAGAGCACTATGGCAGGCGGTGGCAGTCTTGTCCTCGTGAACATGGCGCCGGCGGTAAAGGAAGTGTTTGACATCACCGGATTCTCTTCCATCATCAAGATTGTCTAGTAATCTTTTCCCCGCCCGTGATGAAAGACTACGGACTTGACCTGCACTGCCAGAGCATTCTGGACGAATATTGCAGGAACATGGACTCATTCAAGACTATGCAGCGCATAGTCGAGGGCATCCTGAAGGACGGTCTCAAGGAGAACGCCCTTCTGGTCACTGCTGTCGAGTCCAGGATCAAGGAGGAGAGCAGCCTGGCTGGAAAGCTTGAGCTCAAGGGCCGGAAATACAAGTCACTCTCCGACATCACGGACATAGTCGGAGCCCGCGTCATCGCCTTTTACACTGACGATGTGGACAAGGTCGCGTCAATAGTCGAAAACAGGTTTGATATAGACTGGGAGAATTCCGTCGACAAGCGCAGAATGCACAATCTGGACAGTTTCGGATACATGTCCCTGCACTATGTCTGCCGCATCCCTAAGTCTCTCCATGATGACCCCGAGCATCCGGAAATCAACAGTTACCGTTTCGAAGTCCAGCTTCGCACGACGCTGCAGCATATGTGGGCCAATATGTCCCACAATACCGGTTACAAGTCCGGTGTCGAAGTGCCTGCTGAGTATTTAAGAAGCCTTAACAGCCTGGCGGGGATGATGGAGCTGGCCGACAATGAGTTCAGCCGTCTCCGCACGGCCATCAATGACTACCGCCGTCAGGTCAGCGCCCTCATGATGGACCGCAGGTTTGACGAGGTCGCCTTGAACGAGGAGACATACAGAAGCTATCTCAAACTGGGGCCTTTTGACAAGTTGAACCACAGGATAGCGGCGGTGAACCAGGCGGAGATCCACAATGCGTCCCTTGTACCTTACCTCCCTGTCCTTCAGTTCCTTGGGTTCAAGACCTTAGGCGATGTGGACAGAATGATAAAGGAGTACAGTGATGCCGCATTCCAACTTGCCCGTTACGAGATAGGTGTCACCGACCTCGACATCATTTCATCCAACGTTGCGATTCAGGATCTCTGCATCGTGTTCATCATCCTGAACGGTGGAGGAGACAGGGATCTGGTCCAGCTGTTCGATCTCATTTCAGGTGAATCCGACTACAATACTGTCAGAGCGGACAGAGTTCTGGAGACTGTGTCACATCTCTCACTTACAAAATAGAACATGGCAAACAAATATATGGATTCAAGCCTTCTGGACAAGGCTATTGTCTTCGCTGTCAAGGCACATGCGAATTCTGAAAGACGTGGGAAAGGTTTCCCTTATATCGTTCATCCGATGGAGGCGGTGGAGATTGTGGCCACCATCACTCCGGACCAGGAACTCCTGGCCGCCGCCGCCCTTCATGATACCGTTGAGGATACAGACGTGACTGTGGAGGAGATCCGTGCGGAGTTCGGCGAGCGTATCGCTCACATTGTGGACAATGAGTCCGACCGTTTCGAAGCGGGTGTGAGCGAGGAGGACAGCTGGCGTTCGCGCAAGCAGTTCGCCATTGACAGGCTTGCGTCAGTAAGCATGGATTCGAAGATCGTCGCCATGGGCGACAAGCTCAGCAATATGCGCGCTATCTGGAGAGACTATCAGGTGAAGGGTGACGAACTATGGAAGATTTTCCACGCACCTGGCGGGAAACCTGATCACGAGTGGCACTACCGCGGCCTCGCGACCTCCTTGAAGGAGCTCGGTGACACGTTCGCGTACAAGGAGTTTGTCACGCTGATTGACAGTGTGTTCGGACCTGCGGAAAAATAGATATTATCTGAAAGGGACAAGGGGGACGGTACCGGGAATGGTGTCGTCCTCTTTTGGTGTAAGGTAGATTATTCTCTGGTTCGGGCTGCCCCTGAAAAGAAGCTGTGTGTCTCTCTGCTCAAGGATGAACGGCCCGTCCACGAGTACGTCAAGATAAGGAAGAAGTTGCGCAAGGTGTTCGTCGGCGCGTATCTCCTCGATGGTGAAGCCTGTCCAGCACCAGATGGTCTTCTTTGTCTCTTCCTTTATCCTTCTGGCCAGTTCGGTGAATGCTTCCACCTGGTAGAAAGGATCTCCTCCCGAGAAGGATACGTTTGAGAATTCGTCAGCCTTTATGATGTCGAGAAGTTCGTCGATGGTGACATCGTGACCGTTTGCCATATCCCAGGACTGAGGGTTATGACAGCCCTTGCAGTGATGCCAGCATCCCGCACAATAAATTGAAGTCCTCAGCCCCGGCCCGTCAGCCATGGTCTGCTCCACGACTTCCATTATCCTGATAGTGTCCCTTTTCATAATTTAAAGGCGCGAGCGTATGCTCGCGCCCATACAAAGTGAAAGTGAAAATAATTCGTATCGTTATTTGTGAACAACACGGTCTTTGAGTTCAGCGAGTTTGGCGCTGTTCCATCTGTTTGTGGTACCTACAAGGTATCCTGTGATACGCTGGAGAGTGTCGATGTTGTGCCCGTGGCAGTTAGGACATTCCTCAAGTCCTTCTGTGGCATCTTCGTATCCGCAGTCGAGGCAGCGGTTCCTGTTATGGTTGACACTTCCGTATCCGATGTCATACTTGTCCATGAGGTCAACGATGCTCATGATGGCCTCAGGGTTGTGGGTGGCGTCTCCATCCACTTCCACGTAGAAGATATGACCGGCATTCTCGTATTTGTGGTAAGGTCCTTCGATTTCTGCCTTATGCTGAGGAGTGCAGTGGAAATAGACAGGGATGTGGCTTGAGTTGGTGTAGTATTCCTTGTCGGTGACACCTCTGATGACGCCGAACTTCCTCCTGTCCATTCTGGTGATGCGGCCGGCAAGTCCTTCGGCAGGAGTGGCGAAGAATGTGAAGTTGTGCTGATATGTCTCGGCGAAGCTTTCAACCTTCTCGGACATGTGCTTGATGATGCGGAGGCCGAGTTCCTGAGCCTCTTCGCTTTCACCATGGTGCTTGCCTACGAGAGCGATGAGGGTTTCCGCCAGACCGATGAAGCCTATCGAGAGTGTGCCCTGATTGATGACGCTTTCGATGGTGTCGCAGTCCTCAAGCTTCTCGGAACCGAGCCAGAGTCCGTTCATGAGCAGAGGGAACTGCTTCTTTAGAGCAGTCTTCTGGAACTCGAATCTTTCGTTGAGCTGCTTTGCGGCGATCTCGAGTGCCCAGTCGAGCTTCTTGAAGAAAGCGGCGATCCTGTCTTCCTTCTCCTTGATATTCATACACTCGATGGCGATGCGGACGATGTTGAGGGTGGTGAAACTGAGGTTTCCACGGCCGATGGATGTCTTCGGGCCGAACTTGTTGCCGTAAACTCGTGTACGGCAACCCATGGTGGCGACTTCGTGGACGTATCTCTTCGGATCGTCAGCCTTCCAAGCCTCATCCTGATTGTATGAAGCGTCGAGGTTGAGGAAGTTAGGGAAGAATCTTCTCGCGCTCACCTTGCATGCAAACTTGTAAAGGTCGTAGTTAGGGTCGGTAGGGAGGTAGCTTACACCTTTCTTCTTCTTCCAGATCTGGATAGGGAAGATAGCTGTGGAACCGTTACCTACACCCTGGTAGGTGGTGTTGAGGATCTCGCGTATGATGCAGCGTCCCTCGGCTGATGTGTCGGTTCCGTAGTTGATGGAACTGAACACCACCTGGTTTCCTCCGCGCGAGTGGATGGTGTTCATGTTGTGCACGAACGCTTCCATAGCCTGATGAACGCGGCCTACTGTCAAGTTGATGGCGTGCTGGATGACCCTTTCGTCTCCTGTCATGCCGGTGAGGTCCCTCTTGATATAGTCCTCGATCTTGGTGTTGTTGAGATATGAATAGTCCTTCCCGTTGTATGACTCCATCTTCTTGATTTCCTCCTGGAAGGTGAGCCTTACGTAAGGGGCGAGGTAGAAGTCGAAAGCCGGGATGGCCTGACCACCGTGCATCTCGTTCTGGACAGTCTCCATGGAGATACATGCGAGAACTGCTGCTGTTTCTATCCTCTTGGCCGGACGGGACTCTCCATGTCCTGCCCTGAAACCGTTGTCAAGGATAACGTCCAGAGGGTGCTGGATGCAGGTGAGGCTCTTGGTAGGATAGTAGTCCTTGTCATGGATATGGATATATCCGTTCTGGACGGCTTCTCTCACATCTTCAGAAAGCAGACAGGCGTCCACATAGGTCTTGGTGGACTCGGAAGCGAACTTCATCATCATACCGGCAGGAGTGTCGGCGTTCATGTTCGCGTTCTCACGGGTGATGTCATTCGCCTGGGCATCGATGATCTCCTGGAAGATCTCGTTGCTCTTCGCATTGCGGGCAAGGCTTCTCTGGTTTCTATATGCGATGTAGCGCTTTGCGACTTCCTTGCGCGGGCTTTTCATAAGCTCCATTTCCACGCAGTCCTGGATTTCCTCCACACTCATCTGCTCCTTGTCAATCTGGGAGATGATGTTAGCTATCTGTGCGGCAAGGACAATGTCCTCACCCGTATCGGTTACATTCATCGCCTTGAGGATGGCGGCGACAATCTTCTGGTTGTTGAAATCGACAACGCGCCCGTCGCGTTTGATGACGCTCTTGATCATGCTTGTTTATCTTGAAAATGAGGTGTTATTATGTAGGCTCGCGGCATCCCTGAGCCGCGGAGTACAAAGATATAACAATATAATCCTATTAGCGCTGCAACCCCAGAAAAAAGTTATCAACATAAAAGAAATAAACCTGTTAACTCGTTGGTTAACAGGTTTATATAAGAATATCTAATTTAGAATTAGTTTAAATTCGTCAAAATCTTATTCGGTCACCCAGACAAGTACATGACGGTCGAAAGTGACATATTCAAGCTCGAGCTCCTCTTCGTATCCGTCCTTGTGGATGAAGGTGGCTTCAAGCTCGCCCTCGCCCTTTGAACGGAACCTGTCCACCTCTATCTGCTCGGCGAAGTCGACGTTGTACTGAGACATCTTTTTGTAGATGGCCTCCTTGGCGCACCAGTATATTGCGAGCTGCTCGTTCTTCTCCTCCCTGTCATCGTCAAGGTCGTCTATTTCGTCCTCCGAGAGAGCTTTCTTCTCCACGACGGAGAAATCCCTGTCCAGGGATTCGATGTCGATGCCGCACTCGTCGTTCTGGTCGAGGATGACAGCGACATACTTGTCCGTATGGGTGATGCTGAGGTTCACGGAGTCATTCTCAATATAAGGCTTTCCATTGTCGTGGTGGGCAAGGTAAACTTTTTCCTCGAACAGCTGGTTAAGAAGAGCGCGTACCGCAAGCCTTTGCTTGCGCAGGGATTCGCTCTTGATGAAAGAAATCTCCTCCATCTCGTCCGATGGTGTGGAACTCAGCTCCCGCAGCTCCGCCTCTGTTTCGGTGATCTGCCATACAGCGACTTTCGCGGTGTTGTCAAGTTCTCTAAGAAAATATAGTGCCATATATAAGTATTAAGTTTTCAACAATGATTCTCACAGTTCAGGAAACAACAACGCCCGTCAAGGACAAATGTCCTGACGTGCAAGCGGTGATATTGTACTGATTTGCCGCCAACGGATCCTCAGAAGCGGGGTCCGCAGGGACGTTGGTGTCTGTCAGAATAGAACTGGGAGGTTCCATATAGTGCCGTTAATAGTAAACGGTACAAATATAGCTTTTTTTTTGAATTCAAAAGCAAATATAATTGCTATATTTGCAGACGCTTGGGAAATATCATTAATATTAACATAAAACTTGTATCATGAATTTTTTAACTGACGAAAAGCTTGTCATCGTAGGTGCAGGCGGAGCTATCGGCTCCAACATGGTTCAAACAGCCCTTATGCTTGGTCTTACCCCTAACATCTGTCTTTATGATATCTTCGAGCCGGGTGTACATGGTGTGGCGGAAGAAATGGCCCACTGTGCATTCGAGGGTGCAAACATTACTTGGACAACTGATCCGGAGGTTGCTTTCACCGGTGCTGACTACATCATTTCTTCAGGTGGTGCTCCACGCAAGGATGGTATGACCCGTGAGGACCTCCTCAAGGGCAACTGCAAGATCGCTGCCGAATTCGGAGACTTCATCAAGATGTACTGCCCTGCAGTCAAGCATGTCGTTGTTATTTTCAACCCTGCTGATGTCACTGCTCTTACAGCCCTCATTCATTCTGGTCTCAAGCCTGAGCAGCTCACTTCTCTCGCAGCTCTTGACAGCACCCGTCTTCAGGAGGCTATCGCAGCTGAGTGCGGCGTAGCACAGTACAAGGTGGCGAATGCCCGTACATACGGCGGTCATGGTGAGGCCATGGCAGTCTTCGCTTCAAAGATCACCGTTGACGGCAAGCCTCTCGCTGACTTCAACATCCCTGCTGACAAGTGGGAGGAGATCAAGCACAACACCATCCAGGGTGGTTCAAACATCATCAAGCTCCGCGGCCGCTCTTCATTCCAGAGCCCTGCATACCAGGCTGTGAAGATGATCGAGGCTTCAATGGGTGGCGCCAAGTTCGAGTGGCCTGCAGGCTGCTACGTGAACTGCGACAAGTGCGGCTACAAGAATGTCATGATGGCCATGCCTTCAGTGATCGACGCTACCGGTGTTCATTTCACTGCACCTCAGGGAACAGCTGAGGAGATGGCAGCTCTCCAGGCTTCATACGAGCACCTCTGCAAGATGCGCGACGAGATCATCTCCCTCGGCATCATCCCTGCAGTCGCTGACTGGGGCACCATGAACCCTAATCTCTAGGATATATACCTTCAATAAATAAAAAAAGCGGCCTTCCGGTCGCTTTTTTTATGCTCCATCTGGTCAGTCGAGTTTCAGGACTGCCATGAAGGCGCTCTGAGGGACCTGGACGGTGCCGATCTGGCGCATGCGCTTCTTTCCCTCCTTCTGCTTCTCAAGGAGCTTGCGCTTACGCGTGATATCACCGCCGTAGCACTTCGCCGTAACATCCTTGCGTACCTGCTTGACAGTCTCGCGCGCGATGATCTTGGCACCGATGGCAGCCTGGATAGGGATGTCGAACTGCTGGCGCGGTATGAGATCCTTCAGCTTCTCGCACATCTTCCTGCCGAAAGTGTAGGCATTGTCCTCATGGATGAGGGTGGAAAGGGCGTCGGCAGGCTCGCCGTTCAGGAGGATGTCGAGCTTGACGAGTCTCGCGGCCCTGAACCCGGTCATGTGGTAGTCGAAGGAAGCGTAGCCCTTCGAAATGGATTTCAACTTGTCATAGAAGTCGAACACGATTTCGGACAAAGGCATGTCATAGTTGAGCTCCACTCGGTCAGCCGTGATGTAGTGCTGGCTGGTCAGAGTGCCGCGCTTGTCGAGGCAGAGTTTCATGATAGGGCCGAAGAAATCAGCCTTGGAGATGATTTGGGCGCGGATGAACGGCTCCTCGATATGGTCGATGAGGGTAGGAGCGGGAAGGCCGGAAGGATTGTGGACATCCAGCACCTCACCCTGGGTGGTGTAAACTTTATAGGAAACGTTCGGAACGGTCGTGATGACATCCATGTCGAATTCCCTGAAAAGACGCTCCTGGACTATTTCCAGATGGAGAAGCCCCAGGAAGCCGCAGCGGAATCCGGACCCGAGCGCGAGCGAACTTTCCGGTTCGTAGACGAAGGAAGCGTCATTGAGCTGGAACTTCTCCAGCACGGCGCGCAGTTCCTCGAACTTGGAGGCATCCACAGGGTACATGCCGGCGAACACCATTGGCTTGACTTCCTCGAATCCGGCGATGGCGGTCGAGCAGGCCCCCGCCCCAAGATGGGTGATGGTGTCACCGACTTTCACCTCGGTGGCACTCTTGATGCCGGTGATGATATATCCCACGTCGCCGCACTTGACCTCGTCGGTAGGGACGAGCTTCATCTTCAGCACTCCCACTTCCTCGACTTCGTAGTCCATGCCGGTTGCGAAGAACTTGACCTTGTCGCCCTTCTTGATCGAGCCGTTCTTCACCTTGAAATATCCTATGACACCTCTGAACGAGTTGAAGACAGAGTCGAACACCAGGGCCTGGAGCGGTGCGTCAGGATCTCCTTCCGGTGCAGGTATCTTCTCCACTATGGCATCTAGGATAGGCGCGACGCCTTCTCCTGTCCTTGCGGAGATCTTGAAGACATCGTCAGGGTCGCATCCGAGAAGGTCGCAGACCTGGTCAGTGACCACTTCCACCTGCGCGGACTCCATATCTATCTTGTTGAGGATAGGAATGATCTCCAGTCCGTGGTCGATAGCCTGGTACAGGTTTGATATGGTCTGGGCCTGTACCCCCTGGGAAGCGTCCACCACCAGCAACGCTCCTTCGCAGGACGCGATGGAACGGGACACCTCGTAGGAGAAGTCCACATGTCCCGGAGTGTCGATCAGGTTGAGCTTGTACTGTTCCCCCTTGTAGGTGTACAGCATCTGTATGGCGTGGCTCTTGATCGTGATACCTTTTTCCTTCTCAAGGTCCATGTCGTCCAGAACCTGATTCTCCATGTCCCTCGTGCTGAGAGTGCTGGTGAGTTCCAGAAGGCGGTCGGCCAGTGTGCTTTTGCCGTGGTCGATATGGGCTATGATGCAGAAGTTCCTGATATGTTTCATCGCTCGTGGTATAAATCTTGTGCAAATATAATCCAAAATATTGTTAGCTTTGTAATTCCAGCGGACATCGAGAGGGAAATTTAATGACGGATAAGGAGATTCTTGAGCTTTATCGCAGCGGTCGGCAGCAGGAAGCTTTCAATCATATAGTAAAAGAATACAGCGAGCGCCTGTACTGGCATGTCCGCTCCCTTGTCTGTTCCCATGAGGACGCCGACGATCTTGTCCAGGAGATTTTCATCAAGGTCTGGACGTCCCTTCCGTCTTTCCGTGGTGACGCCAAGCTGTACACCTGGCTCTATCGTATCGCGACAAACGAGTCGTTGAATTTTCTGAACAAGCAGAAAGTCCGTGCCGCTCTGACATTCGAGAGCCTCTCGGAGAATCTGGTGAAGAAAGTGGAGGATGACCCGTATTTCAACGGGGACGAGGCCCAGAAACTTCTCAGCGTCGCCATTCAGAATCTTCCCCAGAAACAGAAGGCGGTCTTTTGCATGAGATATTACCAGGAGTTGTCGTATGAGGACATCTCCGAAATCACCGGATCTTCCGTGGGAGCCTTGAAAGCCTCATATCATTTCGCTTATGAAAAGATCAAGAAGGAATTGCAGGAAAAAATGCCTTCTGATTTTTAAACCTTTATGAGCAATTGTTGTCTAAAGACATGGTTATGAACAGAAACAGCCGCATATTCAGTGTCCCGGAAGGGTACTTCGAGCAGCTTCAGAGCAGGCTTGAGGGCATTCCTGTACAGCAGAGCGAGCCAGCGGATGTTGTCAGTCTGTGGGACAAGTTGAAGCCGTACGCAGCGCTTGCGGCGGTCTTCGCCATTGCATTCTGTGTCGGAAGTTTCATTTTCGGCAGGAGTTCAGTTGCTGTACAGGACGAACTTTCCTTCCAGGATATCTGCGTTGCGGACCTTGTGCCGGTGACGAACCCGTACTTCATTTATGACGATGCCCCGTTTTCATATGAGGAGCAGAACTCAGTAACAGAAGATGATGTTGTCGAATATCTCATATCTTCAGGCGCCACAGTGGATTATATTGCATACCTTCTAAACGAGTAGAGAATATGAAAAGTATATTACGGACATTGACTTTTTCAATTCTGATGCTTGCGGCGGTCGCAGTTTCGGCCCAGAACAGTCAGAACAATGCCTTTCAGCGGCAGTGGATGGACAGGCTTCAGAGCGAGAAGATTGCATTTCTGACCAATGAGATGTCCCTCACTCCTCAGGAGGCCCAGGCTTTCTGGCCTATTTACAACCAGGCACAGAAGGAGCAGGCTGAGGCGACTGAGGCCTCTTTCAGGGCTTTCGCCGCTCTCGATTCTGCCTTGCGTGACGGAAAAAGCGAGAAGGAGATCAGTGATCTTCTGACGAAGTACACGGAGGCCATGGAACGCCAGAACAGTTCGACAAAATATGTAAAGGAGTACCTCAAGGTGCTTTCAAGTGAAAAAGTTGCAAAACTCTATATCGGAGAGGAGAAGTTCAGACAGTCAAAGATCCACGGCCTGAGACAGCCGCAGATGATGGGAGGTCAGAATCCTCCTGGAAGGCCTTGGACGAAACCTCAGCCGGACAGAAACAAATAACGGTTATTGTTGAGATTAGAAAAGGACGCTTTTGTGAGTGTCCTTTTTTTATTTTATATTTGGGATATGATTATCAAGGCGGATAATATCGAGAAGTCCTTCGGGACGCTGAAAGTGCTGAAAGGCGTAGGTTTCGAGGCTGAAAAAGGCGAGGTCGTGTCCATAATGGGCGCGTCCGGGGCGGGGAAGTCCACACTTCTCCAGATTCTCGGAACCTTGTCCACTCCTGATGCCGGGACACTTGTCATCGACGGGTGCGACGTGCTTTCGCTTGACAGTAACGCCCTCTCCGCTTTCCGAAACCTCAAGCTTGGTTTCGTGTTCCAGTTCCATCACCTTCTTCCGGAGTTCACTTCTCTCGAGAATGTGATGATTCCTGCTCTCATTGCAGGCAAGTCCGAGAAACAGGCGAAGTCCAGGGCTCTGGAGCTGCTGGAGATCATGGGACTCTCCGAGCGTACCGGCCACAAGCCTTCCGAGCTCTCGGGCGGAGAGCAGCAGCGTGTCGCGATAGCCAGAGCGCTTGTCAACAGCCCGTCCATACTTTTCGCGGATGAGCCTTCCGGCAATCTTGACACCCGCACCAAGGATGAGATTCATCGTCTTTTCTTCTCACTCCGCGACCGTTTCGGCCAGACCATCGTGATCGTCACGCATGATCCGGAACTCGCGCGTATGTGCGACAGATGTCTGTTCATGCGTGACGGCCAGTTCGTCGAGGACTACCTGACGGCCCGGTGATGTCCGTTTTCCATTTCAAGCGTTTTGATGTTGTCAATGAGGCCTCGGCAATGAAGGTCAATACTGATGGCGTGCTGCTCGGTGCCGCAGCCACCCTTTCAGAGGATGACCGTCATGTTCTGGATGCAGGGACAGGGACTGGAACCATTGCGCTGATGCTTGCACAGCGCTATTCGGATATGAATGTTTCCGATGGCCTCGGAATCACAGGAATCGATATTGACGCTCCTTCCGCCACAGAAGCCTCCGGCAATTTCGCGTCGTCCCCGTGGAGTGCGGTCCTTCGTGCAGAGCACTGCGCCTTGAGTGATTATCACGCTGCCGGCAAACTGGATCTGGTGGTATCGAACCCTCCTTTCTTTGAAGATTCACTTCTTCCTCCTGAAGCCCGTCGAGGCATGGCCCGACATACGGCATCGGAAGCCATGTCCTTCATGGAGCTTGTCGATTTCGCGCGTGAGCGTCTGAGTGACGTCGGGCGTTTGTCCATGATTCTGCCTGCGGACAGGGAGTCCGAAGTGGTGCGGTATGCAGTTTCCTGCGACTTGATTCCGTTCAGAATTCTCAGGGTGAGAACCACTCCGCAGAAGGCTCCATCAAGGGTAGTCATAGAGTTTTCCAGGACTGCAGACTGTCTGGTTACAGAGGAACTGACCATTCAGGACCTCCATAGTTTCCCGGAAAACAAGAACGGATATACTCCGGAATATCTTTCTTTGACGGGAGATTTCTATCTGTAGTGTCCTGCAAGGGAAAATTTTCCTTTAAAATTTTGTTTATTTCCCAAAGAGCAGTATATTTGCAGTCCAATCGGAAACGAAAGGATTGAAATATTCGGGGTGTGGCGCAGTTGGCTAGCGCATCTGGTTTGGGACCAGAGGGTCCAGTGTTCGAGTCACTGTACCCCGACAGAAAAGCAGCGAAGATTATTCTCCGCTGCTTTTTTTAGTCTTAATCAGTCTGCTTTAAAGCACGTATCGTTTTCGCAACATTGATGAGGTGGTCGCCGACACGTTCAGCATTGGAACTGAGGGACAGGTACTGTGCTCCGACGGCTGGTGAGCAGACCCTGTCCGAGAGCCTTGCAATGTGATTGTCTTCCATCTTCTTGGTGAAGTCATCAATCTCCTCCTCCACTATGTTCGCCTTTCCGAGAGCGCTGAAGTCCTCGTCGTTGTATGCCTTGAGCGCATATTCATAGAGTTCTCCAAGCAGGCTGCGTAGTTCGCGGATTTCGCCAAGGGCCTTTTCCGAGAATGACGATTCCGTGTCCTTGAGATACTGTGCATACTCGGTTATGTTCTCGGCATAGTCTCCGATACGCTCAATATCCCTTACGGTGCGGTAGGTTCCGGAAAGGTAGATGTGGTCCTTCTCACCGAGCCCGCGCCTTCCGGACAGGTTGACCACGAAGGCGACGATCTCGTTGTTCAGCCAGTCAAGTTCGTTCTCCGTGCGTCTGAATTCATCGAGCCGTCCGAGATCCAGGTTTGACACCATGTCCAGTGACAGATTGAAGTTGCGCATGGCAAGGGCAGCCATGTTGACTATCTCATTCTTTGTCTGAAGCACTGCGATAGGCGGAGTCTTGAGCATGTTCCTGTCTATGAAATAGAACTTCGACCTGTGCTTCTCCTCTGCCTGCACATCATCCGGGATAATCCTGCAGACCAGTTTCACCAGCGCGTCTGTCAGCGGGAGAATGAGCATGACGGTGATGACATTGAAGATGGTGTGGAACATAGCCAGCTGCTCCTGAGGGGCGTCAGGGAACATGGACTGGAAGATGGAGCCGAAGGTCACGCCTCCGGATATGACTTTGATGATGAATCCGACCAGCAGGAACATCACGACACCACTGACATTGAAGAACAGGTGGATGAGAGATGTGCGTTTGGCGTTCGTCCCTGAGGTCATACCAGCTATGATGGCTACGATACAGGAGCCGATGTTCGAGCCCATGGTGATGAATATGCCCTGGTCCAGCGATATGAGCCCTACGCAGAGCATCGCAATGGCTACGGAGGTCATCACGGACGAACTCTGTATGATGGCCGTGAACACGGCACCGATGAGGACCAGAAGGATAGGATTGCTTATTCCCGAGAGGAACAGCTTGACTCCCTCGAGCTGGGCGAAGTCGCTCATCGACCCGCTCATCATGCTGAGTCCCACGAAGAGCATTCCGAATCCCGCGAGAGTGCCGCCGATCTTCTTGCCCATGTCCTTCTTTGCAAAAAGGGCGAGAAACGCTCCGATGCCTGCGAACGCCGAGAATATGATCGTTGTGGAGATGGCGCTGGCTCCTCCGAACATTCCGAGAGCCACTATCTGTGCCGTGATCGTCGTTCCTATGTTCGCTCCATAAATGATGGTGGCGGCCTGGGTGAGCGACATTATTCCTGCATTGACGAAGCCGATTACCATCACTGTGGTCGCTCCGGAGCTCTGGATGGCCGCTGTGCCGACCGTGCCGATGCCGACTCCCAGCAGGCGGCTGCGGGATGCCTTCGAGAAAAGAGATTTGAGTTTCGTAGAGCTCGCGGATTCGAGATTGGAGCTCATCATCTGGCAGGCTATGAGGAAGATTCCGATGCCTGCAATAAGTGTGAGAACAGCTGAAATGATAACGCCTGTAGCCATAGTCTATCGTATTGCGGATACAAAAGTGAGGCAAAATCGCAAGCCTTCAAACTGGTGGCCGCCGATTTAACAGAATCTTAACAATTATCGCATATCTTTGTAACAATATGCAGACAATCCTTATAGTTGAAGACGATGCGGATATCCGCGAGATTCTCTCATTCAATGTGGAGAATGCAGGATACGCCGTACTCAGCGCGGCCTCGGCGGAGGCGGCGGAGGGTTTCGTGGGAGATGCATCACTGATTCTTCTGGACGTCATGCTCCCTGGGATGTCCGGGTTCCAGTTCGCGAAGAACCTTCGTTCCTCAGGCAATGATATTCCCGTGATCTTCCTTACGGCAAGGACTACGGAGAATGACCTTCTGACCGGCTTCAGCGCAGGCGGGGATGATTATGTTTCCAAGCCGTTCTCCATCAACGAGGTGCTGGCGCGCATCAAGGCTGTACTCGGCAGGTCCGTAAAAACAGATATCGTGACCGTTGGCGGCGTAGTTGTGAACAGACTGCTGAAGACGGCTTCAATAAACGGGCAGGCACTCGACCTTTCACGCAAGGAATATGAAATCCTCGAACTGCTGATGTCCAACAAAGGGCAGTGCTTCTCGCGTGCAGACATAATCTCCAGACTCTGGAAGGATGCCCCTTATGTGCTTGAAAGGACCGTGGACGTCCATATCGCCAGGCTGCGCTCAAAGCTCGGTGATGAAAGAAACATCATTCAGAACAAATCAGGCTTCGGCTATTACATATGAGTTACAAGTTAAAACTTCTGGCCAGTCTTGCTGCATTATTCTGCATAGGCGCCGCCGTCCTGGTCTACGTCGAGATATGCAGCGAGCGCAATTGGAAACGTTCTGTGCTTCAGTCCAGACTTGAAGCATATACAGATATCATTTGTACAGCCGATGATCCGGCTGCTCAGATAGGGAGTCTTCTCCCTGATGACATCCGAATAACTGTCCTCACCCCAGACGGGACAGTCACCTATGATTCCTACGAACCACTGACGGCTCTCGACAACCATCTTGAGAGACCGGAGATTCAGGATGCATTGACTGACGGTGACGGCTATGCCATACGGCAGTCGGAAACGGCCAATCAAAAGTATCTGTACTTCGCAAAGAACTATGACGGCCGCATCATCAGGGCCGCTCAGCCTTTCGAGGTCAGCCTGGAGAAGTACTTCAGACCTGACTGGGTGCTTCTGGCGGGCATAATCCTTCTCTTCGCCGTTCTGATGCTGCTCGCGATCATCTATTCCCGCAGATATGAAAACGGTCTCCGCACTGCATCCGAGAACGCCGCCAAGGAATTGAAGCACTCTCTGACCAGCAACATAGCGCACGAATTGAAGACTCCGGTGACCAGCATACGGGGCTATCTGGAAACCATCATGGAGAACCCGGACATATCAGAGGACAAGAAGAACCTCTTCATAGACCGTTCGTATGCTCAGTCCATCCGTCTGTCAGAACTAATACGCGACGTTGCCCTAATCACCAAACTTGAAGAGGCTCCGGAGCAGTTCCGCATAGAGCCGATGGACCTCTGCAATATCGTAACGGAGGTAAGCGACGAATTCGAGAACGCGCTCCAGAAGGAGGGGATGAAACTGATAAGCTATGTCCCTGACCAGACAATGATCAACGGCAACCGCAGCCTTATGTACGCTGTAATACGTAATCTCGTCGAGAACTCGGTCAAGTATGCGGGGAAGGGTACGGAGATACACATAGAAGCAAGCCGCCATGTCGATCATATTGAGCTGTCTTTTTATGACAACGGAGCAGGCGTCAGCGAATCCCAGCTCGGGAGGATCTTCGAAAGATTCTACAGCATACCTGGGAAACCAGGAAGCACGGAAGGGTCAGGCCTCGGGCTTTCCATTGTCAAGAATGCGGTCGCATTCCACAAGGGAACCATATCCGCGTCCATCAGGAAAGAAGGAGGACTGCGCTTCGATATGGAGTTCTACAGAATCTAGCCAGCATCCCGATGTGGCTGCACTCAGTTCTGTCAGAAGCCGAGGCCGAGATGAAGGCCCAGGCTCTTGGTTGAAATCATCGGACCGACGAAAACGTGGATGTTCTTGACGATTCTCAACTTGATTCCTGGCTGCCACATGGCTACGAACTTGACATCGCCGGGATTTTCGCTGATGCGCTCTCCTCCTATCGGTTCTCCTGTCGTGCCGTCATAGTGGTACTTTCCCGTAACGTCATATATCCAGTCCGCTCCTACAGCGATGTCGCTGTAAAGAGAAATAATGTCCCGCTTTCCGAGATGGATATAGAAGCGCTGATATGCGCAGGTCTCGACAGAATAAATATCCCCTGGAGCGGCATCGATGTACATATTGTCCTTTCCGGCCAGAATGCCTACTGTCCATTTCTCGTTCAGACGCAGTCCTGCGGTACCCACAATCCCTGTGTCATAAATCTGGACGTTCTCCCTTACCGTGAATTCCGGCCTCAGTTTCCATCCCTCCTCTGTCTGTGCATTCGCGCTCATGCATCCAGCCAGCAGCAGTGCTGCCGTGACTCCGATTCTATGTTGAAGTTTCTTCACCTGCATTATCGAATTCCTCTCAGTGTCAATAAACAGTTCAAGCCGGGAAAACCATAAGCGAAGCGTTTCGCCGAAGGCTGCTTGTCAGCGCAGCGTTGGTTTTC
>JAZRWN010000061.1:0-6768 GCA_045599725.1 Candidatus Cryptobacteroides sp. | reverse complement strand
CTTTCACTCTGACACATCTCTCGGAGTTGACCATAGGATACTGTTTTCCAGGCTGGTTGTTCGGGGAAGGGACAAAGTCCTCCTTGACTTGTGCATTTGCCGACATGGCAATGCAGAGCGCAGCTGAGAGCGCGAAGAAAATTCTGTTCATAGTGCTATTTTGAAATGTGGTTGTTGTCTTCTTTCAAATTTAGCAACATTTACTGAAAATGTCCAGCTTGTGCCGTAAAAATGGCACAAGCACCCAATATCTTCGCAGAAAACATAAAGATATGGAACAGAAAAAAGATATTGAGCTCATCGAAAACCAGGCTTTCAGAATGGGCAAGAAAAGTGAAGCGAAAGAAGTGATATCAAACTATGCCGAGACTTCTGAAGAGCGCGAGTGCTTCTGCTTCTGACGGATCAGATCAGGCAGAGGACGAGGTATAGGACGTTCATGAGTCCCGTGCAGAGAAGACATTTGTTGTATTCAGCACCTTTTGCCTTCAAGACCGCTGCATACAGTGCAAGTGCCGCCACGATGATGAGCATGGCCGGGGACAGGCCGAACGCGAGCCAGGCAAAGACAGGCATCAGGAGCACCTCCACCAGCATGATGACCTCAGCGGCACGCTTTCCGAAACGGACAGGAAGTGTGCGCTTGCCGGCAGCGCGGTCGTCCTCGATGTCACGGAGATTGTTTATCATCAGCACGCACATGGATATCAATCCGCATACCGCCCCCGCATGGAAGGCAGCAGGGACAAATGTATGTGTCAGCAGATATGCCGTTCCCGAGGAAGCCACCACCCCGTAATACAGGAAAACGAATATGTCGGCGATGCCCAGATAGGACAGGGAATGCGAAGTGGCTGTATAGAGCCAGGCGAAAAGGATGGCGCTGCCACCGATGAGAAGTATCGGCAGCCTTCCCGACCAAACCAGGAAAAGGCCGGTAAGAACAACAACGGCAAGGTCTATCAGGATGGCTGTCAACATCTGACGGCCACTCACCTCCCCTTCCGCCAGGGCTCTCTTGAAGCCTGCACGTCCAGCCTTGTCCGAACCTCGGACAAAGTCATAATAGTCATTGATGAGATTGGACAGAATCTGAAGAGAGAGAGCGCAGACGGCGGTGACGAGCGAGACAACAAACGGATTCCCCACCTGCACGGGTGTACGGGCATACCGGACAGCCAGCACTCCGACGATCACCGGAACCAGGGATGCAAACAATGTCTGCGGACGGACTATCCTGAACCAAAGTTTGAATTTGCTCATCGTTTTTCTGCTTTATAGATGGTCGTTATTCCCAGTGAAAGAGTCTTGAATGATACATCAGAGAAGCCGGCAGATGCTATTCTCGCTGCCATTTCATCACCCCAGATGAAACCTTTCACGCTATTTCTGAAATACTTGTATGCCGCGGCATCCTTGCTGACGATTCTGCCGAAGACAGGCATGAAATAAGTGAAGAAGAAATCATAGACAGCTCTGACCAATGCATTTTTCGGGTATGAAAACTCAAGGATCAGAAGCTGCCCGCCCGGCTTGAGCACACGGAACATTTCAGCCAGGCCTTTGTCCAGATCAGAAAAGTTCCTCACACCATAAGCGCAGGTGACTGTTTCGAAGGATGAATCCAGATATGGCATGTCCAGGGCGCTCCCCTCAAGGAAACTGATCTTGTCGGACATTCCCGCCTTCGCGACCTTCTGCTCCCCTATCTTCATCATCTCAGTGGACAGGTCGATGCCTTCTATATGAGAAGCCTTGTCCTGACGGACAATCTCCATGGCAAGGTCGGCAGTCCCCACCGCCACATCCAGAAGATGCCCCGCAGGGCGGAGCATCTTCACGGCCTTCCTGCGCCAAGTCTTGTCGACATTCAGCGAAAGAAGATGATTGAATCTGTCATATGTTGCGGCTATCCTGTCAAACAGGTGCCCGATATCGTTCTTTTCGTCCATCTGCACGTAGAGTTTGTACAAATATACAACATTCCACGCGATTCCGGTTACTTCTGAGACTGAGGCACACCCTTCATGATGATCTCTGCATGGTTGCCCTGCTTGTAGATGGAGTTGAACGCCTTCCTGACGGTCTTGATGTCAAGATTTGAGACAGTACTCTCGAAATCGGTGCTGAAGTCGGTTCCAGTCTGAATATATTCCTTGATGACACTGCTCCAGTATGAATTCTCCCTGAGGTTCTCCTGATAGTTCTTGAGGAAGAACTCCTTGGCCTTGTCCAGACTCTCCTGAGAAGGACCGCTCTGGGAGAATTCGTCCACAATCTCGAGGACGCGCCCGTTGAGATACTCATACTTGTCCGGGTCAGACTGGTACGCTATCTGACAGTAAGCCTCTTCGGTCGGAGTCCCGCTCATAGTTCCATATGCGCCGATACTGTAAGTGCCACCTTCCTTCTCACGGATTTCCTCCATGAGGACATTTGAAAGTGCATTGAGAGCAGCATCATAGGCGACGGAATTCTTGAGCGTGTACTTTGCCTTGCCGTTGTCGACGTAGCATGTGGTCACCATAGGAATCTCCATCTCCTTGTCGAAATTGTTGGATACCTTGCCCTTGACGAAATCAAAGATCTTTGCATCCTCCTTTTCCTTCTTGCCGGCAGCAGGAAGTGAAGCGACATACTGCTCCACGAGCGGGAGGAGTGTGGCCTCGTCGATATTTCCTGTCACGATGAAGGTGAAGTCATCCGCTCCGGCGAAGCGCTCGCGTGCAATCTGCATCGCCTTGGAATAGTCCATCCCTTCTATCTCGGCAAGAGTGAGTTCCCTCACGCGTTCCGGACGGTTGTAGATGGTAAGCGTCAGACTGTCCTGGAATGCGGACATAGGCTGAGCCTCGCGATTTGCATAGATGGCACTTGCCCTTGTCTTCCAGGATGCGAAAGCGTCCTCATCCGCACGCGGAGCCGTGAAGAACAGGTAGCAGAGCTGGAACATAGTCTCAACATCCTTTGGTGTGCTGGAGGCGTTGATGCCTTCCTCGTAGTTCTCGATATACGGATCAGCGCTCACCATCTTTCCTGCGAGGACCTTGGTCAGGTCAATGGCGTTGAATGCTCCCACGCCTCCGATGGTCATAAGTTCGTCGGTGACCTTGAGGACAGGTGACATCGACTCCGGATAGAGTGAAGTGCCGCCGCGGCTGAAAGCGTTCAGACGAATCTCGTCAGCATTGAAATCAGTCTGCTTGAAATAAAGTGTCGCGCCGTTTGAGAGTGAATATTTGCGGTAGCCGAACTTGTCATCCTTCACCTTGACCACGGAACCCTTTGCAGGAAGTTCGCTGATAAGAGGCTCATCAGAGACAGTATCGACATATGGATCGATATCCTCGGCCTCGACAGCAGCGAGAGCGGCCTTTATTTCGTCCACTGACGGATACTTGACCCCTTCCTTGTCAGGAAGCATGCAGGCAACCACAAGGTTTCCTTCGCCCACGAGGCTTGCGACGATCTGATTGATGATTTCCACAGGGATGGCCGGGGCAACCTGCTGGATGAGAGCCAGATTGTCTTCAATGCTTATGATTGGTTCACCGTTGACGAAGTTCTGTACATATTCAGAGCAGTACTGAGCGCTCTTGATCTTGTCTCTCATGTTATAAGCAGACTCGTAAGAAGCGATGATGTCAGCCTTCGCACGCTCGTATTCACTTGCAGTGAAGCCTCCGCGCACGGCACGCAGCATCTCGCGGTAGAGAACTGTCAGGGCGCTGAGCATCTCTGTCTCGTTTGACGCCACTGTTCCTGTCCATGCCTCCTTGGTCTTGGCAAGGAAGAAAATATCATTTCCGATCGCTGCATCGATGAATGGGGGTTCAGGGTTCTGAAGCAGTTCTTGGATGCGGGCCCGCATCATCATCTGAGCGGCAGAGAGAGCATAGTCATACAAGAAGTAGTTCACATCATTCTTCAACTCTTCAGGATATGCGTCGTGTTTGCATAGAATCATTGAAAGAGCATAACTCTGCTCCTTGTCGCTCGCGACCGAAACGATAGGCTCGACATTGTCCTCTATCTGGACATAATAGCGCTCAGCAGGATTCTCAGGCTTGGCGATAGTACCGAAAATATCCTTTATCTTGGCCTCGACGGCATCCACATCAATGTCACCTACGACGATGATTCCCTGCTGGTCAGGACGATACCATTTCTCATAATAGTCGCGAAGGGCCTGATACGGGAAATTGTCAACGACTGACATAAGACCGATAGGCATACGCTCGCCGTATTTGTTGCCAGGATAGATCTCCGGGAGAATCTTCTCGTACATGCGGAGCTGGGCTTCATTCATTCTGCTTCGCCACTCCTCGTGGATGACTCCGCGTTCGTGGTCGATGTCATCGGCGGTGAGGAGAAGTCCGTCCGCCCAGTCATGGAGTATCCAGAGACAGGAGTCGATGGCGCTCGGAACAGTCGCGACAGGGACATTGTCAATATTGTAGACAGTCTCGTCGATGGAGGTGTAGGCGTTAAGGTTCTCGCCGAACTTCACACCTATGCTCTCGCAATACTTGATCACTCCGTTGCCGGGGAAATGCTCGGTTCCGTTGAAGCACATATGCTCAAGGAAATGAGCGAGACCGCGCTGATCCTCTTCTTCGAGGATGGAGCCGACCTTCTGGGCTATATAGAAATTCGCCTGCCCGCGAGGTTCCTCGTGGTGGCGGATATAATAGGTAAGACCGTTGTCAAGATGCCCGATCCGGACTGCCGGATCAACGGGAAGGGGCTGGGCCTGCTGGGCCATGGATGATACCGCGAAAAGAGCCGCGGCGGCGAAAGTGAAAATCTTTTTCATCATTAACTGTTCTTTGTTTTGTTTCTGTTCATCAAAGCATGCAGTCATTAGACATCATACTCCGCGAAAAACTACAGGATTTTCAGATTTTCTTCAAGCATTGCAAGCGTCGAATGCTTAGAACAGATAGATGAACCCGATGCTGATGTCTCCTAGAGCAGATACAAAGTCCTTTGTGGAGGCAGACATACCGAAGGATGCACTTCTGTCCCAGTCAGAATAGCGGTATCCCTTGTCATCCCAGTCCGCCGTTCTGTATGCAGAGCCGGTAAGTCCGAACGAGAACAGGTTGACCCTCGACTCAAGAAGGAGATGAGAATTCAGTGAATAAGAAAGGACCGGCAGGAGTCGAAGTTCGTAATTTATAGTATTGTGGTTTTTCTTCGAGTGGTACCAGTCATTGTAAAAGCCAAGCGAGGCCACGCCTTCAGCCCATATCCCAAGCCTCTTGTAGTCAAGAAGACTATATCTGAAATATGGAGCAAGTCCCATCCCGAAAGTTGTGTGCTCGGACTGGTTCTGCCTGCTGAAACTTACTGAAGGTCTGAAGCCGATGAGGAAATCATCAGCTACGAACCATCCGAAATCAGGTGAAAGTGCAGCCGAAACTGTTCTTTCGCCATGATGTTTGTCAAGTCTGTTGATGTTGAATGATGCTGAACCGCCCAAATAGTCCTGAGCGTCCAGTCTTCCTGACAATAGCGCCAGAAACATAAAGATCACTGCAATACGGATACTCCTCTTCATGAAAATATGCCTTTAATTGGTTGTTTTATATCTGTTGACGATCACTACAATAATTATGCTGAGGGCGCTTACGGCCATACCGACAGGCACGGAGAGGCTTACAGGCACCCTGAATGAATGCATGGTCACTATGAGCCAGATGGTATAGAACGACTCGATGATGACCCACTGCGTGATGTATATGTTGTTCAAATTCTTCGATACATATACGATAGCATCCTGCAGCTTCCCTGTCACCTTCTTCATGGCGAAATAGCAGATGGAGACCACCGTCAGGATGGCAAGACAGTGCATGACCACAGAAGCCAGATTCATGGAGTAGTATTTCTCAAGGTCGAAGATATATGAGGACACATCCACACCGTAAATCTTGAATATGACCACAGATGCAAAAAGCAAATTTGCAGTTATGGGAAGCAGGAATGAATAGAAAATCTGCGGATTCATCACCCTCTCCTTCAAAAGGCTGCCGAAGGACAGGCCGAGGCAAGGGAAGACAAACCAGTTGAGCAACGGGAAACAGGCTTCAGAGTGAGCACGCCAAAGATATCCCTGGAAATAGTTTGCCAGCGTCATCTCCTCATCGTGGAAGTCAAGAAGCGGAGCGAAGGCCAGCATGACCACAGAGAGCGCCAGCATCCCCCAGACAGGGCATTCCAGTTTTCTGAGCAGTGCGACCACAAGGAAGGCAAGGCCGGCGAAATGGAGAATGTCAAGGGTGGCGAACGACTCCAGTATTCCCCAAGGCTCACGGTTCCAGGCAAGTTTTCCGATAATGAGCCATATCGTCGCTCTGAAGAAGTTCAGCAAATATCCTAGAATAATGAGGTGCACTCCCCTCCTGGTGAACTCTTCCGGGGAGTCATGGCTGGTGAAAAGCATGGTGACTCCCATGGAGAACATGAAAAGCGGAGCGGCCACGAGGTGGAACCAAGGTTTTCCCACATACGGTTCGAAGCCGAACTCCTCTCCGATATGCGTTATGACCATCGCGACTATGGCCAGTGCCTTTGCGAGGTCAAACTCTAGCTTTCTGTTGCTTTCCATAGCTCTAAGTTAGATATTTTTTGTAGTTTTTTGCCAACTTTGTTGTCTAACGGAGCGAAACAAGTAAAAAACAATGGAAACAAAAGAGCAAGAATTCTCATCGATCGTCAGGGAGCACAAACGCACCATCTACACAGTGTGCTACATGTTCTCGAAGG
>JAZRWN010000060.1:0-25077 GCA_045599725.1 Candidatus Cryptobacteroides sp. | reverse complement strand
ATCTCATCGTAGCTGACGCCGCTGGGCTTGATTACAACCAGACCTTTCCCGCGGTCAATACCGGAGACATTGCCCCAGGTAAATATGACCAGACCCTGTTTTACGAGGTCCAGGTTAGCCTTGAAGACTTTTTCTTTCAGTACTTCCAACATATTACCACAGGAATACGTAGAGGATTGCCAAAATTACGATGACACAGATGGCACCTATGTTGAATGTGCGGTCGGTGCGGAACAGAGTCAGGTCGATGCCGACAGCCTTGGCATTCTGAACTTTGTCCTTTGCATTTGAACGCAGGTACAGACCGAGAACGCCCAGGATGGCTGTGAAGAACAGCATTGCCTCGAAGCCCCAGGAACGGAGAACCGGTGAGCACATACCCCAGATGAACACTGCGAATGAAACAGCTGATGCGATGAACAGAATCTTTGACCACTTGAGCTGAGTGTCAATGGTGTGCTGATCCAGTTCGTCAGCCTTGACAGCACCCTTCTTGTTGCAGAGTGACATAGGAACGAAGATGGCAACCAGTACGATGAATACGTAACCCATACGGAGCAGGAACGGAACCTCCGGCAGAAGCAGCTTGAACGCGATTGAGAATACGAATGTACCGATGGCGGCTACAACGGCAGCGGGACCGGAAGCGCGCTTCCAGAGCAGGCCGAGACCGAAGATTACCACTACGCCCGGATATACGAAGCCTGAATACTCCTGTATAATCTGGAATGCCTGATCGGCACCGCCCATAATAGGATAAACTGCAATCATAGCAATAATCAGAGCGCAGATTGAGGTGATACGACCTACAGATACGAGGCTCTTCTCAGATGCATTCCTGTTGATGTACTGCTTGTAGATATCCATCGTGAAGATGGTTGATGTCGAGTTGAACATTGAAGCCAGAGACGAGATTACAGCGGCTGCAAGTGCTGCGAATGACAGACCCTTTACAAAGACAGGAGTGAAGTTGCGGATCAGGAACGGGTAAGCATCGTCAGAGATTGTGATGCCGCCGGCCAGACTTGCAAACAGCTCGGGCTGCTGTGTCTTGAGGTAGAATGCGCATACGCCAGGGATACAGACGATGAACGGAATCAATATCTTCAGGAATGCTGCGAAGATCATACCCTTCTTTGCTTCCGAGAGGCTCTTGGCGGCAAGACCCTTCTGAATGATGTACTGGTTGAAGCCCCAGTAACCGAGGTTTGTGATCCAGACTGCACCTACGACAGCGGCGATACCAGGAACGTTGGCGAATGCGCTTTCGCCGTGGCTCTGTTGTACTACGAGGTGGAGATGGCTGTCATTGAGATGGTCACCTGTGGTGAGGTCCGTGAAGACATTGTTGAGACCTGCGAGGACACCTTCACCTGCGCCTACTGCCTTGAGGGCGAAGACTGCGGTGATGAGACCGCCACCGACGAGGAATACAACCTGGAGGACGTCAGTCCATGCAACTGATGCAAGACCGCCATAGATGGAGTAGATACCGGCGATGATGTAGAGAAGAAGGATGATGACGATTCTCATGGAGATGGTCGCGCTTCCTATCTGGATCATGACACCCTGAAGTCCGAGGATCTGCTCGATGGCGAGTGCTCCGAGCCATGCCACTGAAGTAAGGTTCACGAACACATAGAGGAACAGCCAGAGGATGGAGAATGCGAGACCTACACCGTCATTGTAACGCTCACGAAGGAACTGAGGGATGGTGAAGATCTTGCGCTTGAGCATTGAAGGAAGAAGGAATTTTCCTACAACGATGAGGGTGACGGCGGCCATGAGCTCGTAAGCGGCTGTGGCGATACCGTCAGCATAGCTGGTTCCGGACATTCCGATGAACTGCTCAGCGGAAATGTTCGCGGCGATAAGTGAAGCACCTACTGCCCACCAGGTAAGGGTGTTGCCAGCGAGGAAGTAGTCATTTGCACTCTTGGTCTCGCCTTTCTTGGTACGGCCGAGGAAGAGTCCGAGGAAGATGAGCAGCGCGAGGTAGAGGACGACGATGATGAGGTCGATGGTCCTGAAACCTGAGGCTGCGATTGCCTGAAATACGTTCATAATTTTAAGTTATTTAATAGAACAAATTATTCTGCTACGCTGAATGCAAAGATGCAGTGGCTCTTGTAAGTCTCGCCAGGGCGGAGGACAACACTAGGCCAGTCAGCCTTGTGAGGAGTGTCAGGATAGTGCTGGCTCTCGAGGCAGAGACCTGCGCGCTGGTTGTAGACGATGCCCTTCTTGCCGGTGATGGTGCCGTCGAGGAAGTTTCCGGAATATACCTGGATGCCCGGCTCGTCGGTGTAGACATCAAGCTGGATGCCTGAGGCAGGGGACATGACGGTGGCTGCAGGAACTGTGTCGTCACCCTTGGTGTCGAGGACCCAGTTGTGGTCATAGCCGTTTCCGAGTGCGATCTGCTCGAAATCGGTGGCGTTGATCTCCTTGCCGATGACCTTAGGCTGTGTGAAGTCGAGAGGTGTGCCGAGAAGGGAGACGATCTCGCCTGTAGGGATGAGACCCGCCACGACCGGAGTGGTCTGGGAAGCCTTGATGGTCATGATGTTGTCAAGGACTGTCTTGTTAGGGTCGCCGCCGAGGTTGAAATATGAGTGGTTGGTCATGTTGATGACGGTAGGAGCGTCAGTCGTGGCCTCGTACTTGATGTCGATGGCGTTGTTCTCTGTGAGGGTGTAGGTGACATAGGCCTTCACATTTCCAGGGAAGCCGTTGTCGCCGTCAGGAGAGTTGCGGAGAAGCTTGACGTGTGTCTGGTCTGCCTCTACAAGCTCGTAAACCTGATACTGCCAGCCGGTAGGACCTCCATGGAGGCAGTGCTCCGAGTCATTTGCAGGGAGTTTGTACACCACCCCGTCAAGTTCGAAGCTTGCTCCTTCGATACGGTTTGCATAGCGGCCGATGGCTGCTCCGAAGTCGCTGGAATTGTTCTCAGGGAAATAGTCGGACACTTTGTCGAACCCGAGGACTACATCCTGGAAGGCTCCGTTCTTGTCTGGAACCATGATGGAGACGATGCGTCCGCCGAAGTTGGTGATGCATACTTCCATCCCGTTCGCGTTGGAAAGAGTGTAGAGAGCGGTCGGCTGGCCGTTGTACTCCGAAGCGAAGTTCTGAGGGTCGAGACCTGACTTTGTGAGGGCCGGCGCCGCAGTCTTGTTGTTGGCGCAGCTTGCTGCCAATACGATGACAGCTGCTGCAAGAATGATTCTCTTCATATTGTTGAAAGTTGATTATTTGATAGCGAATGTGATGATGGACATCGCAGGAAGAGTGAACTCGATGCCCTGCTCGGTGACCTTGAAGTCGGTGAATGCCTTCGGAGCCACCTTCGGAGCCTGGCCGAAGTCATTGTAGTCGGTCATCTTCGCAGAGGCGAGGATGCGGGCGCTGACATTCGTGTTCTTCGGCTTGCCCATGCTGTCCCAGCTGAGGACGACCTTCTGAGAGTTCTTGAGGTCGATGTTGGTCACACCAACGTTGATGACACCGTCCTTGCGTGAAGCTGTGGCGCTGATTGAAGGAACAGAACCCTTCTCGTTCCACTCGATGATCTCAGCCTTGTAGTCCACAGGGATGAACTCGGCGTTCTGATGAGGCTTGTACATCTCGAAGACATGGTAGGTAGGGGTGAGGACCATCTGGTCACCCTTGGTGAGAATCATGGACTGGAGCACGTTGACGACCTGTGCGATGTTGGCCATCTTGATGCGCCTGGTGTATTTGTGGAATATGTCGAGGGAGACAGATGCCACGATGGCGTCTCTCATGGTGCTCTGCTGGAAGAGGTGTCCAGGGTCTGTGCCAGGTTCTACATCGAACCAGGTTCCCCACTCGTCCACGAGGAGGTCAACTCTGCCCTGAGGATCATATTTGTCCATGATCTGGATGTGCTTCTGGATGCAAGGCTCGATGCCGGTGGCTCTCGCAAGGCTGCGGTAGTACTCGGTGGCTGTGTAATTCGTCGCTGAACCCTTGCTAGGACCATCCCAGCCTTCACAGGTGTAATAGTGGACGGCGATGGCGTCCATCTTGGTGCCGATGTTCTGCATGCAGACCTCTGTCCAGTTGTAGTCGGTGTCAGATGCGCCGCTGGCGATCTTGTAGAGTCTGTGGTCACGGGCGTAGTCACGTGTGTAGGTGGTGTAGCGTCTGAAGAGGTTTGAGTAGTACTCAGGGACCATGTTGCCGCCACAGCCCCAGGCTTCGTTGCCGATGCCGAGGAACTTGACGCTCCAAGGCTCCTCGCGGCCGTTCGCGCGGCGCATGTTCGCGACTGTGCTGTTGCTGCTTGAGGTCATGTACTCGATCCTCTTTGCAAGCTCCTCAGGGGTGCCGCTTCCGACATTGCCGCTGATATATGGCTCGCATCCGAGAATCTCGCAGAGGTTGAGGAACTCATGTGTTCCGAAACTGTTGTCCTCAAGGGTGCCGCCCCAGTTGTTGTTGCTGATCTTCGCACGCTGCTCAAGAGGACCGATGCCGTCCATCCAGTGGTAGTCGTCCGCAAAGCAGCCGCCCGGCCATCTCATTACAGGAACCTGGAGTTCCTTGAGAGCGTTGAGGACATCGAGACGATAGCCTTCGTAGTTGGCGATAGGGGAGTCCTTGCCAACCCAGAGGCCGCCATAGATGCAGCTTCCGAGGTGCTCGGAGAACTGACCGTATATCTCCTTGGGGATAATCTGTCCGTTGGCTTCGCTGTCCTTGATGTGGATTTTCTGCTGTGCAGAAAGGCTTGTTCCGGCTGCGAGAATGAGAGCCAGAGTAAGGATTCTTCTGATTTTCATATACTTGGTTTTAGTTAAATAGCGTTCCCGACGCGTACGTGCGTAGTACGCGTCTTACAAATATAGCATTTTATTCCGATTTTACGCTATTTTTTCTTGCCCCAGTAGGTTTTATGGTCTCCGAGGCCGACGTAAATAATGGTATGGGTGCGCGGAGCGGCCTCCCAGTCAGTCTCTCTTGACAGATACAGGGTGACTCCGTTGGCTGTGAGAATCTGATTTGCAGCGTCAAAAGACCATTTCCCGCCTTTCCAAGGGCCGGAGGCTATGGTATGGTCAGCCGCGAATTCCATGGCCTGGGATTCTTTCTGCACTCCGTATTTGTAGCCAAGGTCGATATGCTCCCAGGTACCGGTGATGTCGTCTTCGGTGATGGCCGTCTGAGGCACAGCCCCGTAGCGTTCAGGCAGCACCAGAGGCCACCCGTCCGAAGTCCAGACTATTCGGCGTATGTGTCCGAGCATCACAGCGTTCGGCGCTGCTCCTCCGGCATTGTCAGGGAATCTGGCCTGGGATGAATAATACCAGTTGCCCTGCCCATCTTCGAAAACTGCGCAGTGGCTTATACCCACCCAGCCGTTGCCCCGGCTGAACTTGTATGGGTGCGTAAGGACAGGATATGCCTCTCCGCCGTCCTCGCTCACATTTGTGCCGTACATGTCCTCGTATGGACCATCGACATTTCTTGAACGTACGACGCGGGTGTTGTACGGGACTTCGAGGGCGTCGTATGCGATGAAAAGGTAGTACCAGCCGTCGCGGTAGATGATTTCAGGACCTTCGGAAGCCTGCCAGCGGCTGTTTCTGTCGCGTGAGTATATCCTTTTGCCGTAGGCGGCGATGTCATCCTCCTTGCCCCATGGCTCAGGCAGCTCAGCCTTGACTTTTCCCGTGGCCGCGTCAAGTTCGACCGCGACAATCCCGCTGTGCCAGCTTCCGTAGATGAGCCAGTGTTCCCCCTCCGGGGTAATGATGTAAGATGGGTCAATGGCGTTCCAGCGGTAGTAGCAGCTTTCCCAGGAGGTCGGGTTGACATGGAAGTTCAGATCCTTGTCCGAGGCGTTTGTTATGACGCAGCCCTTGTCCACCCAGCTGTCATTGTCGGACGGGTCGGATGTTTCCATCAGGCCGATGAATGCGCGCTCTCCCCAGCTGGCCTTCGAATTGTCCAGATACCCTGGCACGACGATCGAATAGTACATCCTGTACAGTCCGTCGTGGACCTTGCGTACGCATGGGGCCCAGTATCCGAAATCCTCCTCACGGGCACTTGAAGCCGGAAGTCCCATCCCTGCCCGGATTTCATTCAGTTCTGTTGTCACCCATCCCGGAAGGGATTTCATCGTTCCTCCAAGGAATTCCCAGTTGACAAGGTCCTTCGAGCGTCTGCCGTGGAAGTGCCCGTGCCCGGCATGAGCATTGCCGAAAGATGCATCTGTCTGATACATATAGAAATAGCCGTCCTCGGCAAGGCACACAGTGGGGTCGTGGACATTTGCAAGGTTCCACTGGTCGCGTTTGCTCCAGTCCGCCAGCGCTCTGTAGTCGTCAGCATATGTCGGAGCCGTGTAGTCCTCCAGTCCGCCCGCGGCTTCGGTCGTGAATGTCGCTTCGTCAGAATAGAATGTCTTGTTCCCGGAGTTCATCACATAGCCGCGGACATAGTATGTCGTTCTGGATTTCAGTCCTGTTATGGAGATTTTGAAATCAGTTCCCTCGCATACCGTCACCTTGTCGGACAATGTCGGCCCGGAGGATGTGCTGTAGCAGAACCCTTTCTTCGTGATGGTGGCTCCTGCGGCCTTGTAGCTTGAGGACAGCGTGACTCCGGTGGAAGTGATAGCTGATAAGGCAGGTGTCTCGACAGTGATCTCTTCCTTCACCGGGTCAGGATCCGGACCGGGCGCAGGTTTGACGGGGTCATCTCCCCCGCAGGAGATGAGTGCAATGGCCATGAACACAAATGAGGCGTATTTGAGCGGATTTCTATACTTCATACCGGATGCTGATAATAGGAGACGGCAAGGCATTGTCCTGCCGTCTCCACAAAATTAACCAATTCTTTATTAAATTGAGCTAGTCCAGAGCAGTTACCGGACGCACTGTCCATCCGTTTGCCCTGAAGGCGTCACCATTGTCCGTGTTGCTGTTGGCCGAGTTTCCAGTGATGTTAGGGTTTGCATTCATAGTCCCCTGATAGATAGGGAAGTATTCGTGCCCCTTTGAATAGTACTTGTACGAGTAGTCGTCCGCAGTATCGACAGTGAGGACATCTGTGCTGGCGGTGCCGTTGAGCATATAGCAGCTGTGCTGCTTGATCTGGTCCATACGGTCGCTGCTGTAGAAGAAGCCCCAGCGGATGAGGTCGATTCCTCGTCCGTTCTCGCATCCGAACTCCTTTGGACGCTCGACATTGGCAATCTGCTCGAAGAGCTTGTCCGCACTGTTGAAATCGGCAAGCTGGAGGTCAGGAAGGGCAACACGGCGACGTACCTGGTTGATCCAGTCGATGGCCTGCTGTGTAGGGCCGCTGATCTCGTTCTCGCACTCTGCAGCACGAAGGAGCACATCGCTGTAACGCATGAGCCTGAGGTTGACTCCGCAGTGAAGTCCGGTGACGATGGTGCTGTAGATGTTGTTGCGTGCGTTGGTGAACTTGGCGATGGACATTCCTCCGTTCTGGGTGTTTGCGAGAGGTGTCTTGGTGATCTCGTTCATGTAAACGATATTGCTGCGCGGGTCACCGTCAGGGTATGCGGCGGTCTTGGCCCCTGTATATGCACTGTATTCAGGCTCATATGTGACGATGGTCCAGTAAAGACGTGGGTCAAGCGTGCCGTCCGTGCATTTCTCTGCCTTGAAGAGGTTGTAGAGCCATGGTGATGCAGCGAGGTCTCCCCAGCTTCCGAGTTCGCCGGATCCGTAGTTGGACTCGATCGCCTGGCCCTGGGTGGAGTTCTTGCTGATGTTCACAGGCGTCCACTCTTCGTCCGTTCCACCCATTCCATAATCCAGGAACTGAACCTCGAAGAGACTTTCCGCATTGTTCTCATATGCTGTTCCCTCGCGGAAATTGTCACCATAGTCAGCCATGAGCTTGTAGCTTCCATATTTGCCTGAGATGATGTCTTTCAGGACGGCAAGAGCCTCAGTGTACTTGTGACGGAACATGAGTGAGCGAGCGTAATATCCTGCAGCGGCGCCGCATGTGGCACGGCCCTTGGCCCATTCACCGCCCTTGTCACGTGACGGGAGAAGTTCCATCGCCTCGGTGAGGTCCAGGTCGATCTGGTCAAACACCTCGTCCTGAGTGGCGCAGGAAGCGTATATGGTCTCGAGAGCGCTATAGTCCTCGTAACTGGTGTACAGAGGGACATTCTGGTAGTAAGTGGCAAGCTCGTAATACGCCAGTGCTCTGAGGAAGAGGACCTGACCCTTGATCTGGTTGTATGACTCTGTGTTGAGATCAACTGCATCCACCTTTGAGAGGACGAAGTTGCAGCGGTTCACTACATGGAAGCAGTCGCGCCATATCCACTGGTCACCGATGTCGATGGTGGATGGGGCGTTGAGGTTGTCGTACTCAAGGTACCATATCTGCGAAGAGTTCCACACTTCATCACCGCGGACAGCGTCCATGGTGTAGCCGACGCGGGAGAATGTGCCCTCCAGGCGGATTCTGTTGTAGCAGGATATCACTGCCTCGTTGAGGTCCGCCTCTGTATTTCCGAAGTCGTATGTTGTCTGGTTGTTAGGGTTCACGACATCAAGCTGGCCGGCGCAGGAAGCCATGCCGCAGAGGGTCGCGAGAGTTGCCAGAACTATAGTTGTTTTCTTCATAATCATTAATTTGTTTCAAGGTTGGACATCTAGAATGACAGCTTTGCTCCGAGCATGAAAGTCATAGGTGTAGGGTATGAGCAGTAGTTGTAGCCCGGGGTGAAGGTGCCGCCCGCGAAGTCGAGGTTGTATCCTCTGTATCCGCTGATGGTGGCGAGATTCTGTGCTGAGACATAGAGACGTACATTGTTCAGATAGCCGCCGAAAATCCTGTCGTTGAAGTTGCATCCGAGTTCGACATTGGCGATCTTCCAGTATGCTCCATTCTGAAGGAAGCGCTCGCAGAAGTAGTCATTGGTGACAGAGCCGTTGGACTTGTAGTAGACTGCAGGAATGTCGGTGTTCTTGTTCTGCGGAGTCCAGGCGTTCATGAGATCTGCGCTCTTGTTTGTCACGCCATATGAGCTGCGGAGTGCCATGTCCACATAGTCAAGGACTTTGTAACCTGCTGCTCCATAGGTGGATACATTGATGTCAAATCCTTTGTACTCCAGGCGGAAACTGAGACCGTACTGGACCTTTGCCATTCCGCTTCCGATGATGCCCTGGTCATCTGAAGTGATCTTGCCGTCGTTGTTCACGTCGACATATCTTACATCTCCGGCCTGAGCGCCCTGCTGTTCGACATGGCCTCCGAGCGAGTTGGTGTTGTTGTCCACTTCCTCCTGGCTCTGGAAGATACCGTCATATACATAACCGTAGAAGCGTCCTACTTCATGACCGACTTCGGTCTTGCAGAAACCGTCAACTCTGGAGGTCTCTCCCATTCCGAGAGAAGTGACCTTGTTCTTAGGGAGTGTGAGGTTGGCGGAAATATCATACTTGAGTTCATTGTCATAGTTGTGATATGAAGCGGCGAGCTCAAGGCCTGTGTTGACCATTGTCGCAGCGTTCATGGTCACGCTCTCGTTGGTGGCTCCTGCCTCGGCAGGGACCGGGACACTGTAGAGAAGGTCCTCGGACTTGGCCTGGTACCAGTCTGCATTGAACTCGAGCCTGCCTCCGAACATGGCATAGTCGAGACCTATGTCGAGGGTCTTCTTTTTCTCCCAGCGGATGGCTGTGTTCACATAGTCGGAGATGGCCGATCCTGTGACTCTTTCGCCACCGAAGCTGTAGGTGTAGTTACCGCGTGCCATGGTGGCCATGTACTGGTACTCGCCGATATTCTCATTTCCGAGAATACCATAGCTAGCGCGCAGCTTGAGCAGGCTTACGAGGCTCGGGTCGACATTGAAGAAGTTCTCCTTGTCGATTCTCCATCCTGCAGAGAATGAAGGGAACCAGTCCCAATGGTCAGCGGATGAAAGACGGCTGGAACCGTCACGGCGTACGGTGGCCTGGAGAAGATATTTGCTGTCGAAGTCGTAGTTGAGACGGCCGATGTAGGACGCAAGCACATGCTCGCTCTCGTAACTGCCGGCATCTCTGGTGGTTCCGTTGCTGACCTGAAGGTAGTACGGTTCAGGAAGGTTCACTCCCTTGCCTGTGAGTGTATGATAGTACTCTCTTTCGAAAGTCTGTCCGAGTACGGCGTTGAAGTGGCTGCGGCCGAATTTTCCGTCATAGGTCAGATAGTTTTCGATGAGACCGTCACTGTAGCTGCGGTAGCCCTCTGAAACATTCTCGTTGTTCTTGTCCAGATAGTTGGTGTTGCTCTGGATGAATGCTGACACAAAGGTGAAGTCCTTTGCGTACGTGCGGCTGTATGAGAGGTTGAGGTTGTATGAGAGATTGTGATTCTCGCTGTGCTGTCCGAACATTCCCAGCAGGTCGACATTGGCGGAGCCGGTGGCCACGATACGGTCGACTGTGGTCTTTCTCTCGAGAAGGTTGTTCGTGAGCAGCGGGTTCGTCATACGTATGTCTCCGTGGATGCTGTCATAGTAAGTGCCATAACCGTAGGAATCGTATGAATACTGGTCTGCGGCAGCAATCTTGTCATCAAGACACCATGTGCTTTCATCGTAAGCGAGGATGCTAGGAGGCATGAGCAGCGCTGAGGCCATGACAGGATACTGCTGTCCGTAAAGTCCCTGGACATACTCGTTGGCATTGCTGAGGGCCATGTTGTTCTGGATGCTGTGTGAATATACAAGTCCTGTGCGGAGTTTGATGAACTTGACGTCCATGGTATTGTTCACGCGTGCGGTGAAGCGGTCGAAGTCAGGACCGGCTCCCTGCAGGGTGCCCTTCTGACTGAAATAGTCGAGTCCGACATTGTATGTGCTGCTCTCCCCGCCGCCGGAAAGGTTGATGTTGTGGTTCTGGCGGATTCCAGTCTTGAACATCTCGTCGAACCAGTCTGTGTTGTACTTGGACGGGTTCAGGTACAGAGGGTTGCTCTTGTCATATCCGGCAGGTACATCGAGGCCGTTGTTCTCGTATGCCATGCGGGTGTATTCACCGAAATCTTCGGCGTCCATGACTTCATATACGCCTTTCTTGATGCGGTCCACTCCCATGTAGCCGGAATAGTCGATTTTCATCTGCTGGTTCTTCTTGCCGCCCTTGGTGGTGATGATGACCACTCCGTTTGCCGCACGTGATCCGTAGATGGCGGCAGCGGATGCGTCCTTGAGAACCTGGATGGTTTCGATGTCGTTAGGTGAGAAGTCACGGATGGATGTTCCCATCGGCACACCGTCGATCACATACAGAGGGCTGGTGTCGCCGAAGCTGCCCAGACCGCGGATGCGTACTGCAGGGTCTGCGCCAGGCTGGCCGTCAGAGGTGATCTGCACGCCTGCCACTTTTCCCTCGAGCATGGTGGAGATGTTGCTGTGTGACACTTTTTTCATTTCGTCGGCGTCGACGATTGAGACAGATCCTGTGAGGTCGACTTTCTTCTGTGAACCGTATCCGATTACAACTGTCTGGTCGAGAAGGGTGTTTTCTGTTTCGAGGGTGATGACTCCGAGGTCGCTGCGCCCGTCAAATGCAAACTCGTACGTGGTGAAGCCGAGAGCGACGATCTGGATGGTGGCGTCCGAAGGAACAGACAGGCTGAAGTTGCCGTCAAGGTCGGTGGTGGTGCCGATGGTCGTGCCTTTCGCAAGGACTCCGGCGCCCATCAGAGGCTCGCCGAAATCATCGACGACCTTTCCTTTTACGGTCACTCTGTCCGCCTGGGCGGCAATTGCAGGATTAGCGAAAGCGCTTACTACCGGGGCAGCTGCGAGAAGGGTGCAGACTGCGATTTTTATAATAGTATTTCTCATATGCTTTCTTCTTTGTGTTAGTCGAAAATAAGGTATGACTCCTCGGTTACGAGGGCGAATGTTAGATCGCTGCTGTCGACCGGGATGCTGTCATAGTACTGGAAGTGCTCCTCGCCGTTTCCGTATACGACATAGTAGCGGATGTCGGCGGTGTTGTCACCGTTGTTGGAAACAGTTACGGCAACATGTGAGTCGTTGATGCTGGTCATGAAAGTGTCCCAGTTCCAGTTGTTTGCCCTTACAGCTGAGCCATAGCCGTCACCCCATCCGTAGTCGTCCATTCTGACCACTGCGTACTCGTTGTATGCAGCGCCGCGGAGGACGACGCACGGGCTGTGCCAGTTGCCGAGGTTGTCGGAACCGACATACATGCTGACTGTCTGGCTTTCATTAGAGGCGACTGTCCAGTCCTTTGTGAATCCTTCCGGTACCCACCATCCTGTGGTGAAGTCGCTGGCTCCAACCTGGGTGAGCTGGCCTTCCTGTCCGCTCTGGGCGATGGTGAGTGCACCTGTTGTCTGGATGGACTTGCCTGATGCGGATGTGAATGTAACGGTGAATGCGTCTTCGTAGGTTCCAGGAACTCCGTCATATACAATCTTTCCGTCTGTGAACTCCACTGATACCTGTGAGCTTGTTAGAACTGCTGTAGTGCCGTCAATGAATGTCGCGACTGTCTTCACTGCGCCAGGAGAGAGCGTGAGTTTCTTTGCTCCACCGAGCAGATATGCAGTGGCGGAGGCTTCTATGCTCACGACAGGATTGGTGACTTCGAGAGTATAGTGTCCGTTTACCATCCTTCCGGTATTGCCCTGCTTGGTCAGGTGGTATGAATAGACAATGACCTTTTTTCCGACTTTGGTGAGGTCTGGGACATTGAACTTGATATCTGCAGTATCTGCAATTGCAGTCGTTCCATCTCTGAATGTGACTGTGGCTACGCCGTCACCCCAGAAGTCTGTATCTCCCAGTTCTATGGATGCCGGAGTTCCGGAAACGGATATGGAAACGGCAGGCTCGTCTGGAATCTCCGCTATCTGAGACTTTGTCTCGTAGGCTGACTTCATTTCGAAGCTGCTTTCATCAGTGGTGATGTTGGCATAGATGTCCGATGCCGCTGGGACGGGCTGGTTGTAGGTTTCGGTGATGGAGAATCCATAATTCGGATTTGTCGCTGTCGCTGTCACGTAAGCGTATCCTGCGCTGGCGTGGTCAATATCAATGGAAACATAGGCACCGTCCATGAAACTGGTCCTGAATTCATCCCAGTCCGCAAGTTTGCCCGGCTCGAAATAGTCTGTTGCCAGAAGAGCGCTTGAATAGTCTGCGTTGCCCCATCCGTATGCGTCAGACCTGATGACGAAGTATTCAACATAATTCGGGTCGTCATCCGTGCTGGTACCGGCAGTGCTGGTGACGACGAGATTCCAGTTGCTCCAGTTGTTGTTCTTTGAACTGTGATTCACGAATTCAAAATGAACAAGCTTGCCGGAAGGAATCTGGAAAAACTGACTGTGGTCCCCCCACCATGCGGTGGTGCAGTCCTCGGAACCGACAACGGTCTTTGTGATGTCGACAACGACCGTGTCCCCCTGCTGTCTCTTGTTCTTTTCAAAAGCGATGGAGTCTATCTTCCCCTGAAGCCAGTCCGGCCCTTCGACAGAGTACATCTCTATCTCTGAGCATCCGACTGAGGCAAAAGCGATAACTCCTGCACTGAAAAGCACGCTTAGCATCAATTTGGAAATTTTCATGCTTTTTTCAGATTAATGGTTAATATTCAGATTGTGTTATTTTATTCAGCGGTGCTTCGTAAGATGGCATTCAGCCAATACTACATTGGCAAAGGTATATATTAAATCCACCCCTCAGGTTCACAAAAATACCTTAAAGGTGGATTTTTGAACACTAGTTCTTCGGGAATGAACTCGGCGGAGTCCCGTACTCTTTGGTGAAACATCTGGTGAAGTACTTAGGGTCGTTGAATCCGGATTCGTATGCGATTTCGGATATGTTCATGCTCTTGCTTTCTTTGTTGTTGATGAGCATCTCTCTCGCGATGGACAGCCTGTATGTTCTTATGAACTGCCCGATGGACTGTCCGAGGGATTCTTGGAGCCTCTTGTTCAGCAATGTCTTGCTCATGCCCATCGCTGTGCAGAATGCTGCCACATCCAGCTCAGGATTCTTGTAGTTCTCTCGTATCGTTTCAATCACTTTTTCGACGAATCTGTCATCTTTCTGGATATCCGACTGGCGTATTTCCTGTGAGAACAGGATTTTGTGCCCCGCCAGTTCTTCATTCTGTCTGGTAAGGATCCTGTTCTGTCTGGCAAGCTCTTCCGCCTTCAGTTCAAGCAGTTTCTTTTGCTCGGAAATCTCTTTTGTCCTTTCCATCACAGTGTTTTGAAGTTCCTCTCTCTGACGTGAAAGGTGCTTTATCCTCAGCCTTACGAACAGAACGGCAGAAGCGATCAAAAGTATGACCGCTATCAGGCAGAACCACCATGATTTGTAGAAGTATCTGGCTACGGACAGTTTGATCTCGTTTTCTCCCAGAATGTCAGTGTCGGAGTCCATGGCTCTCACCTGAAGGGTGTAATTCCCCGCGGGAAGGTTGGCGAAGCTGACGAAATGCCTGTTCTGTCTCAATGTAATCCATTCATCGTCAAATCCTTTGAGCCTGTATGAATATATGAGAGGAGACGCGGTCCCATAGTCCAGCAAAGCGAATTCTATCCCTACCGATCTGTCTCTTTGATGCAGTGTCACCTTGTCTGCATATGCTATGTCCTTTTCAATGGGCTTGTCTCCTGCATGGATGTCATTCTCTCCGATGGTCAGACGCGTGAATTTCAGTTTGAATGTCTGTTCGTTGCCGTTATCCTTCGTGGGCGTTATGACTGTCAGACCGTTCGTGTGCCCGAAATACAGAGTGCCGTCCGGCATCCTGGTGGATGCGTTCCAGTAAAACTGAGATGAAGCAAGGCCGTTGACAGTGGAGTAATTTGTAAAGACCAGAGTCTTAGGGTCCAGACGTGATAATCCGTTATCGGTTGATATCCAGATGTTTCCGTATTCGTCATCGAGAATGCCCTTCACTCTGTCGTTGGCCAGCCCCTGCTCTGTGGAGAACTGAGTGAAATGCATTTCACCGTCCTCGTCTTCACTGTCCAGCCTGTATATTCCGTTTCCGTTGCTGCCCACCCAGAGCGTACCGTCGGCAGTAATCGAAACACAGTTGATCCTGTCGGAATTTGTCACTCCCGGGCTGATTTTCCTGTTGCTGAACAGATCTCCACCGGTTCCGCTGTTCTTGCTGTGCAAGTCAAACAGATAGAGGCCCTCCTGGCATCCCAGCCACAATCTGTCTTTTTCGTCCACGCAGGCACCTATGCTCCCGAACGGCTGTTCTTTCAGTACCGGTAGAATCTCTCCGGATGCCGGGTCGTGAACGAACACTCCAGTGTTGGAGCCTATCCATATGTAATCGTTGACATGATCATACTCAAGTATTCCTATATAACTGATGGGGATGTCCTGAGATGCTGTGATGTTGCGTGTCAACTCCAATCTGTCCAGAGACAGAATGCTGATGCCGCCTCCCCATGTCCCTATCCAGAGATTGCCGTCGTTGTCGCATTTCAAGGCGCTGACGGAGTTGTGGACAAGGCTGCTGTTCCTGGTGGTGAAATGATGGAAATCGCCGGTGCCCGGATATGACCAGCTCAATCCAGCCTCTACATTTCCGGTCCATATACGCCCTTCGCTGTCCGCAAGGATGGAGTTTACCGGATTTGGGGCGATGGACTCCGGTCTGCTGTTGTCGTGGGTGAAATTTCTGATAGACAGAAGCTTCGGACTGATGACCACTATTCCGGCACTTTCCGTTCCTATCCATATCTGTTTGTCCAGGGAGCATATGCAGTTAATAAAGTCGCTGCTGAGGACAGTCTTCATCTGTCCGATCTGATCTGAGTTGATCCTTTCGAATCCATCGGTGAAAGGGTCATATATGTTCAAACCTTTCAATGACGAAACCATGAGCTGATCCGTCGGACTGACCCCAAGGGCTGTCAGGAAGTTCTGGGACAAGGAGTTTTCATCGGTAGGGGAATACTGATACTGTCTCAGCTTTCCGCTGGCTTTGTTGTATCTCAGCAGTCCGCTGTCGGTGGAAATCCAGATTTCGTTGTTCTTCTGGATGCAGTCTGATACATACGCAGCCGGCTCGACAGGAAGGTCCGGCAAGACTGTCTTTGCCGTGAGCTCACCGTCAACCGCCTGTATTTTCACCATCTTTGACCCGAAGCTTGTCCATACGGAACCGTCTTTGTCGACATCCCGGATGAAATTGTCCTGCAATCCTATCTGCGGGTCTGAAAATACCAGTATCTCCTTTATATTTCCGTCAGTGGTGAATGAAACATGATAAATGGAAATACCGTTCTTCAGCCATATGTTGCCGTCGGCATCAGTAGTGATGAAGCGTATTGGCTTGTTGTCCAGATCTTTCAGTTCAGGAATGGAGATTGAGTTACAGGCGAGTGTTTCCAGTTCCAGAATGTCCAGCCCGTTTTCCGAGGTAATCCAAAGTCTGTGGAATTTGTCCTCTGCGATGCAGGTGACGAAATTGCTTTTCAGCGAGGGTACAGAATGAGTGGTCAGGTTGAGGAAATCATTTCCGTCGTAGCGGGACAGACCACCGCCGGATGTGGCGATCCAGATGAAACCTGAACTGTCCTTGTATATATAGTCGACGAAGTTGGCGGGAAGTCCTTCGGACATCGAGATGTAACTGACCAGATAGTTGTCGCTGAATGCAGACTGGGCGATACTGTCGTGCGTTGATATCATTGACAGACTGATGAAGCAGGCCAATATTGTTTTCGATAATCCACCATGTGTTTCCATATATCCACCTTTTTGCGCAAACATAGTGATTAATTGATTTATCGACAAGCAAGTATGTATTTTTTTCTTTGTATATTTGTTCCCGAACAACACTAGAACGAAATGAAAATTAAAGCTACCCTCATCTCTCTCGCATTTATGCTGACACTTTCTGCACATGCACAGACAAGCCAGTTTGACATCAATCTCAAGAAGACTGGAGCCCCGATTCAACCGACCATGTATGGTATCTTCTTCGAGGATATCAATTTCGCCGCGGACGGTGGCCTGTATGCCGAGCTGGTGAAGAACCGCTCTTTCGAATTCCCTCAGGACCACCTTCAGGGATGGAAGGCTTTCGGCAAGGTCGAAGTGCGGGATGACGGTCCTTTCGAGCGTAATCCTCATTATGTCCGTCTTTTAGAGCCCGGTCATCCGCACAAGTGGACAGGTCTGGACAATGAAGGTTTCTTCGGCATAGGAGTGAAGGCGGGGGAGCAGTACAGATTTTCTGTATGGGCTCGTGTGCCTCAGGGTGGAAGCGAGACTCTCCGGGTGGAACTGGTCAATACAGCCTCGATGGGTGAGGATCATTTCTATACTCAGAACAACATAGTGATTGATTCCCGGGAATGGAAGAAGTATCAGGTGGTCATAACAGCCACGGAGACCAATCCTAAAGCCACCTTGCGTATCTTCCTTGAAAGCAGAGGCGGCAGCGTTGACCTCGAACACGTCTCTCTTTTCCCGGTGGACACCTGGAAAGGACACGAGAACGGTCTCAGGAAGGATCTTGCTCAGGCTCTCTATGATCTCCATCCTGGAATCTTCCGCTTCCCGGGAGGATGTATCGTCGAGGGAACAGATCTGGACACACGCTACAACTGGAAAAACTCTGTCGGCCCTGTCGAGAACCGCCCTCTCAACGAGAACCGTTGGGAATATACCTTCCCTTATCGCTTCTATCCTGACTATTATCAGAGCTATGGACTCGGTTTCTTCGAGTTCTTCCAGCTTTCCGAGGAGATAGGCTCCGAGCCTCTCCCTATCGTCAGTTGCGGTCTTGCCTGCCAGTTCCAGAATGAAACTGATGACGCTCATGTTCCTGTAGACGAACTCCAGCCTTATATTCAGGATGCCCTTGACCTTATTGAGTTCGCGAATGGTGGCACTGACACAGAATGGGGCGGTCTCCGTGCTCAGATGGGTCACCCGGAACCGTTCAATCTCAAATTCATCGGAATCGGAAACGAACAGTGGGATCCTATCTATCCGGAACATCTCGAACCGTTCATTGATGCTATCCGTGCTAAATATCCTGAAATCAAGATAGTCGGTTCGTCCGGTCCTAATTCAGAAGGCGAGCAGTTCGACTATCTCTGGCCGGAGATGAAGAGGCTCGGCGCCGATCTCGTGGACGAGCATTTCTACCGTCCTTATGACTGGTTCCTCGCCCAGGGCGCAAGATATGACAATTATGACCGCAAGGGTCCTAAGGTTTTTGCCGGTGAATATGCCTGCCATGCATCAGGGAAGAAGTGGAATCATTTCTATGCCTCTCTTCTTGAAGCCGCTTTCATGACCACTATCGAGCGCAACGCCGATATAGTCCATATGGCCACCTATGCACCACTTTTCGCGCATGTTGAAGGCTGGCAGTGGCGCCCGGACCTTATCTGGTATGACAACCTCAACTCCATGCGTACAGTCAGCTGGCATGTCCAGCAGCTTTATAGCCAGTACAAGGGACAGAATGCCCTTGCTCTTACAATGAACGGGGCGAATGTGACAGGAGCAGAAGGGCAGAACGGCCTGTTTGCAAGCGCCGTGCTTGATGGTGACAAGGTCTATGTCAAGGTGATCAACACTTCCGACACGCCTCAGGAGATTGCGCTCAACTTCACCGGACTCAAGAAGAAGGAGACAGTCAAGGGTGTGGAATGCATAAAGCTCACTTCCGACAAGCTTTACGAGGACAATTCACTTGAACTTCCTGAAAACATAGTTCCGGCCAAGTCTTCCTTCAATGAAGAAGGCCCGCTGATGTCCGCCACCATCGAGCCTTACTGCTTCACTATATATGTGATTCAGAAATAATTACTTAAGGAAATTGTAGAGAATGTCTTCAAGTTCCTTGTCGTAGTGGTTCTTGATTGTGAAATCATTGTCGAAAACCATGGTGGCACCGTTGTCACGTGTGTAAGCAGGCCATTCAGGCACAGCTTCAGCGCTTGGTTTCCCGGTTTTCGCAAAACTCACCCACAGGTCGCTCATCTTGTCAGCGAGTGACAAGGCTTCAGGGTCATCTGCTTTGATGACTCGGTGCTCGTCTTCAGGATTGTTGAATGCGAGAGAGATGTCAAGGCCGTGGTAGCATCCAGCTCCTCTGGTGTCGTATTTCGAGAACCAGTCGAGGAAATACACATACACCGGAGCTTCATTTTCATCAGACTTCGCGTCGGCGGAAGCCAGGGTCAGGGTTCTCATATTGGAGTCTATGCACAGCATGTCCGCGTCTGTCTTGTCCGGGTATGCCTTGTAGAATGCCTCCCTGAATGCTTCTGCCTGATCGCCGTAGCGTGAGACTAATATCTCCTGTACCTTGGCCTCATCCAAGGTCTTGTCGTTGTACATGGTCCTTTCAAGTTCGTTGAAAGTAGTACCTATCATTACAGGAATCTTCTTCGCCTGCCCGGCAAAGCCAGGGGTGTAAGGCTGCTGGAGCAGAGTCTCACCATCTGGAGTCGGGACGTATCCCCACATCTTGACGGTTCCAGGGGTCCTCGCCCCGAGAATCTCTGCCTGACATTTGCGACCGGCTTTTGAAAGTGTCTCGAAATCAATGGTCTGGATTTGGTCAATGGTTTCGGCATTCAGTCCGAGTTCCGCCACGACATTCTTGCCCAGCTGCCTGGAAATCTCGCTGGTAGTGATATTGATCTTCGCCCCACTCTGGATGATTGCCTTCTGGAAAAGGCCGTCAGCCTCAGGCATGCACATCAATGTGCCGACCTTTCCACCGCCTCCGGACTGTCCGAAGATTGTGATGTTCCCGGGGTCTCCTCCGAATACTTTTGCGTTAGCCTTCACCCATTTCAAGGCTGTCACAATGTCCAGCATTCCTACATTGACGGATTTCTCCCATTTGCCGCCGAATGAAGACAGGTCAAGGAAGCCCATGATGTCCAGACGGTGATTGATGCTTACGAGCACGACTCCTTTTTGTGCGAGAGCTGCTCCGTCTGTAGGGTCCGCATTGGCTGAGCCGGAAGAGAAACCACCTCCGTGAATCCAGACCATTATCGGACGGCCGCCCTTGTCATTGAGACCTGACGTCCAGACATTTGCAAGAAAGTCGCCCTCGCCCTCGACGGAATCTTTGTGCCCGGCCTGCTTGGCCCACGGACCGTATTCGGTGCATTCGCGGACGTCCTTCCATTTCGGAACGAACTCCGATGGCTGGAAACGTTCCGCAGTGGCGTATGGCACACCCTTGAAACTGTAGATGCCGTTCTCAACTTGTCCGTGTATCTTGCCGGATGAAATACGAACAATCGCGTTTTCTGTGTCGTTGCTGCAGGCGGTGAACATGCACGCCGCCACCAGCGCTAAGGAAATAAGCTTTTTCATTTTTAATTACAGATTTACTACAGGCCAGCCGTCTTCGGACCAATTCACTTCACGGACGATCAGCTTGGAAGCGTAGTCGTAGTCTTTGTTGTATGCGTGGCAGTAAATATAGTCTTTTCCATCAAAAGTGACAACGGCGCAATGTCCTACTCCGGAGTACTGGCCGTTTGGCTGAAGCACATGGGTGCCGCCACTCTCCATCATAGAGACTCCGTCCTTGTCATAAAACGGTCCGTAAACGTTCTTTGAACGGCCGACTACAACATTGTAAGTACTCAACGCTCCGCGGCAGCACAGGTCGAATGAGACAAAAAGGTAGTAGTAGTCCCCGTGCTTGAACAGGAACGGCGCTTCGATGGCTCCGTTTCCTGCATCGAAATCCTTGCCCCTCGGGTCGGAGGAGACAGCAGTGTCGCTTGACACCGTATCGGGAGCTGTGCCTTCAGGCCTGCGTGCCACAGGATACCATTCCTGAGGCTCAGCCATGCGAGTCAGGGTCTCGTCAAGTTTGAACATCTTGATGCCTCTCCAGAAAGATCCGAACACCATCCATCCGTCACCGTTTTCGTCAATGATGACATTAGGGTCAATGGCATTCCACTCATCGCGGCCCGGAATGGATTCCACCACCATTCCCTGATCCTCCCACTTGAAGTCAGGGGAGTCGGGGTTCAATGTCTTGTTGGTGGCTACGCCAATGGCCGAGGTGTTCTTTCCGAATTTGGAGCAGGAATAGTAGATGTGCCACAGACCGTCATGGAAAATGATGTCGGGAGCCCATGGCATTCCTCTGAATCCCTTGTCCACAGCCCACTGAGGAAGCTTCGTGAACACCGAATTCTCCCTCTTCCATTTTTTCTGGTCAGGGGAGGACATGACCCCCATTCCGGTGGTGAACATATAGTATGTTCCGTCGCAGAAGGCTACGACCGGATCGTGGCAGTCCGGATTTTCCACATATTCGCCTTGTCCTGGCATGATTCTGCCCGGTCCCTGCGCAAACAATACAGTCGAGACTATCAGACCGATAAATGAAATGAAAAGATTCCTATGCATGATGATTCAATTAATATATTACCCAAATATAGTCATATCAATCAGTTTTGACGGTTCACATCTGGACGGACAGGGTGGATTATCGGACTTGTGAACGGTATTTGCTCAAAAATTCCAGAAATGATTCACCGGCCCGTGCCCGTGACCGATGGAGTAGCCGGCGCCTGATTCGATGGCCTTGGAAATGTATTCCTTCGCCTTGACAGCCGCTTCGTCAAGTCCGAAGCCTTGCGCCAGATATGATGCGAAAGCCGACGACAGGGTGCATCCGGTACCGTGAGTGTTCCTGGAGAAAACTCTCTTTGAGCGAAGCTCGACAATGTGGTCCTCCTCGGCATTGTAGAAATAGTCGACGAGTTCTTCATCATCCAGATGTCCGGCTTTCATGAGCACTGAAACTTTCCTCCCACCTCTGGCGGAAATGATGCCGGACAGCCTCCGCGCGACTGCGGGCAGGTCTTCCTGAGAGACTATTTTCTCGCCTGCAAGTATCTCTGCTTCAGGGATGTTTGGGGTGAGTACGCGAGCGTGAGGGGCAAGTTCAGATGCCAGTACTTCGACTGCATCTTCGTCAATCAGCCTGTCCCCTGAAGTCGCCACCATCACCGGGTCCAGCACAATATTCGTAATACCGGCTTCAACCAGCGACTCCTTTACGGCGCGTACCAGTTCCGCCGTGCTCAGCATGCCTATCTTGACTGCGTCTGCGCCGATGTCGCTCAGTACAGCCGAAATCTGTCCCTTGATGATGTCCACGGGCACATTGTGCACCGCAGACACGCCCATCGTATTCTGGACAGTGATGGCGGTTATGGCGCTCGCGGCGTAGCTGCCTGTAGCGCTTATGGCCTTGATATCAGCTTGAATGCCTGCGCCTCCTCCTGAGTCGCTGCCGGCTATGGTAAGTACTCTTGGATATGTTTTCATATCAAAAATGTCTGAAACCCATATAATCTTTGTCTGAACCTTCCCAGACCATTCCTGGCTCTGCGGTTATCCTGCCTATGACAGTGTGCTCCACGTCAAGGCGTGCCTCAGCTTCTGGTGACACCGTGAAAAGCAGTTCGTAGTCCTCTCCGCCGCACAGCGCCAGTTCCACGGGATCAAGACCGTTGTCGGTGCAGAATCCCTGCATCTCCTCCGACATCGGCAGTTCCCGTACATCCACCACAGCGCCGCAGTGCGACTCTTCGAGGATGTGCCTCAGATCCGATCCGACCCCGTCGGAGATATCCATCATCGCGTGCACGCCTTCTTCCCTGGCGAGAACTATGCCTGCCTCTATCAGTGGTGTCGGGAGATAATGCCTGTCTATCAAATATTTGACTTTTTCATCTCTGGCCATGCCTTTGAGCACGGCCTGGAGTCCCGCTGCAGAGTCTCCGAGAGTACCGGTCACGCAGACCAGGTCCCCCGGTTCCGCGGTGCTGCGTTTCCTGCTTTTTCCTGCGACAGCCTTTCCAAGCACCGTAACACAGATGCTGAGTCTGTCCTGGGAGGCGGTGGTGTCGCCGCCGAGCAACGGGAATCCGAAGTGCTCGGAGATATCCCTGTAGCCCTTCATGAATTCTTCCATCCATCCTCCCGGCAGGGTCTTCGGCAGCGCCACGGCCAGAAAACTTCCTACCGGTATGCCGCCCATTGCGGCAATGTCGCTGAAGTTCACGGCTGCTGACTTCCACCCGAGACGGTATGCAGGAATATCATCCAGAATGAAATGGGTGCCTTCAACAAGCATGTCCGTGCTTACGAGGGTCTCCATCCCGCCCTTCTGCGGAATGACGGCGCAGTCATCTCCTATGCCCGTGATACCTTCAGGCACTGGAAACATCTTCCTTATCTCATCTATCAATTCGAATTCTCCTTTCATTATTATCAGAATTGTTCCAACTTTCGACCTTTGGTAGAAGGTTGGAGCTGTTTTAGTCATTTTTTATGTTTATCCTTCTACTTTTGGTAGAAGGTTGGAACTGTTTATTAATGGGGCGTCGGTGATGTGCCTCAGCCGGCGGGATGCTCCGGCCGGGTCGGGGGCGCAGACGATGGCGCTCACCACAGCGATTCCGTCCGTTCCGCAGGCCATGACATCGGCGGCGGTTCTCTCGTTCATTCCACCTATCGCCACAGTCGGATGCAGGGACATCTCCACGGCCTTGCGAAGGCCTTCAAGACCGAAAGGCGCGGCTGTGTCGGTCTTGGTGGGGGTCGCAAATACCGGTGACACGCCTATGTAATCCACATCCAGCGAATTGGCTTCCTCTATCTGTTCGAAATTCTCTACTGACAGACCGATGATCTTCGAAGGCCCGAGAAGCTTGCGAGCCATTGCGTACGGCATGTCGGACTGCCCGATATGGACTCCGTCCGCGTCGGAAGCCAGTGCCACGTCCACGCGGTCGTTGATGACCAGCGGTACGCCGGAAGGTTTCAGTGTTTCTTTGAGCCTGAGCGCCAGCGCGATGAAATCGCGCGTGGCAATATCCTTCTCCCGCAGCTGGACCATGGTCACGCCGCCTTCAACTGCTTCTCTTACTATTTCTTCGATCGCCCGTTCTCCCGCCAGCCCTCTGTCTGTGACGAGGTAGAGTTTCAATGCTTCCCTGTTCATTGGCGTATGAGTGTTTCTGCCTCTTCAGGCTTGAGATTGTACAATGTGTCTATGAATCTGACTCTCAGTGAACCTGGTCCGTCACTTTCCGCAACGGCCCTTTCACCGGCCACTCCCATAAGTGCCATGGCGCAGGAAGCAGCGCTCAGCGAGTCAGAGTCAACGGCCAGAAAGGCTGCGGTGAGAGCGGATGCAGTGCAGCCCATGGCAGTTACGCACGGCATCAGCGGACTTCCGTTATGAATGCTTGCAACAGATTCACCGTCAGTGATATAGTCAACGGGACCACTGACAGAGACCACTGTGCCGTATTCATTGGCAACGGCTTTTGCATGTTCGAGTGCTTCCAGACTGCCGTCGGCGCTGTCAACTCCATGCGGACGGGAAGAGGCCCCGGCGAGCACCATGATTTCGGAAGCATTGCCGCGGACGACCGAAGGACGGAAGCGGCGCAGAAGTTCGATGGCCGTGTCAGTGCGGAGTCTGCTCGCTCCTGCTCCGACAGGGTCGAGAACCCACGGCTTTCCTGATCCGTGTGCCGCTTCCGCGGCAATTCTCATGGCCTCCATCTGCCTCTTTTCCAGACAGCCGAGATTGATGACAAGTGCGGACGAGATCCCTGATATCTCCTCCATCTCCTCCGGCTCGGAGGACATCAGAGGCGACGCCCCGACAGCCAGAAGGGCGTTGGCGGAGAACTCCATCGCCACATAGTTCGTGATGTTGTGAATGAGGGGGGCTGTGGCTCTTATGAGCCTGCAGTCATCGGTGAATTTTCCGAGATGTGACATAATATAATCCTTACGACGGTATTGACCGTATCAAGTTCAGCGGGTATATCTCAACAGGCATTTCCTGTACCCCGTTATTTTGTATGGCAAATGTATAAAAAAAAGAGAAGAGTTTGCTATTTTTGGAAACGAAGATTAAGATAATTGCCATGAACGATAAACATGTTCCTGTTTTTCTAGAAGTTTTAGCGGCGTTGTTCCTTCTGCTCTCATTATATCCGATAATG
>JAZRWN010000059.1:0-25433 GCA_045599725.1 Candidatus Cryptobacteroides sp. | reverse complement strand
GTCGAGATGATACTTCCAGTGCAGTTTTGCCTGGTCCATAACGGCCATGGCGGAGTATGCGAAAGCACGGTCCTGAAAGTTTCCTTCATCAGCCATCTGCACCTCCACGATGATGTTCGAACCATCGTCACAGGTGCAATACACATCAAAGATTGACTTTCCGCCCTTGACATTCAAGTACTGGTGGTTGGGATCGCGAAGCGTCACCGTCAGGATGTTCTTGTCATCGATGATGGTATTCAGGAGGTACTTAAGAAGTTTGGAGTTTGCAGGGTTTCCAAAGATACGATGGAATCCCCAGTCGGATACCGGACTGAAGAAAACCGGTTCCTTTCCGGTGAGTGATACGTTGTTTTCCATAAATAAGCATTTACTGATGTTTATAGCCGCAATCTATGGAAGACAATCGTCAAAAACGTATAAAAAAATAAATCAGGGTAGGTAAATTGTAAATATGTATGAATCTTTCTTACACCTCTGTCCAGTGGATGACGAGACCGTCGCGCTCCATGCCTCGGAACCAGGTCATCTGGCGCTTGGCAAACTGATGTATGGCATTTGAGAGGAGTGTGAACATCTCCTCGTAAGAAAGAATCCCAAGAACATACTGTGTCACGAACTTGTATTCAAGTCCGTAATAGATAAGGGCTTCAGCCGGGACACCGGAATCCAGAAGCCCTTTGACTTCTTCCACCATCCCTTCCTCAAGACGAGCCTTCAGGCGGACGTCGATGCGGGCGTTCCTGGTCTCGCGATCTACAAGCGTACCTATGTAATACGTGCTGTGAGGCAGCAGCGACACGTCCACGGTGGGGACTTCGAGATTGAAGTCATAGCCGCAGGTGGCAGCCTCGATATACAGGCCAGTCCCCCCACATAGCACAGGGAGTGCTCCCCTGCCACGGATATCCTGGTAAACTTTCACGAAATCCTTCTGGAACTCATAGACATTGTACCGGGAGCCGGCAGAACGTATGTCGATGAGATGATACGGGATGTCACCGTACTCGCCGAGATCCTTGCCCGTGCCTATGTCCATCCCGCGGTACACCTGACGGGAGTCGGCGGAAATGATCTCACACTTCAGGCCGATTTCAGGCAGGGCCTCTATCTGCTGCACAAGCTGCACGGCGTAGCGGGTCTTGCCGGAAGCGGTCGGGCCCAGCACGCAGATCAAGTCAGTCTCACCGGCGCGGTATGAGCGCACCAGCGACTCGACATCAATCTCCTCGCCCTCAGGGAGTTCAGCAGGAAGTGGCAGTCTGATCTTCGGCATATCGTGGTCTATCCGCGCTCCATTTCGCGGCGTATGTCTTTCTCTTTGATGGTCTGGCGCTTGTCAAACTCCTTCTTTCCCTTGGCCAGGGCGATATGAAGTTTGGCGTAGCCGTTTTCGGCAATATAAGCACGCACGGCGACTATGGTGAGGCCTTTCTGCTTGACGGCCTGTGCCAGATGGCGCAGTTCCCGCTTGGTCAGCAGAAGTTTACGGTCGCGGGCCGGCTCATGTCCGTTCCAGGAGCCCCAGAAGTAGGTGGAGATGTTCATGCCCGTTACATAGAGCTCGCCGTTCACGAAATAGCAGTATGCGTCAGAGAGTGACGCCTTGCCCTGACGGAGCGATTTGATCTCCGTGCCCACGAGCACTATTCCGGCTTCATAGGTCTCCAGAAACTCGTAGTCGAACGAGGCCCTTCGGTTTGATATCTGTATCTTGCTTTTAGCCTTCGGCATAGTCTATTCAGGTTTGTGGCCCTTTGTGGGCTGATGGTCAAACGAGCGGCGCGGTCCTTCCACTTCCCGCCAGTACTCTTCATCAAACTCCGGATGGATGTACTCACCCTCGTGGTCTATCACGAATGACAGGTATGTGATCTTGTAACCCTGCTGCAGGAACATTCTTTCGTAGAACGTCTGCACTTCATAAATCGCATCGACTGAATCCTCGGTAAGTGCGCGTGGAACATCTTCACCGGACTGTGGCAAGTCAGCAAGCGGAGCGTTTCGCCGAAGGCTGCTTGTCAGCGGAGCGGGTGACTTGCCCAGGACGGACGAATACAGTTCCTCACGCGGAGTGCCATAGAGATCGGTGGTGCAGGCGAGGACCTGAAGCGAATTGGCCTCGCACACCGCACGAGTGTACTCATGAAGGAAACGGCTGTCAGTCTTCAGATGGACGATGCCGCCAGGCGCCATGAAACTGCGGTAACGCTCAAGGAACAGCGGAGACGACAACCTGCTGTTCTCGCTCTTCATCTGCGGATCAGAGAAAGTCAGCCAGATTTCAGAAACCTCCCCGGGAGCGAAGAAAGCGGTGATGAACTCTATGCGCGTGCGCAGGAAAGCCACATTGCCGAGACCGTGCTCATGAGCATATTTCGCCCCCTTCCAGAGACGCGCCCCCTTGATATCCACACCGATATAGTTGAACTCAGGATTCCTCTGTGCCAGATCTATCGTATATTCACCCTTGCCGCAGCCAAGTTCAAGCACTATCGGCTGAGGCTTCGCGAACATGGTTTCGTTCCAGCGGCCCTTTATCTCATGGTCCCGCAGATTGAAATAGCCATCAGCCAGCAACTCCTGGGCGGAAGGCTGCAGAAGACATCCGAAAGTCTCGTTCTCGGCGAATTTTCTGAGTTTGTCGTGACCCATTTCTACAAATTTTTCTTACAGATGACACCCAATCCCCTGAAGCCAGGCACAAATTGGTCCGAATCAATACGAACATCCAGCTTCCACTCCCCCCATCGGACCGGGACAAGCCCGCTGCGGTAAAGGAACTTGTACTGCCTTGAATAGAAGTCATTGTCCTCAATGTCACCATGGACCTTGAAGTACACCTTCTCCACATACTTCTGTCCATCCGGAGATATCCAGGTGACATTCAAGGGGAAATCCCTGACTCCGGCAAGACGCGTACTGCTGCAGTCTATGCGGGAATAGAAATAAACATCATATGTACACAGCGAATCCGACATGTCCAAGGAATAGTGATAGAGCCCGTCGTTTCCCTTGTTCCCTGTCCTGACGAACTTCTCGTACGACGCGGGACGGGAGCATCCAAGGAAAACGGTGGCAAGCGCCACTATCATCAGCACCCGGAACTTCATGGGCTACTGCTTGTTCTGGTTATTATTGCCGTTCTGACCGCCCTGGCCCTTGTTGCGCGGACCCCTGTTGCGCTGGCCGCCTCCACGGTTGCCACCACCATTGCCGCCATTGTTACCGCCATTGTTACCGCCGGCATTGCCTCTCTGACCTCCCTTGCCCGAACGGTGACGTGATCTGGACTTCCTGCGTTCCGGATTGTCGAAACGGGTGATGCTGTCATCTCCCACCGCTGTGATGAATTCAGGAACTGACGGCTCCGGCTCGCTCTGCAGCGACTCCGGCTTCACGCCGTTCCGGTTCATCTTGATGATCTCACGGACCTCAGAAGCTTCGAGAGGGTAAAGTTCCGCCTGCGAAGACTTGTCATAGGAGAAGTACATGATCTCCTTGAGGATATCTGTCTTCATCAAATATGCGAGACCGTCCTCGAACTCCAGAGGCTCACTGACCTTCGGAATACGGGACTGGGCGTCCAGATATGTGGCCACCTCGTAATTCAGACAGCATTTGAGCTTGCCGCACTGACCAGCGAGCTTCTGCGGATTGAGCGAAAGGTCCTGGCAGCGCGCAGCTGAAGTGGTGATGGACTGGAAACTCGTTATATAGTTTGCGCAGCATAGTTCGCGGCCGCAGACACCGAGACCTCCGATAAGGCCGGCCTCCTGGCGGGCGCCGATCTGTTTCATCTCTATCCTGATGCGGAACTCCTCCGCAAATACCTTGATGAGCTGGCGGAAATCCACACGGCCGTCCGCGATATAGTAGAAGATGGCCTTCGTGCCGTCTCCCTGGAACTCGACGTCACCGATCTTCATCTCGAGACCCATCTCCGCGGCGATACGGCGGGACTTGATCATGGTCTCCTGCTCGCGCGCTATCGCCTCCTGCCATTTGACGATGTCGGACTGGCGGGCCTTGCGGTAGATTTTCTTGAACTCCGTGGTCTCAGGATTGATGCCTTTGCATCTCATCTGCCTGAGCACGACCGGACCTTCGAGAGTCACGATTCCGAGGTCATGGCCGTTTGTGGCCTCGACAATGACCATGTCACCGGTGCGGACATTCTGGCCCGAGTTATTGATGTATATGCCTTTGCGGGTGTTCTTGAAACGCACCTCGTAAAGGTCGGCGTTCCCGGCCTGGGTGACACCGCTCAGCCAGTCATAATCCTTCAGCTTGCAGCAGCCCTGACGGTAGTTGCAGTCATATTCTCCGGTCTGAGGATCCCTGGCGGTGGTGCATCCGCGGCTGCAGTCGAAATACAAGGCCTCGTTGTTGGTATTATCTTCCATTAGACTATGGTATAAAGTCTGTTGACAAGGTCACAGAACATGATTTTCAAATTAATGTTGCGGTCAATCAGCATCCTCGCCCTGTCGAGGTGAGGAGTGGCATTGCGCGCGAATGACTTGCGGCAGCGGCGTGAATATCCGTCGAAAGATTCCTTCTCCTGGGCGGTGACCCCCGCTATCTGAGGGAGCCCCTGCTGGAGCATGAAAATCTTCCTCAAACTCTCGGCGGCATACCTGCAGAACGACTTGGCGCTCTCCCTCGATGGTAGGGACGAGAGCTGGTCGGCAACATCCTGCGCTACCTGAAGGTCCTTTGCCAGCAACGAGTCCATAAGGGAGGAGAAGAGTGCCGCCTCAGCAGCATTGTCCTCATTCTCCGAAAGGTAGTCAAGCGCCCTGCCCACACTTCCTCCCGAAACAGCCGCTGCGCTTTCAGCCTCTTCCTGGGACTTGCCGAACTCCTTGACAAGCACCTCTGCCACCTGCTCCTTTGTCAGTGGCAGCAGCCTTATGCCCAGGCAACGGGAGGAGATGGTCGTGAGAACCTTCTCCGGGGCATGGGTGATGAAGATGAAGACCGTCTTCTCCGGCGGTTCCTCGACGCTCTTGAGCAGCCTGTTCGCTGTCTCGGCGTTCATCCTCTCCGGCAGGTAGACCACTATCGCGCGGTAGCCCTGCTCCAGTGGAAGGAAAGAGAGTTTCTCGATGATGAACTTTGCCTCCGCTATCGCGATAATGGAAGATTTCCCTTCGATGCCAAGTGCGTCATTAAGCTCATTCTCAAGGAAATAAGAATTCGCCAGGACAAGCTCGCGCCAATAGCTGAGGTACGACTCGGAGGTCGGCTTGTCTGTCGACACCTTGCTCCCCTTCGTGACCGGGAAGACAAAATGCAGGTCCGGATGAGTCAGTCTCGACACCTTGGAAGAGCCAGTGAGATACTCGAGGAATGAGAGAGCAAGGACAAGTGCTCCGCAACCGTCGTTCTCATAGAACATGACAGCATGCGGAAGCCGGCCGCTGTCCACCATTCCGACAAGGGCCTTCCTCACATCATCGTTGCCGACTATCTCATCAATCTTCATTTTTTCCTTTCACCCGTGTAACGGGCAAGTTCTATCAAGTATTCCTTTGCCGGACTGTCAGGCAGGACGGAAAGGGCTTCCGCCGCCTTCCCGCACAGTTCGGAAAGCTTCATTTCTGCATAAGCGATACCATTGCCGGTCTTGACAAAGTCCACAATGGCATCTACATTCTCAGGATGGTCGGGAATCCCGCACACCATGCTGCGGATACGCCTCTCTGTATCTTTGTCCGCAGACAGGAGAGCTCCCAGCAGAGGAAGAGTGATCTTCTGCTCCTTCAAGTCAACTCCGGTCGGCTTGCCGATATCCCCGCCTTCATAGTCCATGATGTCATCTTTGACCTGATATGCAAGTCCAAGAGACACGGCATACTGTCTTGCGGCTTCCTTTATTTCCTCTGGAGCGTCCACCGAAATGGCCGCAGACACACATCCTGCAACGAAAAGGGAGGCGGTCTTCGAATAGATGATTCTGAAGTAGTCTTCCTCTGAAGTGTCACCTCCGGACGCTTTCTGAAGCTGGAGCATCTCCCCTTCCGCCAGGTTGCTCAGCGTGCGGGAGAAAAGTCTGGTGACCTCATCGCTGTGATGCTCCGCGGAAAGCACTGCCTCTACCGCTTTCACAAGCCAGAAATCTCCGATCAGCACAGACGGAGTGTCACCGAGCAGGCATGCTACTGTAGGTACTCCGCGCCTGGTCTCGCTCCGGTCCGCGACATCATCATGAAGCAGAGTCGCATTGTGCAGAAGTTCTGCCGCCGCAGCAAATCTGATACTGTCTTCAGACAAGGGTCCGTCCGAGCATGCTTTCGCCATCAGAAGTGACATCATAGGCCTGAGCTTCTTGCCCGAATGTTCCAGGATAGACCGGTTTGTGCTGTCAAGAAGATTGATATCACTGGCAAGAGAGGACGAAATCAGCTCTTCCGTCCTGCTCCAGTCGGATCCGAGATATTCCAGGATGGAATGCCTGTCCATAAAATGCCTTGGTGTTCTTACATCAAAGAATCAAGGACAGCTGCGATCTCCTGCTTCGAAACGACACCTACAAGCCTCTCGACAAGTTCACCGTTCTTGAAGAACAGGAGAGTAGGTATGTTCCTGATGCGGAACTGCATAGCCACCTCGTCAGAGTCATCGACATTGCACTTGGCGACCACCGCCCTGCCTTCATATTCCGCTGCGATGTCATCCACAGTAGGAGAAAGCATACGGCAAGGTCCGCACCATGTCGCCCAGAAGTCAACCATTACCGGAAGTGTTCCGGAAAGTACTTCAGAGATATTGGTATTGGTAATAACTGTTGCCATATAATCAAATATTAAGAGATTTCAATTCAAGGATGGCCCTGTGTCAGAGAGTCTGTTCTATGTTCCAGACATATGCTCTCAGTCCGAGGTCAGGATAAGCCTCGTCCTTGACCTTGAGGTCACGCATGATACCTTCCACCTTGTCGTCGTCCACCATGGTGAGGAGGGCATGGTTCATCTCTGGCCATGCGTGGGTGCCAAGATGCGGAGTTCCGTCCACACCTCCGCGACCCTGGATGTCCTGCCATGCAGTATATCCTCTCTGTCCGTTAGCCTCCAGGACCTCAACGATTTCTTCATTGTAAGCCTGGCTGTATGATACAAAGATAGCTTTCATTATTTCTTGGGTTTTTTCTCTTGTCTGACTGCGAATGAACAATAGATGGTAGGGATGATCACAAGTGTGATGACTGTGGAGATGGAAAGACCCCAGCATACAGTGACACCAAGGGAGTTCCACATCTCAGCGCCTTCACCTCGACCTATGGCCATAGGAAGCATACCAAGAACGGTGGTGAGGGTGGTCATAAGGATAGGACGGAGACGGCTTCTGGCCGCAGTGACTGATGCTTCGATGGCTCCCATGCCCCTTTCACGGCAGAGGATAGTGTAATCGATAAGCACGATACCGTTCTTCACAACTATACCCAGAAGGATGATGATACCGACCATCGCCATCATACCAAGGGCGGAATTGGTGATCCAAAGTCCCAGAAGGACGCCGGTAAGAGCGAACGGAACAGAGAACATGATCACGAACGGGCTCAGGAATGACTCGAACTGTGATGCCATGACCATGTAAACCATTATGATGATAAGGAGTATGAGCGTAAGCATGTCGCCGAACATCTCCTGCTGGTCTTCATAGTCTCCAGAAATGATGGTCTGGAGTTCGGAAGGAATCTCCGTAGTGTCGATGATACCCTGTGCAGACTCGACAGCCTCACTGAGGGCGACGCCGCGTGCGACGATGCCGGTGACAGTGATGACTCTCTCACGGTCCTTTCTCTCGATGGTAGGAGGGACCTTGGATTCCACAATCTCGCCAAGTTCCTTCATTCTGACAGGACGGCCGTAAGCATTGTAGATGACGATATTCTCCATATCCTCTATGCTGGTTCTGAACTCAGGAGCATAGCGGACACGGATGCTGTACTCCTCTCCGTCCTCACGATAGAAGGAGGCGACTGATCCGCTCATGGCAGCGCTGAACGCAGCGCCGGCGGTTGATGAGGTGAGACCGTTCAGAGCAAGTTTGGTTCTGTCGAAGTCGAACTGGAATTCTGGAGTGTACTCTTCACGGCTGACTGTCACCTGGGCGAACTCAGGCTGAGTAAGCATGCGCTCTTTGATAGCCTGCGCCACCCTGTCGGTGGACTCGAAATCGAATCCGTAGATCTCAACATCGATCATGGACGCACCACCCATACCCATACCTTCGCTGACAGTGGCTTTCTTGACCTCAGGATACATTCTGAGCTCGCCGCGGATTACGTCCGCTATCTCTGCGGCGCTCCTCTCGCGAAGTTCCATACTGCCAATGTTCACATTGAAAGAAAGGACATTGGCTCCGTTGCTTCTCATTGAAGCGAAAGTATTGTCGGAATCGGCCTGGCCATAGCTGAAACTGCATATCTTGATCTCAGGGATATCTTCAACCATCTGGGCATAGAATTTCTTCGCGAACTCGGCAGTGACTTCCTGTGCAGTACCTGCAGGGAGTTCCACGTTCACTGTGAGACGACCCTGGTCACTCTGAGGGAAGAACTCGGTCTTGAGACCCGGCACGAATGCAATCATCGACAGCAGGAATACTACGAAAGCACCGATGATGACTGCCGGACGGTGGGTGGTGCACCAGCGGATCACATGACCATAACCACGTGATATCCAGTCAAGGAACTTATTGATAGGGCCGAAGATGGTATTGTGGAGCTTACCTGTTCTAGGGCCTGCCTTGAGCATCTTCGAGCAGAGCATAGGCACGAGTGTGAGAGCCGCGGTCGTGGACACTATCATGATGATGCTGACGATCCATCCGAGCTGCTTGAACATGATACCTGCCATACCTGTCATCATGGTGAGCGGGATGAACACACAGAGCATGGTCAATGTGGAAGCGAAGACGGAGATGGCAACCTCGGAGGTGGCGTGAACGGCGGCCTCCTTCGGCTTCTCCCCTCGTTCCAGGTGAGTCGTGACATTCTCCAGCACCACGATGGCATCATCCACCACCATACCTATCGCAATGGACAGTGCGGACATCGAGATGATGTTCAATGTGTTACCCGTGGCAAAGAGATAGACAAGCGACGCCAGGAGGGCGATAGGGATGGAAAGCACGATGATGAATGTCGCTCTCCATCTGCCGAGGAATATGAACACCACGAGCATGACGACGATGAAAGTGATAAGGATGGTCTCCTTCAAGGTGTTGATGGTGTTGATGATATTGTCGGAAGAGTCGATGACAGTGGTGATCTCGATATCGTCAGGAAGATTCTCGTCAATGACCTTGAGCTGCTTCTTGACGTTCTTTATGACGTTTACCGTGTTGGCTCCGGACTGCTTCTGGATGACGACCTGAGCGGAACGGACACCATTCGTATATGACTCCATCTCCTTCTCCTGGCTGCCGTCACGGACTGTGGCGACGTCACGGAGATAAACAGTATGGCCATTGGATGATCCCAGGACGATGTCCAGAAGTTCGGACGGATCTGTGAACTCCTTCTGGACCCGGAGCGAATAAACATTCGATCCGATGTCGATATTGCCGGATGGCACATTCCTGTTCTCAGCTGCGATGATTGTAGCTATATTACTGACTGTCAAGCCATAAGCCTGAAGTTTGTTAGGATCGCAGTAAACCTGGATCTCACGTGTCGGAGCTCCCGATACGGAAACCGTACCCACACCGGAAACACGTGCAAGCGGAGTGGCAAGCTTGTCATCAAGGATCTTGTCCAGGCCAGGAAGGCTCTCATCCGCCGTGGCGGACAGAATCATGATAGGCATGTCGTCCGCGCTGAACTTGAAGATAACCGGGACGGAGGCTCCGTCCGGCAGCTGAGAGTTCACCATGTCCAGTTTATCACGGACGTTGTTGGTGGCGTCGTCGATGTCAATGCCGTATCTGAACTCGAGCTGGATGAGGGAGATGTTCTCCCTTGAGGTCGAGGTAAGGCTCTTGAGGTCGCTCACGCCGTTCAGGGAGTTCTCAAGCAGCTTCGTAAGGTTGTTTTCTATATCCGCCGCACTCGCTCCAGGGTAGGACGACATCACCATGATGGTGTTCGCGTCGATCTCCGGAAGCTGAGCGATGGAGGTCCTCATCAGGGAGAAGATACCGAAGACCATGAAGGCAATGAAAATCAATGCCGTCGTGACCGGATTCTTCACCGCAGTTCTGTATATGCTCATAATGTATTTCCGACTAGTTGATTACATTGACTTCAGAGCCGTTCTTGAGAGCGGTGTGACCGCTGACGACTATCTTCTCACCTTCCTCGAGGCCTTCGAGAACCTCATACTCTGATCCTGTGTGACGGCCGAGGGTGATGAACTTGGAGGTGACGGTGTTGTCCCCGTTCAGCACGAAGACTGACTTCTGGCCGGAGCCCTGCTGCTTCACGACAGCGACATCAGGAATGACAATACTGTGGTTCACTGCAAATGTGACCTTGGCGCGGGCGTACATGCCCGGGCGGAGGACGCGGTCGTTGTTGGCTACGACTACCTCTGAAGTGAAAGTGTGTGAAGTCGGGTCAATGACAGGATAGATGCGGTTGACTTTGCCTGTGAAAGTTCTGTCAGGAATGGCGTCAACGTTTATCTCGACCTCGTCACCCTTCTTGACCTTGGAATAATCGGTCTCTGACATGGCGACAAGAAGCTTCACAGGAGTGATCTGCTGGACCACGAAGATAGGGGAAGCCATCGCGTACATGTCACCCACGTCATAGTTTCTCGCAGTGACCACACCGCTGACAGGAGACCTGAGGATGGTGTTCTCGACGAGGTTGTTGTACTGGGTGTTGCTGACATTGTATGAAAGCTGCATGGCCTCGTAGTCAGACTTTGAGAGAGCTCCTGCCTCATAGAGTTCCTGAAGGCGTGAAAGTTCGAGAGCGTCGTTGTCAAGCTTGAGCTTGGTCTGCTCGAGGTTGGTCTGGTCCATCTCGGCGAGAATCTGGCCCTTGCTCACGAAATCACCGATCTCAACGTTTATCTTCTTGATCCTGGAACCGGCCTGAGGCACTACGTTGTTGACTACGTAAGCCTGCACGCTGGTTGAATACACTTCCGTCTGAGGAACGTCCTTGAATTCTGTGGTGGTGATGGTTACATTAGGAACCGCGTCCTCTTCCATCCCCATAGGGCCAAACGCCGGCTTGCTGGCTGAAGGCTTGTTGCCGCAGGATACGGCCACCACGACGGCGGCTCCAAGAATCATTGTCCTGATAATAGTCTTTTTCATATCTTTTGTCTATTTGTTCTGTGAGAGTTATTCTTCATTGAAATCTTTTCCGAGGGTCTGTTCGAGGCTTGCCTTGGCGGTCATGAAACTGTAAACTGCCTGAGAGAGAGCAAGCTGTGCCTGGGTGAGAGCGAGCTGGGCGTTGTTGAGCTCAGTGATGGTGCTGCGTCCGAGATTGTATGACTTGGCGGCGATATCATAAGCCTTGCGCGCAGTCTCGACTCCTGATTCAGCGGAACTGAAGTTCTTCATGCTGGTCTCCATCTGGTTCAGATACTGGCGGATGGCGATCTTGAGCTGTCTTTCAGCATTCTCGCTCTGAAGGCTGAGCTGCTCAAGCTGGTTGCGTGCCTGGCGCACCGCATTCGTGCGCTTGCCGCCAGCGAAGATAGGAATGGAAAGGCTGAGACCGACCGCAGAATAAGGCGACCAGTTGTACTCGCTGAACTTGAAGTCATTGGTCATGGCGTTCAAGCTGTATGAGAATGAGAGCGCGAGTGAAGGAAGCGATGCGTACTGCTGGATCTTGATGTTGTTGGCAAGTTCCTCCGCCTGAATGCCGAGCTGGCGGAGCGAGGAGTTGTTCTCAAGAGTCAGTTCGTCGTCGGCATACACTGTCAGCGGCATGCTGTCCGCATAGTCCATGAGTGAACCGGCCACGTCGATGTTCTCATCAAGGTCGATGCCCATGACAGCCTTGAGCTGCCAGAGTCCGAGAACCACGGAGCTTTCGGCGTCGTAAACATTCGGGATGGCGTTCTGGACAGTCGACTTGGCTCTCTGGTAGTCGAGTTCGGATGCCTTGTCAGCGTTATATTTCTTTTCAGTCTGCTCGAAATTCTCGAGAGCGTTCTCATAGACCTCCTTGTAAACGTTGAATGCCTCCTTGGCCAGAAGGACTCCGAAGAACGCCTGCTTGACTTGGGTGACAGTCTCCAGACGTGAAGAGCGCGCCTTCTCAACAGCAAGTTCGACGTCCTGACCGGAAATTTTGATGCTCTTCCAAAGCTGCGCGTTGATCAGCGGCATGGCAGCCTGCATTCCGGCGGAGTAGGTGTTCCAACGTCCTACCTCGATACCGCCTCCTGCAGTCATGCCTCCGGAACTCTTGCTGGCTGCCTTAGTCGCAATATCCTCAGGCACGGCGCCTTCCTCCGTCATTCCGCCACCGCCGCCGAGGGACCCCATGTCGAAATCCATGTACATCACCTGTTTCTTGATGGTACGGGAATATGATGCTGATGCATCTATCTGAGGGAAAAGGGATGCATATGTACCCTTTCTGGCATATTCCGCCCTCTCAATCTCCTTGTCTGCCACTTTGACAGACATATTCTCACTCAAGGCGATCTGAACAGCCTGGTCGAGTGTCAGCACTGTAGGCGGATCTTCCTGCGAATTATCCTGTGCAACTGCCACAAAACCAGGGAGCAGCATTCCGAGAAGGGTGGTCAGAACAAAATATTTCTTCATAATTCATTTATGTTTCAAATCAAACAAATGCTTTGATGTATTATTAATTCAAAGACCGTGCAAAGTGTGTCTCAGCTTTCTTCGGCGCGGACGGATGCACAGCCATGGCAGGGGTCTTCTTCCTGTATGCATATACCAGCATGACGATACCGGCTATTATGAACGGAATGGACAGCAACTGTCCCTGATCCAGCAGCATGCCCTCCTCGAAGTCAACCTGGCGCTCCTTGACGAACTCGATGATGAATCTCATGCCGAAGCAGACCAGCATGAAGAGTCCGAAGAAGAAGCCGCGAGGCAGCTTGTCCACTTTCTTCCAGTACAGCCAGAGAAGGATGAGTCCGAGGATGAGGTAGGAGCCCGCCTCGTAAAGCTGGGTCGGATGCTTTGGCACAGTCTCTCCGCGGAGTTCGAAGATGAAACCCCATGGAAGGCTTGTCTCAAATCCATAAATCTCTGAGTTGAAAAGATTTCCGAGGCGGATGAAGCATCCTGCGAACGCCACGGCTATGCAAAGATGGTCCATTATCCAGAGGAAGTCAAAATGATTCTTCTTTCCATACTTGTGAGCGAACCACCACATCGCCAGAAGAAGTGCGTAAGCACCGCCATGGCTGGCGAGACCGCCCTTCCACGGCTGGAAAATCTCCCAGAAACCCTGCCATGAACCGAAGTAGTAGTCCGGCTGGTAGAAGATGCAGTGACCAAGGCGCGCACCGACTATGGTGCCGACCATGAGCGTCACGAGAAGCGGGTCAAGGATCTTGTCCGAGACCTTCTCCCTCTTGCAGAACCATTCAAAAAGATAGAAACCGAGGATGAAGCCCGCCACGAAAAGCAGGCCATACCATCTTATGCTGACCGGACCGATATGGAATATCTCCGGGTTGACATGCCAGTGTATTACAAGAAAGTCCATAATTCTGCAAATATAACAATTAATATGCAAAGAGCCTATAGGATTCACCCTCAGCAGTCTTGAAAGTGGTTATGTAAAATGAGCCATCTTTCTGAGTGTGAGACGATGCTGGCTTACCTTTCTGAGACCGCGTGACCACGACGGGGACAGGAGTGCGGACAGTGCACACACCTCCCTTCCTGGACAGTATAACGGCCTCGGAGAGACGCCCGTCCTTCCACGAAATGTCCACCGTGAACGCGCCGCGCGCCTGCAGGCCGCTGACCGAGCCTTCCTTCCATGCAGACGGCAGTGCCGGAAGAAGATGAAGCTCGTCATTCTGGCTCTGCAGCAGCATCTCACCCATACCGGCGATACCGCCGAAATTGCCGTCTATCTGGAAAGGCGGATGGTTGTCGAAAAGGTTCGGAAGAGTGGACTGTGACAACAACTGCCTCAACATCAGATATGAGTGGTCGCCGTCCAGGAGACGCGCCCAGAAATTGATCTTCCACGCCTTGCTCCAGCCTGTGCCGCCGTCACCTCTGATTTCAAGGGTCTTCCTCGCGGCATCCGCAAGTTCAGGAGTGCTGAGCGGTGATATCTGGCGGCCTGGATAAAGGCCGAAAAGGTGAGAGACGTGCCTGTGCTGAGGGTCTTCATCCTCCCAGTCCTTGTACCATTCGACAAGATTCCCTTTCTTCCCGACCTGCAGAGGATGAAGCATGCTCCTGACCTCGGTCCAGCGGCTCCTGAGACGCTCGTCCACCCCGAGAACTTCGCTGGCTTCAATGAGATTCGTGAGTAGATCCCAGGAGATTTCAAGATCCATCGCTGAACCCATCGTCACGACTCCTGTGTTTCCGTTCTCGTCGATGAATTTGTTCTCTGGAGATGTGGAAGGAGCGGTGATGTACTCCCCGTCCTTCATCACAAGCCAGTCGAGCAGGAACTCGCCCGCGCCCTTCATCAGAGGATAGGCGGTGTCCCTGAGGAAATCGATGTCCCCGGTGAAGCGGTAATGCTCATAGAGGTGCTGGCACAGCCAGGCTCCACCCATAGCCCAGTTCGCCCACATCGGATCGCCCTCCTTCTCGCCGACCGGATTGGCGGCAGCCCAGATGTCGGAATTGTGGTGCACCGTCCAGCCGCGCATGCCGTACATGTTGCGCGCTACCTGTGCTCCGTTGAATGAGGCGTCCTTGATGAAACGGAACAGCGGCGCGGTCAGTTCGCTCATGGCAAGCGGCTCCGCCGGCCAGTAGTTCATCTCGAGGTTTATGTTCGTCGTGTATTCAGAACCCCAAGCAGGATGGCGGGAGTTGTTCCAGATGCCTTGAAGATTGGCGGGCACGCCATCCTCGCGTGTGCTGCTGATGAGAAGGTATCTTCCGAAGCGGAAATACATCCGTTCCAGACCGGGATCTGGATCTCCGAGAGCGTAGCGCTCAAGCCTCCTGTCCACAGGCATTGCTTCGAGGGCAGGATCGTCACACCCGGAGAGATTGAGGTCGACGCGGTCAGCAAGTCCGTGATAATCAGCGATGTGAGCTTCTCTGATTTCATCGAGACCCTTTGTTTCCGCAGCATTCATCCAGCCTTCGGCCAATGCAGTTTCGTCCACACCGAACAAGTCCGGATCCCGGTCGAAACCGTTGAAACTCGTCGCGGCGCTGATGAGTATGGTTGCGGAAGAAGCATTGCTCACCCGCAGGCCCGGACCGGTGTAGCACACTCCGTCGCACTCCACCAGTTTGACGACATAGCGGTAACGCATTCCTTTTTCCCCGCCCGGACCGGTCATCACGAAAGGATACTGCGGATCGGAACCCATGTACCATCCTAGCTGTCCGCTGACACAGAAAGAAGTGTCGGAGAGGCTCTCCACCTTCACTCCTGTCCATGGGGATTCCCCGTCGAGGGAGAAGTTGAGGGCCCGAGGCTCGGAGGCGGTAAGATGGATGACCATGACGCGGTCGGGATACGAGACGAAATACTCGCGTTCATATTTCACTCCGTTTCTGACGAACACGGTGCGCGCCACGGCGTCATCAAGGCTCAGCATACGGACGTATGTGTCAGTACCGTTGTCCTCCTGCCTGGCAGGTCTGAAAGATGACTGACGGATGTGCAGGTCACCCATGGGAAGGAAGCACATGGCGTTCGGGCCCTGCATCGGCACGAGGAGCTGTCTGGCGGCCTGCCAGTCTTCACGGAAAAGGGCTTCGCGCACATCTTTCAGCCTTTCCGGGCCATCAGGGACAGGATTGTTGTCGGCACCGCTGCCACCCCACAGTGTCGCTTCGTTCAGATTTATCAGATCGTCCTCGACCCCACCGTATATCATGGCTCCAATGTGCCCGTTGCCGAGAGGCAGAGCTTCGTTGAAACTTGCCGCAGGCTGAAGGTAGCGCATGGTCTGCGCGTTCACGCCCGTCGCACATAACAGGACAGTCAGGCTGAGAATGAATTTTTTCATATCATCTACATTTGAAAGCAGACTTTGTCCTTCAAAAATTATTCCTTGCCACCAGCTTCGCTGGCGGTTATGAAAAGACGAGGACAGGACAGGTCTACAGAAGGAAGAACATCGCGACTCCGCCGATGGTCACCAGGGTGCCGAATATCTCTTTTACGGAGACCTTCTGATGGTTGATCAGAGCATACGGAGCAATGATGAGGACTGGGGTCAGGGCCATAAGCGTGGAAGCAATCCCCGCCTCGGCATACTGCACAGCCATCAGCGAGAGGGACACACCCAGGAAAGGTCCGAAGAAGGTGGTGAGAGTGGCGAAAGTCATACCTTTCCGGTCAGAAAAAGCCGTCCTGACACTGCTCAGCTTCCCTTTGACCAACAGCAAGGTGAAGAATCCGGCCAGACCAGCCACCGCCCTGATGAAGGTTCCTGCGAACGGCATCATGATATCCATCATCTCCGGAGCATCTGAAGGGAGCGCCAAGGTATAGTGCTCCAGGCCTATCTTGCTGAGCACAAGCCCCACGCCCTGCCCCACTCCGGCACCGATCCCGAAAAGCACACCTTTGAGAGGGAGTTTGAGCTCCACCTTGTGCTTGCTCTCCCCTCCTCCTCTGACCAGGATGGAGATGGCGATACCTGTGAGCGTGACCAGCATGGCAAGCCAGGAGTGCAGGGACATCCTTTCACCGAGCATCATCCAGCCGGCGATGCCTGCGAGTGGCGGCGCCAGAGTCATGAACAGCTGCCCGTAGCGCGAGCCGAAAATCACATATGAGTTGAAAAGGCAGAAATCACCGAACACATATCCGACAAGCCCCGACAGAAGGAGCCACAGCCACGTCGCGGTGTCAGCATACACTGGGAAAGGGCTGCCCACCGAGACCCACAGGAGCACGCCGAGCATCACCAGCGAAAGCACCATCCTGATCAGATTGAGAGGAAGTGCACCCAGCCTGTGGCTGGCAATGTCAGCGAACAGGGCCGTGGCTGTCCACGACAGAGCCACGATCAAAGATATGATTTCTCCCGCGTATTGTCCCATAATGAAAAAATCAGGGCAAATGTAGCATTTTTCCTGAAATAGCAGAACCCGGCGGTAAAAGAACAGCTCCGGGGCAGGAGCCTCGGAGCTGCATTGTCTTTTTCAGGAAATTACTCGCGTACGGCTGCGATGCCAGGGAGGTCCTTGCCTTCGAGAGCCTCGAGCATGGCACCACCACCGGTGGAGACGTAGCTCACCTTGTCTGCATAACCCATCTGGGTGACAGCTGCGACAGAGTCGCCACCACCTACGAGTGAGTATGCACCAGCCTCAGTAGCCTGAGCGAGGAGCTCGGCGATCTTGAGGGTGCCCTTTGCGAAGGTAGGCATCTCGAACACACCTACAGGACCGTTCCAGAGGAGGGTCTTGGACCCGAGGATGACCTTCTCCCAGACTGCCAGTGACTCAGCGCCTGCATCCATTCCTTCCCATCCCTCAGGAATAGCATCTGAAGGAACCGTGTTGGTGTTGGCGTCGTTGGCGAAGTTGTCAGCGATGACGGTATCCTGTGAGATATAAATGTTCACACCCTTCTCCTTTACCTTTGCGAGGATTTCGAGAGCCTGAGGCATGAGTTCGTCCTCATGGAGTGAGTTGCCGATCCGGCCGCCCTGAGCCTTTACGAAAGTATAGCCCATACCGCCGCCGATGATGAGGTTGTCAACCTTCTCGAGCATGTTCTCGAGAACTGCGAGCTTGCTGGAAACCTTGCTGCCGCCGATGATGGCGGTGAAAGGATGCTGAGCGTTCTTGAGGACATTGTCGATAGCCTTGATCTCGCCTTCCATGAGATAGCCGAACATCTTGTCGTTCGGGAAGTACTTGGCGATGAGGGCGGTTGAGCCGTGTGCGCGGTGTGCTGTGCCGAATGCGTCGTTGATGTAGCAGTCAGCATAAGATGCAAGAGTCTTGACGAATTCCTTCTGGCTCTCCTTCACGGCTGCCTTTGCCGCCTTCTTCTCCTCGTCTGATGCGTCCTCTGCGAGTCCGCGAGGCTTACCTTCCTCTTCTGCATAGAAACGGAGGTTCTCGAGAAGGAGAACTTCACCTGGCTTGAGGGCTGCTGCCTGGGCCTGGGCCTTCTGGCAGTCATCAGCGAACTGTACCGGTACTCCGAGTTTTGCTGACACATGGTCAACTATGTGCTTGAGGGAGAATTTTGCGTCAACCCCCTTCGGACGTCCGAGATGGGACATGATGATGAGCGAGCCACCTTTCTCAAGGACTTTCTTGAGGGTAGGGATGGCCGCACGGATACGTGTGTCGTCAGTGATCTGGAAGTCTGCATTGAGCGGAACGTTGAAGTCAACTCTGACGATGGCTTTCTTGCCAGTGAAATCGTAGGAATCAATAAACTGTTGCATATAGTGATAATATTGTTTGTCCGTGCTACAAATTTAAAAAATTTTAATGAAATACAATTATCTTTGCATCACTAAATCGATTCACGATGGCAATAGAATTTCCGGCTGAATCCTGGAAGGATTACGAAGTGATAGACTCCGGCAGGGGCGAAAAACTCGAACGCTACGGGCGCTTCTATCTGGCGAGGCCCGAGCCAAAGGCTCTTTGGGACAAGACCATGAGCGAAGCTGAATGGTCGCGGCTCATACACACGCGCTTCACACCTGGCGCCGGCTTCGGGAAAGCCGGCAAGGAGGACAGCGGCACCTGGAACCGCATGAGACAGATGGATGACCAGTGGTTCATAAGCTATGTCAGCCCTCAGCCAGGCCTGAGATTCAGACTGCGCCTCGGACTGACCTCGTTCAAGCATGTGGGAGTGTTCCCGGAGCAGGCCGCCAACTGGGAGTACATATACTCCAACACCAAAGCCCTCGTGGAGAAAGCAGCGGAGGAAGGACGGCCGAAGCCGAAGGTGCTGAACCTTTTCGCATACACGGGCGCAGCCTCATTGGCCGCGAAGGCGGCCGGGGCCGATGTCACCCATCTCGACTCAGTCCGCCAGGTCGTCACCTGGGCGAAGGAGAACATGGAGGCGAGCGGGCTTGACAATATACGATGGGTAGTGGAAGACGCCATGAAATTCGCAGCCAGGGAGGCGAAGAGAGGCAACACCTACCAGGGCGTCATCCTGGACCCACCTGCCTATGGGCACGGACCTGACGGAGAGAAATGGAAACTGGACGAATGCCTTTTCGACATGCTGAAGACCGTCTCGCGCATACTGGCGCCGAAAGACTCGTTCATGGTCCTGAACCTCTACTCGAACGGCTACTCCGCCCTTCTGGGTGAGACAGTCGTGAAAGAGGCGTTTTTCAGAAACGGCGGCAGCACTTCCTATGAAATGGAAAGCGGAGAGCTCGCCCTGCGTGACCGCTACGGCAAAGCCCTCCCGCTCTCAATCTTTGTGCGTCTCAAGCGCTAACCTATCGAGAATGCCTTTTCGGCCACCGAGCCCTCCTCGCCTGACACGGCTTTGAGGAGCTGCTCGAAGTTGCCTGTCATCTGCTTGGCAAGATCCTTGTCTCCGGCCTTGTTCAGAATGTCCTGAAGATAATAGACATACTGGCCGCAGGTCTCGAAGTCAGACTTGCTGTAATCGTAGTACTCGAGATAGAACCTGGCCGTGGTCAGGAGTTCATTGAAGAGGTTCACCGCCAGATCGCGGGCCTTCTCCGTCTCGCCAAGTCTGTAGTACATGGAGATCATCTCGCATACCATGAAATCATTGTTGGTGAATCCGAGGGCGATGCTCTCCAGAGGATATCTCTCACGCTTTATCAGAGACTGGCACTTGTCAAGCATCTCCTTGGCCCGTCCCGCTTCTCCTGCCTTCATGAAAGCAGTGGCGGCAGTGACGAACAAGCCTCTCTGGGACATGACTCCCATATGGGTGTAGAGGTTCTGGAAATCCACAAAATAGTCATCACGCGAGATGGCATCCCACTTGAACACATTGGTCATGAGGTCGTACAGATGGTCTGTGTCCACCAGTCCCGGATCGGTGTTGGAAATAGTATTCTTGAATGGGACAAACTTGGCTGAATACCCCTCGTACATAAGGTAGTCCTTGAGTCCGATATTGATGTCGCCTCCTTCATTAAGCACATTCAACGGCCTGTCCCACTGATAGTTGGAGAGAAGATCAAGCATGAACAGCTCCGGTTTGGAGAGATATTCCTTACCCTTCGGGATCTCAAGCATTATCTGGTCAGGGATGGCAGCGGCGAACTTAGGGCTCACGATACCGCTCTTCAGCGCATTCTCCTTGTTCACCGGGATAATCAGCTTGCGGGAGATGAGATAATCGGACCTCTTCCCGCTCTGGAGAGTGAGCTTGACTTCAGGATGCTTGAAGACCGCCATAACATCCGACAGAAGCATAGGCTGCTCGCGTGTGTCATAGATAGGAACGTACTCGTTTGTGCCGTACAGATACTGCTCCTGACCGACAGTCAGAGGCAGAGGTGCGGACTCGTTGCTGGCGTACTTCATCTGGTCGATATGCCAGTCTGTTCCAAGCAGGGAAGTGTTGACTATTCTGACATCAGTACGGATATTTTCGACCTCCTGGGCGTACCAGAGAGGGAAAGTGTCGTTGTCACCATGTGTGACGAGGATGCCGTTCGGGCCCACTGAATTGAGATAGTTCGAAGCCATCTCCACGGAAGTGCGGCGGTTCGAGCGGTCATGGTCGTCCCAGTTCTCGGCCGCCATGAGTGCGGGAACGAAGAGGCAGACGACCGTCAGGACGGAAGCCAGCGCCACTGAATGCTTGCCCTTCAGGGCATCGGAGACCATTTCATAAAGTGCGGCCACAGCAAGTCCTATCCACATGCAGAACGAGTAGAACGAACCTGCATATGCATAGTCCCTCTCACGTACCTGGAAAGGAGGCTGGTTGAGATAGATCACGATGGCTATGCCGGTCATGAAGAACATCAGGAACACAAGCCAGCATCCGCGTTTGTCGCGGTCGAACTGGAAGAACAGTCCGAGAAGGCCGAGGAGGAGAGGCAGGAAAAAATAGTGGTTCTTGCCCTTGTTGTCCTTCAGTACGGAAGGAGCATCCGACTGGTCGCCGAGACGGAAATTGTCGATGAAGCGTATGCCGCTCTCCCAGTTTCCGTAGAAAAGGTCTCCCGGGGTCTGGCCGTGGATCTCGTTCTGGCGTCCGACGAAATTCCACATGAAATAACGCCAGTACATCCAGTTGAGCTGGTAATCGAAGAAGAAGGAGAGATTCGCCCCCATGGTCGGCTTGCGGTGTTCCTGTCCGGCTATCTTCCTGCCCTTGCCGTTCATGTAGGATTCGTAGAATTCCACTGCCTTCGGATCCTGTCCGCTCCACATGCGCGGGAACAGCATTTTTCCCGAAGGTTTGTACTTTGCGTCCACAGGACCTTCCACATGCGCGTACTTGCCGTTAAGAGGAGCCCAGTACTTAGGAGTGTACAGGTCATACGGAGCGTCGAAATACTGTCCGTACACGAGAGGGGTCGAGCCGTACTGTTCACGAGAGAGATATCTCACCAGAGTGAAGGCGTTGTCAGGCTGGTACTCATTGGTAGGAGTCTTGGCACATGAGCGTATGATGTCGATGCTGAAGATCGAGAATCCGATGATGATGGTGGTGGCGCACAGGAGAGCCGTGTTCCAGAACACCTTGTTGCTCTTCAATGTCTTGAAAAGTCCCCAGAAGCACAGAGCCAGCAGAGCGAGCATGAAGAAGGCCGCACCGGAGTTGTACGGGAGTCCGAGCACATTCACGAAGAAGAGATCGGAATATGCAGCAAGCTTCGGGAGCCAAGGAATGATGAGGAACAGGATGACAGCCAGGATCACCACAGAGACCAGGAAGATCTTCACCAGTTCCTTGAAGCTGTACTTGCCGTCCTCACGCTTCTTGTAGTAGTACATGAAGACTATCGCAGGGATGGCGAGAAGGTTCAGCAGGTGAATGCCTATGGAAAGACCCATTATGAGCGATATCAGAACTATCCAGCGGTTCGCATGAGGAGAGTCTGCCTGCTCGTACCACTTGGTCATCGCCCAGAATACCAGGGCGGTGAAAAGGGAGGACATGGCATAGACCTCACCTTCGACTGCCGAGAACCAGAATGTGTCGGAGAAGCAGTACGCCAATGAACCCACCAGGGCGCTGCCGATGACCGCTATGGCCCCGGAAGTCGTGAATTCGCCATCTTCACCTTTACGTACCATCCTCTTCGCGAAGAAGACAATGGTCAGGTAAAGGAAGTATATGGTCAGGGCGGAGCACAGGGCGTTCATGATATTCACCATAAGAGCGGCGTGCGTATTGTCGCCGAACATGGTGAACACCCTGGCTATCAGCTGGAAGACAGGGTTTCCTGGCGGATGGCCGACCTCAAGCTTGTATGATGATGCTATGAACTCGCCGCAGTCCCAGAATGACGCCGTGGGCTCCACAGTGCTCAGGTAAGTGACAGCGGAGACGAGAAGCGCGAAAACGGCGGCGATACGGTTCCAAAGAGTGAATTTTCTGTTGTCCATAAGAATTGAATATTCTTTTCAAACAAGCAAAGATACAAACGAATTCGCTATCTTTGCAAAAATAGTTCCACCGAAAAGCAGATTTTGCACCATGGCAGACAACGACTGGAAAAAAAGGCTCGGGGTGGTGTATTCCACCAATCCGGATTTCACCTACGATGACGGTTCCGAGGAAGAGTGTGAGACTCTCCCTCCCGAGAAGCAGAAACTCATCGTCTGCATAGACAGGAGCGGCCGCGCCGGAAAGCAGGTGACTCTCGTCAAGGGATTCGTCGGCACATCCGAGGACCTGGCGGCCCTCGGCAAGGCTCTCAAGGTAAAATGCGGCGTCGGTGGTACTGCGAAGGACGGGGAGATCACCATCCAGGGCGACCTCCGCGACAAGGTCACCGCCCTGCTCACCGGCATGGGCTACAAAGCTAAACGGGGCAACTGATGACCGACTCCACACAAGTGACACTTCCTGCCGCCAAGGCATTCCTATCTGGGAAGCTCGAAATGTCTGACAGCATCTCCCCAGGCATGGTCGCCTCAGACATGACATGGGCGGACTATCCGGTCAACTCCATCGCCGTGATCCTGTTCACCCTCCTCGCCCTGCTCACGCTGAAAAGTCTCCTGAACCTGTACCCCATGCTGCTGGACAGCCTGACCAGATGGAAGGGGTGCGTGAACATCGACTCAAGCATCAGGCTTAAGAGCGACAGGAACCTTCTGAGCCTGATATGGCTCCTTCCAATTGTACTGGTGGCCGACAGGTACGGCCTGCCAAGACTCTCACTGCTTGACAGGATTCCTCCGGAATGGCACCTCTCCGGCACCCTGGCAGTTCTGGTCATCTGGCTTGCCCTGAGGTACATATGCTATTTTGTCTGCTCGCTCCGCGCCAGAAGGCAGGAGACATTCAGAAGCGCGCACAAGGCGCTTTTCAATTTCCTCATCGTTCTGGCCATGCTGATGATCCTCACCGCCGGCATCATCTCTTTCACGCAGCTGTCCGACGATACCGCCAGGACCATATTCCTGTACGAGGCCGCCTTTTTCTATCTCGCCTCACTGGTGAGAGAACGACAAATTTTAGGCACGTTTTGCAGTCATTTCCAGACTTTTTTGTATCTTTGCGCGCTTGAAATCGTCCCGACCGGGGCGCTCATTGCCGCCAACATATGGCTGTAAGGCTCTGGAACGCGGTTTTTGACTACAGACAAATGACAGTTAAGAAGATACTCATCTCTCAGCAGACGCCATCAAACGTTTCGCCGTTCTCCGCACTCACGGAAAAATATGGTGTCGACATCGAATTCAGGCCATTCTTCCTCATAGAGCCTCTCTCCTCAAGAGAGTTCCGTTCACAGAGGGTCAATCTGCTTGACTTCACCGCCGTCATATTCTCCTCCAGACACGCCATCGACGCCTATTTCACCCTGGCCGAGGAACTGAGGGTCAAGATTCCTGAGACGATGAAATACTTCTGCACCACCGAGGCGGTGGCCATGTATCTTCAGAAGCACATCGTATACAGGAAAAGGAAGATCTTTTTCGGTGACGGCACGCCCCAGTCAGTCATAGGGCTCATCGGCCCGAAGCACCAGGGGGAGAAATTCCTCATCACCACCTCTGACTCATCGAATTCCGAATCTCTCACAAAACTGTTCGACGAACAGAACCTGGAGTATTCGACCGCTGTCTTCGTGAAGTCCGTCCCTCAGGACCTGAAGGACCTGGAACTGAATTACTACGACCTCGTCGTGTTCTACAACCCTTCTGACGTCAAGTCCCTGTATGTGAACTTCCCGGAGTTCAAGCAAGGTGACATCAAGTTCATTTCCTACGGAAAGTCCATTGTCAAGGCCATGGAGGACTCCGGTCTGGAAATAGCGGTCAAGGCTCCTTCTCCGGAGTACCATTCAGTCGCAAGCGCCATCGAGGCCTACCTCAAAGCATAGATTCAAGACAGATGCCCCAGACATTGTCCAAAGAAGAAAGACTGTCCGGGAAAACCGCAGTGGGCGACCTTCTCAAAAAAGGCCGCTGGGGCTTCACCGCCGACCTTAAATACTGCTGGCTTTATCCAGGTTCCGGAGAATGCAACAAAGTCCTGGTCTCTGTCCCCAAAAGGAATTTCAAGCGGGCTGTGAAGAGGAATCTGCTGAAAAGACGGCTGCGCGAGAGTTACAGGACACGCAAGGAACTGCTGACAGCGCCCGCACCTGTCGACCTGATGCTGTTCTACAACTCAAAGGAAGTGCTGGAAAGCAGTGTCATCCTTGCCGAGGTGGAGGAGGTGCTCCGCTCACTTACAGGAAAACTGTCCTCCTTATGATATCCGCCGGTGACATATTGAAAGGAGCGAAGAAGGTCATCTCCTTCCCTTTCATCATGCTCATCAAGTTCTACCAGATCTGCATATCACCGCTGAAACCGCCCACCTGCCGTTTCACCCCGACTTGCTCACAGTACGCTCTGGAGGCATTCCGGAAATACGGCCCTCTCAAAGGATTCTGGCTCTCTTTCCGACGCATCATGCGCTGCCACCCGTGGGGAGGCTCAGGCTATGACCCCGTACCATAGATCCAGCACATCTATTTCCTTCGCTGCCCGTTGAAGCGTCATCCTGAACCTGATTCAGGATCTCAGATTCCGGGTCAAGCCAGGAATGACGGAAGAACCAGCCTATATCTTTATCCCGCAATTCGCTGTCACAGGACCTCCCCCACTGGAGAGCTTGTGCAGCCTTCGATGTGTGACAGCGAAATGCGACT
>JAZRWN010000058.1:0-13857 GCA_045599725.1 Candidatus Cryptobacteroides sp. | reverse complement strand
GTTTGTCACGTCGTCTTCCTCCTATGCCTGACCCTAATCAGAAAGTGGAGGACCAGAAAGTTAACCGCCGCAACATCATCGTTGTCAAGATTAACTCAGCTGATAGACTTCTCGCAGGTAGTGAGCCTATGGACATCAGTCTGCTTAAAGACAAGATAAAGGAATTCATTTCAAACCCTACAGATGATCCGAATCTTCCAGAAAAGGAAATGACAGACATCGAAGGTTATGGTCAGTATCCGGTTTCAAAGGGTGTCTTCTCCCTGCAGAACGACCGTGGTACCAGCTACCATGCATATATTGCAGTTCAGAACGAACTCGTCAAGGCAGTCAATGAGCTCCGTGATGAATTCGCTTACAAGAACTACGGCAAGTCCTTTATCAAACTCACAGAGGAGCAGCAGGAAATCGCAAAGAAGGCTATCCCTCAGAACATTTCCGAAGCTGAACCTAAGGATGTATCAAAGAAATAACAGGAGGAAAGAATTATGTCAAAATTCGGTGGAAGCAACAATAAGAAAGAAGTTCCTGCAGTAACTTCAAGTTCCCTCTCGGATATCGTGTTCATGCTCCTGTTCTTCTTCATGGTCACCACACAGATGCGTGAAACTGAGAACAAGGTCATCGTCAAGATGCCTGAAGCTTCAGAAGTAACAAAGCTCGAAAGAAAGGACCTTTCATCATATGTGAATATCGGTTCCCCTACCAGAACCTATCAGGCTCAGTACGGTACAGATGCACGTATCCAGTTGAATGACTCTTTCAAGACCGTGGACGACATCCGCGACTTCATCGCTGCAGAGCGTGAAAGTATGAGTGAAAGCGACCGTCAGTTCATGACAACCGTCATCAGAGCCGACGAAGATGTCAGAATGGGTATCATTACGGATGTTAAGCAGGAGCTCAGAAGATGCTCCGCACTTAAGATCATGTACATGGCAAGAAAGGCCGAGTAATAATCGGCAATTCTCTATAAAAGAAGCAGTCTCATCATTTGAGGCTGCTTTTTTTATTGTCAAATAGGCGTAAAAAGATTATCTTTGTCAAGATATACCCTAAGTATTTTAATTATTCTCAATCAAATGGAAAGTATCGTAAGAACCAAAGTCAAGGACCTGCTCAAAAGTGAGCCGGGAAAGGATGTTCTCGCCAAAGGATGGGTAAGGACAAAGAGAGGCAACAAGAACGTGGCATTCATCGCGCTCAATGACGGTTCTACCATCAATAACATACAGATAGTCGTTGACAAGACGTTGATCGGTGACGACATCCTTGCAAAGATCACCACAGGGGCCTGCATAGTTGTCACCGGCTCATTGGTCGAGTCAGTCGGAAGCGGTCAGGCCGTTGAGATCCAGGCAAAGGACATCGAGGTCTATGGAGAGTGCGACCCTATGAGATTTCCTCTGCAGAAGAAAGACACGACATTCGAGTACCTGAGGACAGTCGCGCACATGCGCATGAGGACAAACACCTTCGGAGCCGTCCTCCGCATCAGGAACCAGATGGCTTTCGCCATCCACGAGTATTTCCACTCAAAGGGCTTTGTTTATCTCAACACACCTCTCATCACCGAGTCTGACTGCGAAGGCGCAGGTCAGATGTTCCAGGTCACAACTCTCAATCTTGACGAGCCTCTTCCAAAGAACAAGAAAGGCGGGATCGACTACTCCAAGGATTTCTTCGGCAAGCAGACAAGCCTTACCGTAAGCGGCCAGCTCGAAGGAGAGCTCGGTGCCACCGCACTTGGTGAGATATACACATTCGGACCTACCTTCAGAGCCGAGAACTCCAACACGCCTCGTCACCTGGCCGAGTTCTGGATGATAGAGCCGGAAATGGCATTCTACGACATTAACGACAATATGGACCTCGCAGAGGACTTCATCAAGCACCTTGTCCAGTATGCTCTCGACAACTGCTATGACGACATCAAGTTCCTCAACGACAGATATGACAACGAGCTTATCGAAAGGCTCAAGGGTGTCACCTGCACCGATTTCGTAAGACTTGAGTACACGGAAGGCATCAAGATTCTGGAGAAGGCAATAGCCGACGGCGTCAAGTTCGAATACCCTGTCTACTGGGGTGTGGACCTCCAGAGCGAACACGAAAGATATCTTGTGGAGAAGCATTTCTGCAAGCCAGTCATCCTGACCGGATACCCGAAGGAGATCAAGGCTTTCTACATGAAGCAGGATGAAGACGGAAAGACAGTCCGCGCCATGGATGTTCTCTTCCCTAAGATTGGAGAGATCATCGGTGGTTCAGAGAGAGAGGCTTCACTCGCAAAACTCGAGCAGCGCATCGACGAGCTCAAGATGAGCAGAAAGAACCTCGAATGGTACATCGACACCAGACGCTTTGGTTCATGCCCTCACAGCGGATTCGGCCTTGGATTCGAGAGACTTCTTCTGTTCGTGACAGGTATGACCAACATCCGCGACGTCATCCCGTTCCCACGTACTCCTAAGAACGCTGAATTCTAATATGCTTGTCATCGGAATAGCAGGAGGCTCAGGCTCAGGAAAGACCACGGTCGTGCAGTCCATCAAGGACAGACTCGACTGTGAGAAGGTCGTGGTGATACCTCAGGACTCATATTACAAAGATTTGAGTCACCTTACCGAAGAGGAGAAGCGTCATCACAACTACGACCACCCGGACTCCATAGACTGGGACCTGCTATGTGAACAGCTTTCCGAGCTGAAAAAGGGTCATGGCGTGGACCAGCCCATTTACTCCTACCTTACATGCAGCAGGTCGAAGGCTGAAACAGTCAGGGTGGAGCCGGCTGATGTCATCATCATCGAGGGCATTCTCATCTTTACATGCAAGGATCTTCTGGACCAGATGGATATCAAGATTTTCGTGGATGCAGACGATGACGACAGACTGATGCGTGTAATGGCCCGTGACATAGCAGAGAGAGGCAAGGATGTTTTCTGGGTCATCGAGCGGTACACAAACACCGTCAAACCGATGTACCTCCAGTTCATCGAGCCGAGCAAAAGATACGCTGACATTATCGTCCCACAGGGCGGGCACAATAAAGTCGCAATAGATATGATAACGGCGGCAATAGAACAGTCCGTCGCCAGAAACGACGGAAAATAAACTGATGTTCCGGTGAAAAGACTTGACAAAGAAGATAAAGCCGGACTTTATATCACCGTGATCGTTCACCTCACGGTGATAATCATTTTATTGGCCAGCCAGCTCAGCATACAGCTCCAGAAGGAGAACACCTTCGTACTGGACTTCTCCAAACAGGAGAGCGTCGAGAAACTCAAACAGGAACTGGCGTTCAAGGAGGAAGTCAGCAGGAGGATTGACGAACTTATTGAAACCGGCGGAGGGAGCGTGCCGATAAGGAACGTGGCCGTGGACCGCGGGGCTCTGAAGGACGACAGGGGTACTGATGCAGAGCAACTTTACAAAGATGCAGAAAGGCTTCAGGAAGCCCTCAACAACACTTTCAACAGACAGGAGAGCCCCGATGATTACGTACCCCTTCCAGAGACAAGACACGAAAGCCCGGCAAAGGAGCAGCCTAAGGAAGTCTATTCCGGGCCGTCGGTGGTATCATACAGTCTGGACGGAAGAAAAGCCAGCAGGTTGCCGATTCCGGCATACAGATGCATGGGCGCAGGTGAAGTCACGGTCATAATAACCGTTGACAATTCGGGCAATGTGATAATGGCCAAGATAGATGACAATGTCTCTTCTGATGACACCTGTCTCAGGAACTTCGCTGTAAGAGCGGCAAGAGCGGCAAAATTCTCTGCATCACCGTCCGCCCCTGCCCGTCAGGTGGGAAATATCGTCTATGCGTTTATCGCACAGTGATAATCTCATGAGGCTTGAGCGCCTCGATGAAGGTGGTGTCCATATCCAGGAACAGATGGTAGTAAGCCTTGTCCCCCAGCTTTGAATAACGCCCTACAAGTGCCTTGACCTGAGGCATCATATACTCGCGGGTATCCTTCCAGTCCTGCTCGGACTGAGGAACAAGTGAGTCCTTTGTCCTGGCAAAAGCAAGGAACAGCCTTTCAAGGTCAGCTGAATCCAGATATTTCACAAGAGCGTCATAGTCATCTATGCTGGAAAGAGTAGCCTTGTGAGTGTCAAAGAAATCCGAGGCGAAGCGCATCGAAGTGGCCTTCCTGTTGCAGTCAATGTAGAACTGGCTCGCCAGTGTGGTGTCCATAGGGACAAATACGTCAGGGATGATCCCTCCGCCGCCGTAAACCTTTCTGCCACCTGCCGTGAGGTACATCTTGGACTTGTTGACCTTGATGCTGTCAGCGTCAGTCATCTCACCGTCATTATAGCGTCTGATGATATCATAGTGATAGTCATCAGTGTAAGGCTTCTGGATGCAGCGTCCTGAAGGGGTATAGAATCTGGCTACTGTTATCCTCACGCCGGACCCGTCAGAGAAATACACAGGCTCCTGGACCAGACCTTTTCCAAAAGAACGCCTGCCCACGATGACTCCTCTGTCATTGTCCTGAATGGCTCCGGCAAATATCTCGCTGGACGAAGCTGATGATTCGTTGATGAGAACCGACAGTCCAATATCGCGGAGAATACCCTTTCCGTCAGCCTTGTACTCCTCCCTCTTGTGATGAAGTCCTTCCATATAGACTATCATCTCTCCTTTTGAAAGGAAGAGGTTGGACAGGAGAAGAGCCTGGTCAAAATAGCCTCCGGTATTGTCCCTTATATCGAATATAAGATGCTTCATACCCTTGGACATAAGTTCAAGACTGGCTGTAAGCACCTCAGAATAAGTGTTTCTGGAAAATTTGGAAAGACGTATGTACCCAGTGGTGTCATTCACCATGAATGAAGCATCCACGCAATGTACAGGAATCTTTCCACGGGTGATTTCAAATGGTATCTCCTCCCCGTCCCTCTGGACGGTCACGGTAACCTTCGAACCGGCAGGCCCCTTCATCCTCCTGACCATGCTGTCCTGAGGGAAATGTACTCCGGCTATCACCTTGTCATCCACTTTCAGAAGTCTGTCGCCCTGCTGAAGACCGATTTTCTCAGACGGACCACCCGGTATGACCTCGAGGACTATCGCGGTATCGTTCGGGACATTGAACTGAATACCGATGCCGTCAAAATTCCCTGCAAGTTCGGTCTCGGACTCCTCAAGTTCTGTCGGTGGCATATATACTGTGTGAGGATCAAGCTTACCGAGAGCCGCAACGACAGCGGCGTCAGTAACCATATCATAATCCACCGTATCGACATACATCTCGTCGACCTTCTGGAGGATCAGATTCAGCTTCCTCCAGTCCTCGTACTCAGAGTGCAGTCTGCGGTTCTTTTCGGTTGCCTTGTTGACAGTTATGACCAGCAGCGCTCCGATAAGCACGCCCAGCAATGCAGTCAGAATCTGATAGTTTTTCCTTTCAGACATATCAGTCTACTTTTTCCACCTCGACACCTGCCCTGCGGAGCAGATCCACTCCGTCAGTAAGACGGTATTCATCCCTGTAGACAACCCTTTTGATACCGGCCTGGATGATAAGTTTGGAGCATTCCAGGCATGGGGACGCCGTGACATACAGAGTCGCGCCTTCGCTGCTGTTACCGGACTTCGCCACTTTTGTAATAGCATTAGCCTCAGCATGAAGCACATACGGCTTTGTAACACCATTTTCCTCACAGATGTTCTCAAACCCTGAAGGAGTTCCATTGTAACCGTCGGATATTATCATCCTGTCCTTCACCAGCAGAGCGCCGACCTGGCGTCTCTTGCAATAAGAGTTCCTGGCCCAGACTGAGGCCATCTCTATATAGCTCTGATCAAACTTTTCCATATTAGTTCCTTTGATAAAGATATCGCTTGATGCTTCTCTTTGGAGTCCTTTCAAAGTCCTCAGGCATAAGTTCTATCTTGCGTATCTTCGCGTAATTCGGTATCTCCTTGTTCACTTCAAGAAGCGCATCGTCGAACCTCTTCTCAAGCTGCTGCTTTGTCAGTCCGTCAAGCTCGGCCTGATGGTAGTCAGGATAGATCAAGGCAGTGAGCCCGCCCTCTTCCTCGATGACGAGAGAGTCGACGACATAGCTGACATTGTTTATCACAGCCTCAAGCTCCTCAGGATAGATGTTCTGACCGGACGGTCCAAGGATCATACATTTAGAGCGGCCACGCAGGAACAGGTATCCGTCAGAATCTATGACTCCCATGTCTCCTGTCTTGAACCATCCATCTTCAGTAAACACCTCGGCGGTGGCGGCTTCGTTCTTGTAATATCCGATGAACACATTGTCACCCTTGATCTGAATTTCTCCAGGGATCTTCTGAGGGTCAGGTGAATCTATCCTCAATTGGCAGCCGGTGATCGGTTTGCCGCAGGATCCGATCTTGGTCCTGTACCACTTGACATAAGTGACCAGAGGGCCGCATTCTGTCATGCCGTAGCCGATGGTGAAAGGGAAATTGATCCTCTTCAGGAACTTCTCGACCTCCGGATTGAATGCCGCACCTCCCAGGATGACTTCCTCGAAGCGCCCTCCGAAGGCCTCAATCAGGCCATTACGGAACTTCTTGAGGATTATCTGGTCAAGGATAGGAATCTTGAGGTAAGTCTTGTTCCTGTCCACCAGAGGCTTTATCTGAGACTTGTACACCTTTTCGATGATGAGCGGGACGGCGATGATGACATCAGGCTTGATCTCGCTGAATGCCTTGAGGATCACCTTCGGGCTCGGCACCCTGGTGAGGAAATGCACGTGAGTGCCTATGGTCATCTCGAACAGGAACTCGAACATCATACCGTACATATGAGCCGTAGGAAGCATGGAAACCATCTCAGAGTCAGCGGTCATCTGAGGTTCAGCGGTCTCCCTCGCGAAATTGATATTGGCGAGCAGGGCCCTGTACGGAATCATCACGCCCTTTGAGAATCCGGAAGTTCCCGAAGTATAGTTTATCATCGCAAGCTCTTCAGGGCTGTCCTCATAATAGGATATGTCATCCTTCGTGAACCCGTCCGGATACAGATTGGCGAATGTGTCTCCAAGATTGTCGCGAACATCCTGGAGGTCAGCGTCCCTCGCATAAAGGAACTTGAGAGTATTCATCTGGACGATGACATACAGACCCGGCATCTCGGACTCGGAAAGGCTCTCCCAGATCACTTCATCCACAAAGAAAACTTTTGCTTCCGAATGGTTCACCAGATAATGTATGTTTCCTGGCTTGAACTCATGAAGGATAGGGACAGGGACCGCTCCATATGTGAGCGCGGCGAGGAAACAGACCCCCCAGTTGGCCTGGTTTCTTGAGCAGATGGCGACCTTGTCACCTTTCTGCAGGCCACAGCGTTCGAAGGATATGTGAAGATGTCTGATCCTTTTGGCCACTACTTCATATGTCAGGGTCACTCCCTGATAGTTTGAAAGTGCAGGGCGCTCCCAGTTGGCCTTGAAGCTGTTTTCAAGCAGTTTGTTTAATGATCTGTATTCCATGTCACAATTTGATGTTTCTGGTTTTGCCGTCATTGCAGACGACTTTCACTGAGTTTCCGTCCACTTCGAACGAACTGTCGCGGCGGATGGATTTCGCGCCCTCCTGACGGTAGACAGGTTCTCCTCCGTTGAACGGGAAGACCTGCGCCTGAACGGCAGTGCGCACGATCCAGTAGCTGGTTCCACCCACTTTAAGCAGTTCAGGAACAGCTATTATTGTCTCGTCCGAAGTGATGCCCTCCCATTTTTCAGGCTTCACTCCATGGATGTTATATAGTCCGGCAGTGTTGTCGGTATGGAGAACCATCACCGAATATCCCTTGGCGCCGGTGAAATCATAGGCGGCCGGACCGAGAAGCACGTCCTTGCCCAGTTCGACCGGGAATCCCGAGACAAAGCGTCCTAGACGGTCGAGCAGATATAATTTCGAGCCTGCGGCAAAAAGGAACTGAAGTTTGCCGTTGGCATAATAGTCAATGGATTCGACAGCACCGCAGAGAGGTGCGGAGAATGGGACACTCCATATGCCCTTCCCGTCCTCTTCCTTGAGACTGAGGTAATAGTTGTCCTGCTGGACGAGAAGATTTGTCTTGCCGGTTCCGGAATTCTGGACCTTGAACGGCCCTGCAGGCACTTCTATGACAGCATCCGAAACGACCGCGGGAGTGCTTGCCTTCTCTATGAACGGCACTCTCTTCACGTCAAGTCTGAAGGAGTTTCCGTTGCAGACGAGGAAACAAGGCTCGAAAGCGGCACCGTCAAGAGTCGCACTAACAGAAGACAGAGCCAGTTGGGAGAATATCCTCTCAGAAGGCGCTGCCCCCGCAGAGAAATAGGCGGCGAATGAACAGTCCTTACCAAGGGAGGACGGAACAGCAGACGCATCGGAAAGCAGAGCCTGGAGCACGTCGCCGGCCGAATACCTCTCCACATAGTCAGCGATGTCATGTGCGCTTCCGCTGACGATCCATTCGCCTGTGAACACGAAGCAGCTCTCGTCCGCCACGGAGAAAAGGCTGCCGAACAGGGCACGGGCAAAGCCGGAGAACCTGTAAGGAGAAGGGAGCATGGCATAGTCTTTCTCGCTGCCTGCCTCCAGTCCGTCCAGGATAAGTGAGTAATCCTTTTTTCCGACTCTCACGAAAAGAGCTTCGCAGAAATCATCGCCAGCACGCCACTGAGCTTTCGTTACTTCTTTGAGTGACAATGCCTTAGCCCAGCTTTCAGGGTCTTTACCACTATCCTTCGCTAGTCTGGAGATAGCGGAATTGTTAGCACCGAGACGGGATCTGGCATCCAGGAATTTCCTGTATGAAGCGAGATATTCACCCTGGTCTGACAGAGGAAGGGAAACAGAGAAGAATGTCCCGGAAGGCACAGCAGACACAAATGAAGCAGCCTCCTGACGGACTCCGGAGAAGACATTCACAAAATGGTCGCCGTCCTTCTCAGAAGGGAGATAACCCTTGATGCCCAGATTCTTCTCATCAGATGACACAATGGACATCACTGTCCACGATGACATGCTCTTTATGAAATCGGACTGTCCGGTGACAGGCTTCTGGAAATAGACAGGAAGAAGTTTAGATGAATATGCGTTCGAGAGGAACAGGACATCGTCACCCTCGGCTCCGGCCACTGCCGGGAGGAAATCCTTGCTGGACAGAATGGATTGTCCCTCCTCCTGATGACGTTTTGAGGAATTCACCAGAGTTTCGGAAGCAGATACCAGGACAGCGGAAAGTTCTTCGGATGAGAAGAAACTGCTTTTCAACCCCGCCTTTGCCGCCTCCTCAGACAGTGCCAGCACCTGTGCAGTTGAGTCATTTGACGTTCTAGGGACACTTATCACGACCAGAGGGACCACGGTGCCGCTGTAGTGAAGGGACACGGCCACAGGCTGTGACTTCAGTGAAGAGAGCGGGCCGTCATCCACGGACTCGAGGACTGACTTGAAGAAACTGCCGTACGCGTCACGCTTGCCGTCATTCACCAGAACGTCAAATACCTTCGTCCTGTCGGTGAGAATGGATGCTCCGTCCTTCAGGCTTCCGGAACAGAACACCGCAGCTGCATCCGAAGGAACAGTCTGCAGAAGAGGGAATGCTTCAGCAGCGTCTAGTTTTGAAACCGGACGCGGACCTGCATCATCACTCTTGTACAGAAATGACACCGCGACTCCTATCCCGGCGAGGAGAAGGAGAGCCACAATGATATATATGGCGAGGGTCTTCTTGTTCATGATCTGCCTGAAAAGCGCAATAGTGGCGCATATTCAGGCAAATTTAATAAAACTAGAATGATTTGCCAATATTTTCGGCTATACAGTGGACAAGTCTGGACCTTGCCTCCACACTTGCCCAGCCTGTATGAGGAGTGAAGCGGAGTTTCTCAGGATGCCTGGTATGAAGCAGCGGGCTGTCGGCCGGAAGAGGTTCCTGGACATACACGTCCAGGGCGGCACCTCCTATCCGATCCTCATCGATGGCACGGGCCAGCGCCGCTTCATCCACGATGCCTCCGCGGCCCATGTTGACGATGAAAGCGGTCGGTTTCATGAGGTGAAGTTCCCGGTCAGATACCAGACCTGCCGTGCGCTCGTTGTAAGGAGCATGGACACTTATGACATCAGAGATGCCCATCAGCTCATCAAGCGGGAGACTCGGATATTCAGTGCAGTGTGAAGTGCCTGATGTTGAGAAATATACCACTTTCATCCCGAATGAGGTGGCAATGGACGCCACCTTGCTTCCGATAGTCCCCATGCCGATGATTCCCATGGTCCTGCCGTTCAGTTCGTAATAGGGACGACTCGTGTCGGTGAAGATTCCGGAGGCGGAATACGCCCCGCTCTTGACCACACTGTCAAAATAAGGTGCGTTTCCCGCCAACGACAGGATGTGCATGAAAGTCTCCTGAGCTACAGAGTCGGTCGAGTATCCGGCTACATTCCTGACTGGGATACTCTTTGCCGCAGCCGCGGCAATATCAATATTGTTCACGCCGGTGGCGGCCTCGCAGATGAGCCTCAGACGCGGTGCTGCTGCGATGACATCTGCATCGACACGCACTTTGTTCACTATCAGGACCTCACAGTCCCCCACCCTGTCGAGCACCTCCTCCCTGGTGGAAGTGGCGTAGCATACCAGTTCGCCATGAGCGGCGATCTCATCCAGAGGGGTGTCCCCCAACGTGGAAGCATCCAGAAAAACAATCTTCATACTGTAGCAAATAGTCTGTGGAATACAAAAATAGAACAAAAAGTTCATTATATGCGGGGAAATCAGTAAATTTGCGAGATTCAGTTAGTAGAAACAACCTTTATATGCAGGAAATAAGAAATATCGCCATCATCGCCCACGTCGACCACGGCAAGACCACTCTCGTGGACAGGATGATATATCAGGCAAACCTGGTACGCCAGCCTGAGAATCTCGGCCAGCTCATACTGGACAACAATGACCTCGAAAGAGAAAGAGGTATCACCATCCTGGCCAAGAACGTGTCTGTCATCTACAAAGGAGTAAAAATCAACATCATAGACACTCCGGGACATAGTGATTTCGGAGGAGAGGTGGAGCGTGTGCTCAACATGGCGGACGGCGTGCTGCTCCTCGTCGACGCATTCGAAGGCTGCATGCCTCAGACCAGGTTCGTGCTTCAGAAAGCCCTCGAGATGGGCAAGAAGCCTATCGTGGTCGTAAACAAGGTTGACAAGCTCAACTGCCGTCCCGACGAAGTTCAGGAGGAGGTTTTCGACCTCATGTGCAACCTTAACGCCACAGATGAACAGCTGGATTTCAAGACCATTTTTGGAAGTGCAAAGCAGGGATGGATGTCCAATGACTGGAAGACTCCCGGCACCGACATCACTCCTCTTCTCGACGCCATTCTGGAGGTCATTCCGGCACCGGCAGTCGTGGAGGGCACTCCTCAGATGCTCATCTCATCACTCGAGTATTCGCCTTACGTAGGCCGCATCGCTGTCGGAAGAATCACCCGCGGCTCTCTCAGAAGCGGACAGAACATCAGCCTCTGCAAGAGGTACGACATCATACAGAAACAGAAGATCAAGCAGCTTATGGTTTTCGACGGCCTCGGAAAGGCCAATGTCGATGAAGCCAGTTGCGGAGACATCTGTGCAGTCGTGGGAATCGACGGATTCGAGATTGGCGACACCATTGCCGACTTCGAGAACCCGGAGGCTCTGCCGCCTATCTCCATCGACGAACCTACGATGAGCATGCTCTTCTGCATCAACAACTCTCCGTTCTTCGGCAAGGACGGAAAATATGTCACTTCACGCCATATCAAGGAGCGTCTCGAGCGCGAGCTTGAGAAGAACCTTGCGCTTAGAGTGAAGCCAGGCGTCAGCGCCGATTCATTTGTCGTTTACGGCCGTGGAGTCCTACATCTGTCAGTGCTCATCGAGACCATGCGCCGCGAAGGCTTCGAACTTCAGGTCGGACAGCCGAAAGTGCTCGACAAGACCATCAACGGTCAGAGGTGCGAGCCTATCGAGGACCTCTCCATCGAAGTTCCTGAAGAGTTCGTAGGAGCCGCCATCGAGATATCCACCCGCAGGAAGGGAGCGCTGCTCCGCATGGAACCGCGCGGAGACAGGACTCTTCTCGAGTTCGAAATCCCTACCAGAGGTCTCATGGGACTCAGGAGCAACATGCTCACCGCCACACAGGGAGAGGCCATCGTCGCTCACCGCTTCAAGGAATACCAGCCGTTCAAGGGTGAGCTCGAACACAGGAACAACGGTTCCCTCGTCTCCCTTGAGACAGGAGAAGCCATCGCCTACTCCATGAACAAGCTCCTCGACAGAGGCCGCTTCTTCGTGGAACCAGGAGAGGAAATATATGGTGGTCAAGTACTTGGAGAGCACACCCGTGAAAGGGACCTCAACATCAACATCTGCAAGACCAAGAAGCTCACCAATGTCCGTGCAGCGGGAAGTGATGAGAAGGTTATTCTTCCTCCTGCCATCAAATTCTCACTCGAAGAGGCCCTGGAATACATTCAGGACGATGAGCTTGTCGAGGTGACACCACATTTCATGAGAATCCGCAAGATTTTGCTCGATCCGCTTGACAGAAAGAGAAAAAGCGATTCAGAAGATTGTTTATAGGAAAAATTTTACTAACTTTGCAACCCTTTGTTATAGCTTTAAACGGATTAGCTGCAGGAAAGACGCAGTTCCGCTGGCATGTTGAAGGACAGTTCTTTAGCAGTTTTGACTGTTCCGAGATTCTTGACGCCGACATCGATGTTGATGTTGTTGTCGAGAAATCAGGGAATTACATCGGCGTGGACATGGATCTGGAAGGGTCTGTGACCGTAACGTGTGACAGATGCCTGGCAGACCTTGAGCTTCCGGTTTCGGCGAGTCCGAGATTCAGCGTGAAGTTCGGAGAAGAACCGGTGAATGACGCTGTCCCGGCTGAAGGAGAACGCGAGATCATCTTCCTCCCTGAAGCTGACACGGAGATGGACTTGAGCCAGCTGATATACGATTACACCTGCATCTCCCTCCCTCTTTCAAGGGTTCATGAAGATGGGGGCTGTGATCCTGAAACAGTCAAGTACCTGTGCAAGGACGAGGAAGCCGCTGAAGCAGACAAGGATACAGAAAATCCGTTCGCGGCGCTTAAAAGCTTGTTGGAAGAAAAGTAATATTTAAAAAAAGAATAAAATGGCACATCCGAAACACAAACTCTCAAAGCAGAGAAGAGACAAGAGAAGAACTCACGATTTCGCTCCTGTTCCTACACTTGCTACATGCCCTAACTGCGGTGCTACTGTAATGTACCACAGAGTATGCCCTGAGTGCGGCTACTACAGAGGACGTCAGATCATCGAGAAGAGCGCTGAATAAGCCTCTTTTCTTTTCTTATGCGGTCCCTTAGTTCAACGGATAGAACGAAGGTTTCCTAAACCTTAAATACAGGTTCGATTCCTGTAGGGACTACGATAAACCCCATTCTATATACGTAGGATGGGGTTTTGTCTTGTTCATGCCTTGCAAAATTGCCCATCTATTATCACCTGTGTCCGGTGGTGAAGGTAGTCCATCTGCCAGTTAGGGAAACAATGTGCCATACAGTGCAGTTTCCGTCCCTAACTCATGCCGAAAGCGGCTTGTTTCTTCGAAAATGGGCTGAGTTAGGGAGGAAAACCTGTCTCCACGGGCTTATTCATCCCTAACTCAGTTCGGCCAGATGTTCAGCAGTAATGTCAGACGCGCACGGATATGTCAGAATATGTGCTCAGTACCAGTCAAGGGATCAACACATAGTTTTCCCTGTGTTCCCATTTGTACACCATTTTGTACACCACACATAACAGCCCCCC
>JAZRWN010000057.1:0-4780 GCA_045599725.1 Candidatus Cryptobacteroides sp. | reverse complement strand
AATAATTCTTCCTACCAACTATGTTAATGTCAAGATGTTCGAGTCGCTTTACAGAACCCACAACTGCTTCAGGACCTTTCTGACTAGAGGCAAAGCCAAGGACACCCCGATTCTGGAACGGATGGCAGCGAGCAAGGGAGTGAGCCTTGAAGATTATGAAGCAAGGGCTCTGATAGGAAAGACATGCATGGAGATGTTCGATAAAAAGACTGTGAGATGGCTTGATGTACATCAGCGTCTGGCCTTGGCACGAGAAATCCGGAGGACTCATCATCTTTCATGGAGACAGCTTTCCACTTTCTGCCGCCTCCCTGAGTCCGAACTTAGAAAGTATATTACTCCTTGATTTCGCCAAAATGGTATGCGTCAGGCTTCATTCGTAGCCGATGTGATGGGACTCTCTCCATACCGAACTACGATTATGGGGGTATGGTATGGGGATGCCATCAGTAAAGGCTTATGAGAGAAAAAGCCTTCTATACCATATAGGCGGTGCGGGGGATGAAGCTAGCGCGATTTCCGTGGTTTTGGAAAATTTTTCTTTCCTCTGTCGATCTGCTCATCGGTGGCGGGGGAGACGCGGACAGGGCGTCCGTGAATCTTCAGCGTGGACAGCTGGTCAACGACTTCCTCCGTGGATTCATCCTTGACATCGAACAGGGTGTAGCGCGTGAAGCAGTCAATTCTTCCGACATTGACCTTCTGCCTGATGCAGCCGTTCAGGATGCCGAGAAGTTCCTTCGGTCCGACCCCGTCCATCTTACCGACATTAATGAAAAGTTTGGTGAAGCCTTCCTCACGCTGGACCTCCACATGTCTGGAGCCTTTGGCCTTGTCCTCAGGCTTCGCGGCTTCGAAGTCCTCGTCGTCCTGGTAGTACTGGATGAATCTGTTGAACTCTAGCGAGACGAGGCGCTTGATGATTTCCTCCTTGTCCAGCCAGCTGAGTTTTGCCAGGACAGAAGGCAGAGTGTCCGCCAGTTCCTCCTCATTCACATCGACCTTCTCCAGACGGTCGATGAGATTGAATATCTGCTTGTTGCAGATTTCCTTGCCGGTAGGGATACGGCCTGTCTCGAAGGTCTTTCCGATGCTGCGTTCAATCTCCTTGATGCGCTTGGTCTCGCGGAGGTTGATGATGGCGATGGAGATGCCGGTCTTTCCCGCACGTCCGGTACGACCGCTTCTGTGGGTGTATATTTCCGTCTCGTCAGGAAGGGTGTAGTTGATGACATGGGTGAGGTCGTCCACATCAAGACCTCTGGCCGCTACATCGGTCGCTACGAGCAGCTGGATATTGTGGAGGCGGAAGCGCTGCATGACATAGTCGCGCTGTGCCTGGGCCAGGTCTCCGTGGAGGGCGTCCACATTGTAGCCGTCGCGGATGAGTTTGTCGGCGACCTCCTGGGTCTCAAGTTTGGTGCGGCAGAAGATGATGCCGTAAATCCTTGGGTAATAGTCAACTATCCTCTTGAGAGTGCGGTATTTCTCGCTGGCGTGAACGGTGTAGCAGATATGCCTTACGGTAGATGTGCCCTCGTTCTTGCGTCCGATGACGATCTCACGCGGGTCGTGCATGTATTTCTTGGCCAGCCTTTCGATCTCCTCTGGCATGGTGGCGGAGAACAGCATGGTGGTCCTGTCTTCCGGCACGCCCGCCAGGATGGCGTCGATGTCGTCCAGGAAGCCCATGTTGAGCATCTCGTCCGCCTCGTCCATGACCAGACTCCTGACATTGCTCAGGTCTATCACGCCTCTTTCCATAAGGTCCAGCAGACGTCCCGGAGTGGCGACGATTATCTGCACCCCTTTTTTGATGCTGTCTATCTGGTTCTTTATGCTTGCACCTCCATATACAGGGACAATGCGGATGCCGCCAGAGTATTTGGCATAGTCCTTCAGGTCCTCTGCTATCTGCATGCATAGCTCGCGGGTCGGGCTCAGGATAAGTGCTTGTGTGTCTGTTGATTCTGCGTCAATTCTTTGAAGCAGAGGCAGACCGAAAGCCGCTGTCTTTCCAGTTCCTGTCTGGGCGAGCGCGACCAGGTCGCCGCCTCCGTCCAGAAGGAAAGGAATGACCTCTTCCTGAACGGGCATAGGGTTCTCGAAGCCGAGTTCGACCACTGCTTTGAGCAGGTTCTCCGACAGCCCCAGTTCCTCAAATGATTTCATCTGAAACTATTTGTTGCTAAGATATTCGTGAATGGCAGCGGCGGCCTGGCGTCCTGCCCCCATGGCGAGGATGACAGTGGCTGCGCCTGTCACTGCGTCGCCTCCGGCAAATACTCCCGGCCTGCTGGTCGCTCCCTTGTCGTCAGCGACGATACATCCGCGCCTGCTGGTGTCAAGGCCTTCCGTTGTCCTGGCAATAAGTGGGTTAGGGGATGTGCCGAGAGACATGATGACTGTCTCAGCAGGGATTTCGAACTCCGAACCTTCCACCGGGACAGGGGAGCGTCTTCCGCTCTCATCCGGTTCTCCGAGCTCCATCTTGATGCACTTGACCGCGCGCACCCATCCCTTCTCGTCAGCGAGGATTTCGACAGGGTTCGTGAGCATCTGGAACTCAACGCCTTCCTCGTGTGCGTGGTGCACTTCTTCCTTGCGGGCGGGTAGTTCGACCTCCGTGCGGCGATAGACTATGGTGGTCTCCGCGCCGAGGCGGAGTGCCGTGCGGGCGGCGTCCATCGCTACGTTTCCGCCTCCGACGACGATGACTTTCTTTCCGGCATGGATAGGGGTCATGTAGTCGTCACGATATGCCTTCATGAGGTTGTTTCTGGTGAGGAATTCATTGGCTGAGAACACTCCGTTGGCGTTTTCGCCAGGGATGCCCATGAATCTAGGAAGACCTGCTCCGGAACCGATGAACACTGCTTCGAAGCCTTCTTCGTCCATGAGCGAGTCGATGGTGACTGTCTTTCCTATGATGACGTCGAGTTCGATCTTCACGCCGAGTGCCTTGACGGCTTCGATCTCTGCGGCGACGACCTTGTCTTTCGGGAGGCGGAACTCCGGGATGCCGTACTGGAGCACTCCGCCGGCTTTGTGGAGAGCTTCGAAGATGGTGACGTCATAGCCGAGTTTGGCGAGGTCGGTGGCGCAGGCGAGGCCGGACGGACCGCTGCCGATCACCGCGACTTTCCGGCCGTTCGATGGCTTGTCGGCTTTTGCGATTGAAACGCGGTTCTCGCGGGACCAGTCGGCGACGAAACGCTCGAGTTTGCCGATGGCGACGCTCTCACCTTTCACACCGAGGATGCAGCTGCCTTCGCACTGAGTTTCCTGAGGGCAGACACGTCCGCAGACTGCAGGCAATGAAGAATCTTCCGCGATCTTTGCAGCGGCGCCGGCGAAATCACCGTCCTTCACCAGAGCGATGAAGTCAGGAATCTTCACATTCACCGGGCATGCGCCGACGCAGCGCGGGTTCTTGCAGTGAAGGCAACGGCTTGCTTCAAGCATGGCCTCATCTGCATTGTAACCGAGGCATACCTCGTCAAAATTGGTGGCCCTCACCTTCGGGTCCTGTTCCCTTACCGGGACTCTTCCTATCTTGTTCGCCATAATTATTTCCCTCTACCGATTCTACAGACATGATTCTCCTTTGCCTCCGCCTCTTCGGCGCTGTACTGCCTCTGGCGGCGCATCGCCTCGTCGAAATCGACCTCATAACCGTCGAACTCAGGGCCTTCCACGCACGCGAAACGGGTTTTTCCTCCCACCGTGACGCGGCAGGCTCCGCACATTCCAGTGCCGTCCACCATCAGAGTATTGAGACTGACGACGATAGGGAGTCCGAGCTTCTTCGCGGTCAGAGTCGAGAACTTCATCATGATCATAGGGCCGATGGCAATGGCGTTGGTGTAGCCGCGAGGGCCTGAGATGACACCCTTGCCGAAGGCTTCGACATCCTCACCGTTCACAAGTGCTTCCAGCAGGGCGGTTACCATGCCGTGGAAGCCTTCGGAGCCGTCATCGGTGCAGATGTACAGATGGTCGCAGACGGAAGCCATCTCGTCCTTGTAGATGAGCAGGGAGGAAGTCTTGGCGCCGATGATGACATCGACGGTCGCTCCGTGGTCGTGGAACCATTTCGCCTGCGGATAGACAGGAGCGGTGCCGAGACCTCCGGCAATGAAGACAAATTTCTTTTCCGCGAGCTCTTCGTCGCTCATGCGGACGAACTCGGACTCGTTTCCGAGAGGCCCGACCACGTCGGCGAAGCACTCGCCGGCTTCGTATGACACAATATCTTGAGTGGAAGCTCCGATCACCTGTGTGACGATGGTGACTGTACCTTCTTCGCCGTTAAAATCGCTGATGGTCAATGGAATGCGCTCTCCTTTTTCGTCAGCTCTGACTATCAGGAACTGTCCTGGGCGCGCTGCTGCCGCCACTCTCGGAGCCTCCACCTTCATACGGCAGATGGACGGGGTGAGCATTTCTTTTGTTAAGATTCTGTACATATTAGTATTTCGCTGGGAAACCAAAGGTAGAAAATAATTTATAAAAAATCTTAAATTAAACTTAAAATGACTAAATTAGCATTTGATTCAGTTGTAGTGTATACTAATATGAAGATTGCGTTAGTTCAGTCGGACATTTTCTGGGCGGACCCGGTGGCGAACCGTGCCCATCTGGATGCTGTATTGTCGTCACTGCCGGCAGTGGACCTCTGTGTGCTGCCGGAAATGTTTTCAACGGGATTCGCGACCTTGCCGGAAGGCATAGCCGAGGAGGATCCTTGTGAAACTCTTGAATGGATGAAGACCAAGGC
>JAZRWN010000056.1:0-43340 GCA_045599725.1 Candidatus Cryptobacteroides sp. | reverse complement strand
CTATGCCATCCCTGCATTCAATTTCAACAATATGGAGCAGCTCCAGGCCATCATCCAGGCCAGCGCAGAGACCAAGTCTCCGGTTATCCTCCAGGTGAGCAAGGGCGCACGCAACTACGCCATCCAGACTCTCCTCCGTTATATGGCACAGGGAGCAGTTGAGTATGCAAAGGAACTCGGTTGGAAGCGTCCTCAGATTGTCCTCCACCTTGACCACGGTGACAGCTACGAGCTTTGCAAGAGCTGCGTTGACTTCGGTTTCTCATCAGTGATGATAGGCGGAAGCTCTCTTCCATATGAAGAGAACATCGCTCTCACAAAGAAAGTCGTGAAATACGCACACAAGTATGACGTTACCGTAGAGGCTGAACTCGGAGTTCTCGCAGGTGTCGAGGATGAGGTTGCAGCTGAGGAGTCCCATTACACAAAGCCTGAGGAGGTTATCGACTTCGTGAAGAAGACCGGTTGCGACTCTCTCGCAATCTCCATCGGAACAAGCCACGGCGCTTACAAGTTCAAGCCGGAGCAGTGCACCCGCGACCCTAAGACCGGCAAGCTCGTTCCTCCTCCGCTCGCATTCGACGTTCTCCACGAGGTGGAGGCCAAGCTCCCTGGATTCCCGATTGTACTCCACGGCTCATCTTCAGTTCCTCAGGACGAGGTTGATACCATCAATGCTTTCGGCGGCAAGCTTCCTGATGCAGTAGGTATTCCGGAGGAACAGCTCCGCGAGGCTTCAAAGAGCGCTGTCTGCAAGATCAACATCGACTCAGACTCACGTCTTGCCATGACCGCAGCTGTCCGCAAGCACCTTGCCGAGAATCCTGGCCACTTCGATCCGCGCCAGTATCTCACCCCTGCACGTGAGAACATGAAGAAGATGTACATCCACAAGATTGTGAACGTGCTCGGCTCAGACGGCAAAGCTGAATAAGCAATAGAACGGCATAACAGACCAGAGGGTGACTCTTACCTTTGCAAACGACAATAGATATTGTGAGCAAAGGTAAGAGTCACCTTCATATGGATGTGACTTCAATATCGCATTCCTCGGCAATTTCAACAGAGAGATCTGCTGTTTTTTCCGGGGATTTTTAATTTTCGGGTATCTTCTGGCGGATATAAATTGATTTAATTAAAAAAATGTGTATCGACATATGATATTTTTTATTATTTTTAAATTGTGAAATCTCGATTTAATGAATAGAGGCTGTTCCTGGAGGTGTTTTCTTCTCCGTTTGGCGTTAACGAGGGGACTTGCTGATTGAAATAGAAAAACTACCATAATCTAAATTATAAGCATCATGGAAAACATTCCTCTTATTTTCTGGCTGGTTCCGGTAGCTTCCGTGACCGCACTCCTTTTCGCCCTGCATTTTTACAGGTCGATGAAAAAAGCTGATGAAGGCACCCCGAGGATGAAAGAAATAGCTTCTTTCATAAGAAGAGGTGCAATGGCTTACCTCAGGCAGCAGTACAAGGTGGTCCTGATTGCCTTTGCTGTTCTTGCTCTGTTCTTCGCAGTTCTGGCATTCGGTCTCAATGTCCAGAACCATTGGGTCCCGTTCGCTTTCCTTACCGGCGGCCTTTTCTCCGGCCTGGCCGGATTCTTCGGCATGAAGGCCGCCACCTACGCTTCCGCCCGAACTGCAAATGCTGTTTCCAAATCTCTTAATGAAGGCTTGAAGATAGCTTTCCGCAGCGGTGCCGTGATGGGGCTTGTGGTCGTGGGTCTCGGAATGCTTGATGTTTCTCTCTGGTATCTGATTCTCAATGCTTTCATTGACATTGACGGGCCTCAGAAACTGATTGTGGTGACGACCACCATGCTTACCTTCGGAATGGGAGCTTCAACACAGGCTCTGTTCGCCCGTGTCGGAGGTGGAATCTATACCAAAGCCGCCGATGTGGGAGCTGACCTCGTGGGAAAGGTGGAAGCCGGCATACCTGAGGATGATCCCCGCAATCCGGCAGCCATCGCTGATAATGTGGGTGATAATGTAGGTGATGTCGCCGGTCTCGGAGCCGACCTGTATGAAAGTTATTGCGGATCCGTGCTGGCCGCTGTCGCTCTGGGTTCTTCTGCATTCGCCACCTTGAACGGGGGTGCAGACCAGATCAAGGCAGTGATAGCCCCTATGCTGATTGCCGCTGTAGGCATTTTCCTGTCCATAGCCGGTATCTTCTTCATCAGGACCAAGAACAACAATGCGACCATGGAGAATCTTCTCAAGAGCGTCAACCGTGGTGTCAGCCTCAGTGCTGCCAGTATCGCGGTGTTCACGTTCCTTATTATGTATCTGCTTAAGATAGATAACTGGTTCCTTCTGTCTTTCGCTGTGATTTTCGGACTTGCCGCCGGTGTGATAATAGGAAAAGTAACTGAATATTTCACATCCCACAGCTACAAGCCGGTCCGCAAGATCGCTGAAAGCGCTCAGACAGGTTCCGCCACCGTCATTATCAGCGGATTCGGCACCGGTATGATTTCCACTGCCATCCCGGTCGTGGTCATCGCTGTCGCCATCATCCTGTCCTTCCTCTGCGCCATCCGTTTCGATGTTTCCGGGATGCTGTCCGCACAGAATATCCAGCTCGGACTGTACGGAATCGCCATCGCTTCTGTCGGAATGCTTTCTACACTTGGAATCACTCTGGCCACCGATGCTTATGGTCCTATTGCGGACAATGCCGGAGGAATCGCGGAGATGAGCGGTCTGGAAGAAGAAGTCCGTCGCCGTACAGATGCTCTCGATGCGCTAGGGAATACTACTGCGGCTACAGGAAAGGGCTTTGCTATCGGGTCGGCATCGATGACGGCTCTGGCTCTCATCGCCTCTTATCTGGACGAGGTCAAGATTGCCTTCTCCAATGTCGGCCAGACGGCGCTCACGTTCATGGACGGTACTGTCAAGCAGGTCAGTGAACTGAATATCCTTGATCTTATGAATTATTTCAATATCAATCTGATGAATCCGATTGTCCTTGTCTGCATATTCATCGGTGCCATGGTAGCTTGTTTCTTCAGCGGTCTGACCGTGCAGGCTGTGGGAAGGGCGGCCGAGAACATGGTGCTGGAGGTGCGCCGTCAGTTCCGTGCCGATCCTGGCATCCTTGCAGGTACTTCTCATCCTGACTATGAGAGATGTGTCTCCATCTCCACCAAGGGCGCTCAGAAAGAGATGATATTCCCTTCATCCCTGGCCATAATTATACCTATCATCATCGGTATCATATTCGGTGTGGCTGGAGTTGTCGGCCTTCTGGTTGGCGGCTTGAGCACCAGTATTGTCCTTGCCATTTTCATGGGAAATGCCGGAGGAGCATGGGACAATGCCAAGAAGTACATCGAGGGCGGTAATTTCGGAGGAAAGGGTTCCGAAGCTCACAAGGCATCGATAGTAGGTGATACCGTCGGAGATCCTTTCAAGGACACAACCGGTCCTTCACTTGACATCCTTATCAAACTCATGAGCATGGTATCCATTGTGGTGGCCGGCCTCGTGGTTTCGTTCAGTATTTTCTAGACTGATACTTAATAAAACAGGAAGGCGACTCTTAAAATCCAGATGGACTTTTTAGAGTCGCCTTCTTTTAGTTCGATTTTATAATGCCAGTGACTAGAAATTCTCTTTGTGGATCTCGAAATATGCCTTAGGGTGAGCGCAGACAGGGCAGATTTCAGGAGCCTTGGTACCGACTGCGATGTGACCGCAGTTGCGGCACTCCCATACCTTGACCTCTGACTTCTCGAATACCTGAGCTGTCTCAACGTTCTTGAGGAGAGCGCGGTAACGCTCTTCGTGACGTTTCTCTATCGCTGCTACACCACGGAAACGTGCTGCAAGTTCCGGGAAACCCTCGGCTTCCGCTGTCTTGGCGAAGCCCTCGTACATGTCTGTCCACTCGTAGTTCTCTCCATCTGCCGCAGCGGCAAGATTCTCGGCTGTGGTGCCGATGCCGTTCAATTCCTTGAACCAGAGCTTTGCGTGCTCCTTCTCATTGTTTGCGGTCTCCTCGAAGAGGGCTGCAATCTGCTCGTATCCTTCTTTCTTGGCTTTTGATGCGAAATAAGTGTACTTGTTGCGGGCTTGTGACTCACCTGCAAATGCTGCTTCCAGATTCTTTTCGGTCTGGGTACCTGCGTATTTGTTTGCCATTTTCTGAAAAGTTATTTAAATTAATTCAAAAATAAACATTATTGATGAATATTCAAAGACTTATTCTCCGATACTCAAAATAGCGGAAGGTCGGCTTTCATTCCAGCATTTGTCGACTATGGTGACAGCATATCTTCCTTCTGCTGGAGCCGAATACCAGCTGTCTTTCGTAACAGCGACGATGTTTTCCGGATTATCAAAATCAATCTCTTCTTCCATGGAGAATCTGTAGATGACGAAGTAGTTCGTCTCCTGCATGGGATCTTCTGTCCATTCCGTCCGCCATCTTATCTCATCCCTGTCGCTTCTGTACCAGATGCTTGAAACAGGATCCGGCACGATATCGTCAATAGCCGAATAAGGTGGCGGAAGTGCAGGACACCTCTGGTATTTCATGGAGAGGGAATCTGCTATGCCGATCGAATTGCTGCTGATGGACCAGCCGGGCCACCACACGTTTCCGCTGATGTTTGGCAGTGAACGGCCAAGCTCCATTTTCCTTCTCATCTGGGTCGTTCCTGAATCGTCGATGTCGGGTTCGCTGAACGTCTCGATTTTCTGACCGATATACAGTTGTACGGGAAGGCTCAGATCATTCCACCATTTGGCAAGTGTCTCATAGTCTGCCTGTTTGTGACCAATCTTCCAATACAGCTGGGGTGCCAGATAGTCGACGTCACCTGCTTCAGCCCACCCGGGGGCATCGGCGTACAAGTCGTTGTAGCAGGACAGTCCGTTGGTCTTGCTCCCGCCGGAGTACTCATTGGAATTCCGATGTATCCCGAAAGGCGAGACCCCGAACCTCACCCAAGGCTTTATGCTTTTGATGGCGGAATTGACTTCGTGTATCAAAGCGGCAGTGTTGTTCCTCCTCCAGTCGGCTTTCTGCTTTTTTCCGAAACCTTGAGCGGCTCCATATTTCGCAAAGGTGTCTTCGTCGGGAAAGGCCTTTCCGTTCTCCGGGTAAGGATAGAAGTAGTCGTCGAAATGTATTCCGTCTATATCGTATCTCCCGACTATGTCCTTTACCACAGAAACGACAAATTCCCTCGACTCCGGTTCGCCCGGATTGAAATATATCTGACTGCCGTATTTCTTGAAGAGTCCGGGTTTGCGCTTGTACATATGGTCTTCGGCCAGAATGTCATTTGCTGTGGAAGTGACCCGGTATGGGTTGAGCCAGGCGTGAAGTTCCATACCCCTTTCGTGGCATTGGCCGATCAGAAACTCGAGAGGGTCCCAGAAAGGTTCCGGGGCCTGGCCTTGAACACCGGTCAGATATCTGGTCCATGGCTCGATTTCAGATGCATAGAAGGCATCCGCCTGCGGGCGGACCTGAAAGAACACCGCATTGCATCCGGCCGCTTTCAATGCATCCAGAGTCCTTGTGAGCCAGGCGCATATTTCATCCCGGCCCATATCTTTCATCTCATTGTTCCCTATGATGTGCAACCATGCTCCGCGGAACTCCCGCTTCGGGAGCTGCTGACCGTACATTGACGCGCAGAGCATCAAAGTCACCAGCAGGGTGGTGAAGAAAGATATGATTTTCCTTATGCTTGACATTGATTGCAAAATTAAGTAATTTTGTGCTTCGCAAAACATTTTCTGAATATTATTATGGATAAACTCAGTTACGCTCTTGGAATGAGCATCGCGCAAAGTCTCGCACAGTCAGGTGTAGAAAAACTTGAATATGAATCTTTTATAAATGCAGTCAGGGACTGCCTCGAGGGAAAGGAACCTGCGGTTTCAATGGAAGAGGCGAATGATGTCCTGAATGACTTCTTTGCAAAGGCTGAGGCTGAGATGAATGAGAAGCAGGCCGCCATGGCGGCTGCGTTCAAGGATGAGGGAGAAGCCTGGCTGAAGACCAACGCCAAGAGAGACGATGTCGTTGTCCTGCCTAGCGGACTCCAGTACAGAGTCGTGAAGCAGGGAACAGGCAGGAAGCCTGGCAGAACTGACAAGGTGCGCTGCCATTACGAAGGCACATTCACCAACGGTATGAAATTCGACAGCTCCTATGACCGCAAGGAGCCGGCTGTGTTCGGCGTGAATCAGGTGATCGCCGGTTGGACGGAGGCTCTTCAACTTATGTCCGAAGGCTCTGAGTGGGAGCTCTTCATTCCTTATCAGCTCGCTTACGGTGAGGTCGGCGCCTATGGCAGCATCCCTCCTTGCGCAGCGCTCGTATTCAAGGTTGAACTTCTTGAAGTCCTTTAGAACCATATGAAACTTATCATCGACAGCGGTGCCACGAAGGCTGAATGGTGCTTCTTGAATGCAGGGGAGCCCGTGAAGCGTTTCAGGACGGCCGGCATGAATTTCTCCACCATGTCCGCGGATGCTGTGGAAAGCATTATTGGCGGTGCCGTATCCCAGTCCGGTGATGTCACAGTTTCAGAGGTCCATCTATATGCGGCGGGCCTTATTGAAGGCTCCGCTGCTTCTGTTTCCGCAAAGCAGGTGTTTGAAAGGACATTCTCCGGTGCGGAAGTGACTTGCGCCTCTGACATGCTTGCAGCCGCAAGAGCGGTCTGCGGGCGTTCGGAAGGCATTGCGGCCATTGTTGGGACCGGGTCCAACAGCTGCCTGTATGATGGTGTGCGCATTCTGCGCAACGTCCGTTCGGGAGGATTCATTCTGGGGGACGAAGGCGGCGGTGCATGCCTCGGGAAACTGTTCCTTGCCGATCATGTCAAGGGACTTGTCCCTGAGCCTCTGGCTTCGGAGTTCGGTGCGGCGTTTCAGGTTGACTATTTGACAGTTGTTGACAATGTTTACCGCCGCAACTCACCTTCTGCGTATCTGGGCAGCTTCGCACCATGGATTCTTGACCATTGCGGATCAAGCGCTTATGTGGAGTCGATGGTCCGTCGCACCCTCACCGATTTCTTCGAACGTTCGTTGATGCAGTATGACAGGCCTGACGTTCCCGTCGGCTTCGTCGGCGGTTTCGCTTCTGCATGCAGCGCTATGATAATGCGGATTGCTGAAGAGAAAGGCCTGAGAGTTTCAAAAGTCCTTGAGGCTCCCATGGACGGCCTAGTAGAATACCATAGCTTATGATTGAGCAGTATCCTTCCAAACTCCTTCAGGATGCCGTGGAGGCCATCAGCTCGCTTCCTGGTGTTGGCTCGCGCAGTGCGTTGAGGCTTGCTCTCCACCTCTTGAACCAGCCTAAGGAGAATGTGCATCATTTTACGGAAGCTATCAACAGACTGGCCGATGATGTGCATTATTGTCCTGACTGCATGATGATTTCGGATTCCGGCCGCTGTTCCATCTGCGCGGACCATACTCGCGACCATAACACAATCTGCGTGGTGGAAAGCGTCCGTGATGTGATGAGCATAGAGAATACGGGGCAGTACCGCGGTGTTTATCATGTCCTCGGCGGCATCATTTCACCTATCAACGGCATCGGTCCTTCCGACCTGACAATCCGCCAGCTTGTTGACCGCCTCACGCTGATGACAACAGGACAAAATCCCGAAGTCGAAGTCATACTGGCGTTGAGCGGGGATGTGGAAGGCGAGACCACATCATTCTATATCTATCGCCAGATCTCCAGGTCCGGCGTTAAAGTCACAGCCCTCGCCCGTGGACTCGGTTTCGGAGACGACCTTGAATACGCCGACAGCCTCACACTGGGCCGCTCCATCGTAAACCGCCATATCTTCAAACCATAATGTTTCTTGCCATCATATCGGCCCTTGTCTTCGCCATGTCGCTTTGTGCTGACTGCTTCGCCGTGTCAGTTTGCTCAAGCGTCACTCTCAAGACCATGGATATCAGAAATGTCAGCCTGATAGGTTTGGTGTTCGGTTTCGTACAGGCCGGTCTGATGATGCTCGGCTACGGATTCGGTGACCTGTTTGTGGGCTATATCGAGAAGGCGGCTCATTGGATAGGTTTCCTCCTTCTTCTCTACGTCGGCGGTTCAATGATAAAGGAAGCCTTCGAAAAGGATGTTGAAGCCCGTGACCTCAACGGTTTCAAGAACATCATCGTCGCTTCTGTCGCCACCAGCATAGATGCCCTTGCAGTGGGAATTTCGCTTTCAATGGGCCATGACTCGCTCGAGGACGTTCTGTTCAAGGATCTCGCAGTCTTCATCGTAACAATCGCATCAGTCATGACGGGGATGTTCTGCGGCCACAGGATAGGCAGGAAATTCGGCGGCACAGCTGAAATCCTAGGCGGTTGTGTGCTGATACTCATTGGATTGAATATTCTGTTCAATTTCGTATAGGCAAGTGATTGCCTTAAAGGAAAAAATACATATCTTTGCAAGCTGACTTCTCCGTAACGTCAGCCAGACACGAGTGTTTAACCCTTCCGGGCCATACCGTCCGGGAACAAAAAGGGAAGAGGTATGATCAGTATTTTCTACAGACTCGGTGATAAGATCGATTATTGCCAGTCCGAAACGGAGTTCGCCCGTCTGAGCAAGGATTCAGTCGTCTGGATTGATCTTCTTGACCCGACCGGTGAAGAAAAAAGAGCCACGGAGCGCTTCCTCGGGACTGAGATTCAAAGCCGTGCACAGGCTGAAGAGATCGAGAGTTCGTCCCGCTTCTATGAGACTGACGCCGCTGTCTTCGCAAACACGAATTACCTTACCCCTACCGGAGACGAATACAATTCGGACCCTGTCTCCTTCATTATTGTGGGCAATACGCTTGCCACATTGCGTGAAATACCCCTTCGAAGCGTGACCAGCCTGCAGCAGAAGCTTTATGCAAAGCCTCAGCTGTATTCAAGCGGCTGGAGCATATTCGTGGCCATGCTTGACCAGAGAGTGGACCTTGATGCCGATATGGTTGAGATACTTTCAAAGGAGACCGCCCGCTTCTCGAAGCGTATCAACCAGCAGGAGGATATCAACGAGGATTTCCTTCTGGATATCAACCAGCTTCAGGAAAACACCATGATCGTGCGTGAGAATGTGGTCGACAAGCAGAGGTTGATTTCCAATATCCTTAAGAGCGACAGATATCCTTCTGACTTGGAGCCGAGGCTCAATGTCCTTCTTCAGGATATCGCTTCACTTATCAACCATACCAACTTCAGTTTCGAAAGGCTGGAATATCTCCAGGATACGGTGGTCGGTCTTATCAACCTCGACCAGAACAGAATCATGAAGATTTTCACTCTCGTGTCCCTGTTCCTCATGCCTGCCACTCTCGTGGCCAGTTTCTACGGGATGAATGTCGTCCTGCCTTTTGCAGGATGGAATCTTGCCTGGCTGGGAATCATCGCGCTGATGGCTGTTCTGGTGGTGATGCTCTGGCTCGTCTTCAGATACAAGAAGTTGCTTTAAGTCATTGAAACAACTGCTCTTATTTATTTGTAAATCTGAATATTTTATCTATATTTGCAGGCTTTTCGGAGAGTCGTGCCTTTTTGTGCGTCTCCGGATACAAAAAATAATGTTAAACCCCTAGTTTGTTTTTATTTACAAAATTATGGCAGAATTTTTAAACGCATCAGTTGCTCCCGAGAATTTTGATTGGGATGCATTCGAAGGCAATTCATCATTGTCAAATGATGAGAAGGAGAAGATCCAGGAAGCTTACGACCAGACTTTGTCAAAGGTCGTTGAGAACGAGGTTGTGGAAGGCGAGGTCACCGCTATCAACAAGCGCGAAGTCATCGTTACCATCGGTGGAAAGAGCGAAGGTGTCATCTCTGCTCCTGAGTTCCGTTACAACCCTGACCTCAAGGTCGGTGACAAGGTTGAAGTTTTCGTAGAGTCCGCAGAGGACAAGAAGGGCCAGCTTGTAATCTCTCACAAGAAGGCACGCGCCCTCAAGTCATGGGACCGCGTCAACGAGGCTTACAACAACAATGAGATTGTAAAGGGTTTCGTAAAGACCCGTACAAAGGGTGGTATGATTGTCGATGTATTCGGCATCGAGGCTTTCCTCCCGGGCTCCCAGATCGATATCAAGCCTATACGCGATTACGATGTATATGTAAATCAGTCAATTGATTTCAAGATTGTCAAGATCAATCAGGAGTTCCGCAATGTAGTCGTTTCACACAAGGCTCTTCTTGAGGCCGAGCAGGAGCAGAAGAGAAGCGAACTCATCAGCAAGCTTGAGAAGGGTCAGGTTCTTGAAGGAACAGTCAAGAACATCACCAACTATGGTGTGTTCGTTGACCTCGGCGGTGTTGACGGTCTTATCCATATCACAGACCTCTCATGGGGCCGCGTGAACCATCCGGAAGAGTTCGTTCAGCTTGATCAGAAGATCCAGGTTGTCGTTCTTGATTTCAACGAGCAGCAGAAGAGAATCGCTCTCGGTTACAAGCAGCTTACTCCTCATCCATGGGATGCTCTTGACGAGAACCTCAAGGTCGGTGACAAGGTTACCGGTAAGGTCATTCTCATCGCTGACTACGGTGCATTCGTAGAGCTTGTTCCTGGTGTTGAAGGTCTCATCCACGTTTCAGAGATGAGCTGGTCACCAAGGCTTCACTCTGCACAGGAATTCCTTAAAGTCGGTGACGAGGTTGAGGCTCAGATCCTTACAATCGACCGCGAGAACAGGAAGATGTCCCTCGGACTCAAGCAGCTCTCATCAAATCCTTGGGAGAACATCCGTGAGAAGTATCCTGTGGGATCACAGCACAAGGCAGTTGTACGCAACATCACCAACTTCGGCGTATTTGCAGAGCTTGAGGATGGTGTAGAGGGACTCGTTCATATCAGCGACCTTTCTTGGAACAAGATCAAGCATCCTTCAGAGCTTGTCGCGGCCGGTGATGCCATCGATGTCCAGATTCTTGATTTCGACGAGGCTAACCATAAGCTCAGCCTTGGTCACAAGCAGCTCCTCCCTAACCCTTGGGATGAGATCGAGGCCAAGTACACCGTCGGTTCAACAGTTGAGGGAACAATCGCTTCCATCAATGACAAGGGCGCTACAATCGCTCTCGAAGGTGACGCGGAAGGTTTCGCATTCAACCGCGAGATCGTCAAGGAAGACGGCAAGGCTGCTGTTGCAGGCGAGACCCTTCCATTCCGCGTAGTCGAGCTTCGCCGCTCAACACGCCGCATCCTCCTCTCACACGTGAAGACTTACGCTGAGGCAAAGGAGAAGGCAGTTGCTGCTGAGGCTGACAGCGCAAAGAAGGCCATCAAGAAGGTCAACTCTTCAGTTGAGAAGACCACTCTCGGTGACATTGACGCTCTTGCAGCTCTCAAGGAGAAACTTGAGAAAGGTGAATAATAATGGATTTCACTCTTAAAATAATGGGCTCGGCTTCGGCCAAGCCCGTTATTGATAGATTTCAGAGCGCCCAGGTACTTTCAGTGCACGGGCGCTCGTTTTTGATTGACTGTGGCGAAGGAGTACAGGTGCAGCTCCAGCGCTATGGTATTTCGATCATGAAGATCGACTCGGTGTTCATCTCCCATATCCACGGAGACCATGTGTTCGGCATCTTCGGACTGCTTTCCACCATGGGAATGCTCGGGAGGTCCACGCCCCTGAACATCTATGCACCTGTATCATTCGGTCCCATACTCAAATTCTTCCTGTCATACTACGGCGAGGGAGTGATGTTCGAAATCAGGCATCTCCCGCTGAAGATGAAGGAGCCGGAGACCATCTACGAAACAAAATCGCTGGAGATTCTCTCATTTCCGCTGAACCACGGCATCGAGACTTTCGGTTTCATTTTCCGGGAGAAGATGCCCCAGCGCAATGTGTGGAAGCATATGCTTTCCCGTTATGAATTCACTCTTACAGAGATTGGGACGCTGAAACGCGGCGAAGATGTCGTACGTGACGACGAAATCATCAAATGCGAGGACGCTACATATATCCCGTGGGTTCCGCGCAGTTATGCGTACTGCTCTGATACCGCTCCTTTCCCTGAACTCTCAGAATGGGTGAAGGGTGTTGACATTCTGTACCACGAGACCACCTATCTGGCTGAACAGGAGGACCTTGCCGCGAAGCGGCACCATTCCACCACCCTCCAGGCTGCATCCTGCGCCCTGGCCGCCGGGGCAAAGAAACTCGTCATCGCGCACTACACCTCGCGTGTGAGAAATGCAGAAACTTTCGAGACGGAATGCCGGAGCATCTTCCCGGAGACCTATGCTGCCTCCGACGGTTCCGTTTTTGACATCCCTCTGGTCAAACCTGTTTGAGGTATCCTCGATATTTGCTAACTTAGCGGATGATGAAACGCTTTGTCCTTACCCTCGTGGCGGCGGTCTTCTGCCTCTGCCTCATCTCTGCGGATGACTCTCCGCAGCAGAGATATATCAACAAATGGGCTGACACGGCAGTCAGGGAGATGTACAGGAGCGGCGTGCCCGCCAGCATCACTCTTGCCCAGGGACTGCTCGAGTCCCGGTATGGACTGTCCGAACTTGCCGCCAAGGGCAACAACCATTTCGGCATCAAGTGCCACTCGGACTGGAAAGGAAAGACGATGAAAGTGGACGATGACAGGAAAGGGGAGTGCTTCCGTGTATATCCCGATGCCGACGATTCATTCCGCGACCATTCTGACTTCCTGAGATATCAGGACAGATACAAGTTTCTCTTTGATTTCGATATAAAGGACTACAAGTCATGGGCTTATGGTTTGAAGAAAGCCGGATATGCGACCGATCCCGCCTATCCGACAAAACTTATCAAGCTCATCGAGGACTACGATCTTTCGAAGTTCGACTCCATGACACAGGCTCAGGCCGGCAAAGTTTCGTCCCGCGCAAAGGACTCTGTCTCGAACGAGCCCGAGAAGTCCTCCAAAGTGGAGGAAAAGGCAAGGAAGCAGGCTGAGAAACAGGCTGAGAAGCGTGCGCGCAAGTCCCGCAAGGAAGTCATCCCTGACGAAATCCCAATGTCCCCGAACTCCATCGAGCAGGTCCGTCAGGTCAGCCGTACTGCGGCGGAAGAGTTCCGCTTCAGTCTCAGCCGTGAGATTTTCATGCTCAACGGAGTCCCGTTCGTGTATTCATTCGAAGGCGAGACCTATGCCAGCATAGCCGCTGCCAACAACTTGTTTCTCAAGGAGATACTCGCCATAAACGATCTCTCTTCCGATCAACGTCTGCTTCCTGGCACCGTGGTTTTCCTCCAGATGAAGAAGACGCAGGCAGAGAAAGGACTTGACAAGTATATCGTTGAAAATGACGGAGAAGACCTTCGCGACATATGCCAGCGCTTCGGCGTCCGCCGCAAATCCATAGAGAAGTACAACGGATTCAGCACGGGGCATGTCCTTCGCGAGGGTGACACCATCAAACTCAGGAAAAAATGAAAAAGAAGATACTGATATCCGCTCTGGCAGTCATACTCGTCGTGGGTGCGGCTCTCGGATACAAGTTCGCACTGTGGTATACAGACAACAAGACACCGAATTTCAGCCAGGAAACAGTGCTTGAGGTGCGCAAGTCACCTGATGCCGGACTTGTCTTTGACGAAATTGCGGAGAAGGCGGGAGTCAAGAATATCAAAAGCCTTGAAAGGGCTTTTCGTGACAAGAAGGTAAGTGAGTATATCCAGCCTGGCCATTATGTCATCAAACCGTCGTACACCAGCGTATATGTGGCCCGCATGCTCAACAACTGCTGGCAAACCCCCACAAATCTGGTTCTTTCCGGCACGATAAGGACAAAATCAGCCCTTGTCAAGAAGATCAGTTCCCAGATGATGGTGTCTGAAGACGAACTTTCTGAAGCCTTGTCAGATCCGGAACTTCTCTCGAAGTACGGCGTGAACACTACAAGCCTGTTCTCACTCTTCATTCCGGACACTTATGAGATGTACTGGACCGCGACAGTGGAAGAGATCCTTCAGAGAATGAAAGATGCCAATGATGCTTTCTGGACCGATGAAAATCTCAGGAAGGCCAAGGATCTGGGCCTTACAAAGGAAGAAGTCAGCATACTGGCTTCCATAGTGAACGGGGAGACAAATCATGAACCGGAGATGCCTTCCGTGGCCGGTGTGTACCTTAACCGTCTCCGCATCGGCATGCTGCTTCAGGCCGATCCGACGGTTGCATTCTGCTTCAACTACGAGCCGACGAGGATTCTTAACAAGCATCTTGAAGTGGATTCACCGTACAATACCTACAAGTATGCCGGCCTGCCTCCGGGACCTATTTCTGTGCCTTCCAAGGCCTGTCTCAACGCTGTGCTGAATCCTGACAAGCATGGTTATCTGTACTTCTGTGCAAATGCAGACTTCAGCGGAACCCACAGGTTCGCCGTCACATATTCCGAACATCTGAAGAATGCGCGCGAGTTCCAGGCTGCCCTGAACAGGCGCGGAGCGCGCTAGACTCTGCGCACTTTGATGACATGCTTGAGCATGCCTATCTGGGATATCACCTTGTCAAGCTCCATGTTTGACGGGACGAGGATGCGCGCAGAGATGTCATAGCAGCCGTTCCTCTGGTCCTCATTCACATTGAACGACCTCATGGATGCCTTGAAGGTACCCACGACCTCCATTATCTTCGACAGCACGGAGAAGTCCATGTCTGCCAGAATCTTGAGCGTGCACAGGAAATCGCCCGATCCAGGGCTCTCTGACCACATGACCTTCTGAATCCTGTACGGATACTTGTCGAGAAGGCGTGATGCGTTAGGGCAGGTAATTCTGTGGATCTTTATGCCCTCTCCTCTGGTCACGAAACCGAAAACGTCATCGCCATAGACAGGATTGCAGCATCTGGCCATCCTGTAGTCCAGGCCCTTGACATCTTTTGCGCTGAGGACAAGAATGTCATCAGTCGACTTGTTGCCTTTCCAGTCCTTGACAACTATCTCTTCCGGCTTCGCCTGAGTTTCTTCCTGACTGTTCTGAGAGACAATGTATGACTTGATGTCATTGATATCCAGGGTACCTTCTCCGAGTGCCGCGAGGAAAGAGTTGATACTGGAGTACTTGTACTTCTTCATGATCTCCCGCATCATGTCATCCGGGAGTTCGAGCTTCCAGTTCTTGAGTCTTCTTTCCAGCAGTTCACGGCCTTCGGAAGCCTTCTTGAACTCGGCTTCCTTCAGCTCGTGCTTGATGCGGCTCTTTGCCTTTGATGTGACGACCCAGTTCAGCCAGTCCTGAGTAGGGTGCTGGTTCTTGCTCGTCATGATCTCCACCACATCGCCGGTCTGTAACTTGTCCTTTATCGAGACAGCCTTGCCGTTCACACGGGCCCCGGTGCATCTGGATCCTATGCCGCTGTGAATGTTGAACGCAAAGTCGAGGACCGTCGAATCTGCGGACAGTTTGCGCAGCTCTCCGGAAGGTGTGAATACGAATATTTCCTTTGATGGTGGGGCGGGAAGGTCATCTTCTCCTTCATAGTCAGGTGGCGAGAGTGTCTCGGATGAACCGTGCTCGAGAGATGCCCTGACCGCATTCAGCCAGCTGTCCAGTGCCGCTTCGCGCTTGATGCCTTTGTATGACCAGTGGGAGGCGAGCCCGCTTTCCGCCATCTCGTCCATCCTCTTTGTCCTTATCTGAACCTCCAGACAGGCCCCTTCGGCATTCTTGACAGTGATGTGGAGGGATTCGTAACCGTTGGGTTTTGGATTTGACAGCCAGTCGCGAAGGCGTGAGGTGTCCGGCTCGTACTCCTCTGTCACGAATCCGAAGACCTTCCAGCAGAGAGCCTTCTCGATCTCACGGTCCTCTTCGCAGTCGATGATGAATCTGATGGCAAACACATCATACACGCCGTCGAAATCGACTTTCTGCTTCTGCATTTTCTTCCAGATGGAGAACGCGGTCTTTGTGCGTGCCTTCAGTTTGTACTTTATCCCGGCTTCATCCAGTTTGGTCTTGAGAGGCTCGATGAACTGAGTGGTGATGAGCTGCCTGTCGCGTTCCGTGGCTTTCAGCCTGTTTGTTATGGCCCTGTATTCCTCAGGCTCGGCGTACTGGAAGTAGATGTCCTCCATTTCGCTCTTCATGTTGTACAGGCCCAGCTGATGGGCGAGAGGAATATAGAGCATCAGGGTCTCGAGCTGCTTGCGCTCCCTTGAAGCCTTCGGGAACAAGTCCAGCGAGCGCATGACCTCCAGACGGTCTGCGAGTTTCAGGAAGACAACTCGAGGGTCAGTCGAGTATGAGACTATCAGTTTCTTGTAATTCTCCGCTTCAAGACGGGTGTCCTTTGGCTTGATGGTGGATATCTTGTTCAGACCTTCGACCATGTTCAGGATATCCTTCCCGAACAGACCGGATGACCTGATGTCCAGTTCAGGATGGAATCTTGACGCCTCATGGAGAAACACGGCGGCGATGCACTCCGGCCCGAGACCTATTTCGTCACAGGCTATCTTCGCCACTTTTTCAGGATGGTCGATGAATTCCACACCATTCCCCCTGAAGCAGCCTTCAAGTGCTTCTGCAGCTATGCTGTACGCCGCAGCGACCAGATTGACGGCATCCTCATCATATCCGGGGAAAAGTTCTGAAATCCTGTCGACAGCCTGAATCATGGGCAGTATCCTATTCTGCGTTCAGCACGCAGTTCTCCCAGAAGAACTTGAACACGCGTCTGGTGATGTATTCGCTTCCGAGGTTGTGAGTGTGTCCTGGAAGGTGGAGCTGTTCGAAGTCCTTGTTGTTCTTCACGAGTTCGGAAACAACCTGGAGGGATGATGCCGGATCGACATTGTCATCCATCTCTCCGTTGATGATGAACAGCCTTCCTTCGAGCTTGTATGCGTTGTCCACATTGGAGTTCTCGGAATACCAAGGTCCCACAGGCCATCCCATCCACTGCTCGTTCCACCAGATCTTGTCCATCCTGTTGTCATGGCATCCGCACAGAGCGACACCGACTTTGTAGAATTCAGGATAGAAGAGGAGTGCGGAGAGAGTGTTCTGGCCACCTGCTGAGTAGCCGTAGATGCCCATGTTGGAGACGTCCATGTAAGGGTATTTCTGCGCAGCAGCCTTGATCCAGAGTATTCTGTCCGGGAATCCGGCATCCTTGAGATTCCTCCAGGATACATCCTGGAATGACTTCGAACGGTTGTCGGTGCCCATTCCGTCGATGCAGACGACTATGAAACCGAGTTCCAGCAGGCGGGTGAAGCGAGGTGTGGACGGCATGAACACCTTGTCCACATGGCTGTCATGAGGTCCTGCATAGATGTATTCCACCACAGGATAATATCTGTCAGGGTCGAAGTTTGCCGGTCTGTAGATGTTGCCCCAGATGTCTGTGACTCCGTCGCGGCCTTTGGCCACGAACACCTCAGGAAGAGTGTAGCCCGTGCTCATGAGTTCGGAGATGTCGGCTCTCTGAACCTCCATCGCGGCGCGGCCGTCAGCGGCGCTTCTCACCACCGTGGTGGTAGGCAGGTCAGGGCGGGACATGTTGTCGACGAAGAATGTGAACTCATCATTGAATGATACCTGGTGGAAAGCGTTCTCCGGAGTGAGGTCCTGCCATTTGGCTGTCTGGAGGTTGAGCTTCAGGACATGCTTGTTGTACGGATCCTCTCCCTGGGCTGCGTTGACGCCGTTGGCGTTGAAGTACACGATGCCCTTCTGCTCGTCCACATAAAGAATCTCGCGAACATTCCATTCACCCTTGGTGAGCTGTGTCATGGCACCGGTCTGGGTGTTGATGGAGTAGAGGTGACGCCAGTTGTCGCGCTCGGATATCCAGAGTATGCGAGGCTCATTCTTGAAATAGTAGCGGTAAAGGTCATAGTAGTACACGAATGTGCTGCTTTTCTCCTCCGCCAGAATCCTGTTCTCACCTGTATTGGCGTCCACCGCCACAAGCTGGTAGAGCTGATGTCCGCGCTGGTTGTACTCGAATGTGAAGAAGCGTGAGTCGTTTGACCACTGTCCGAGCTCCAGGAAGTACTGGTTCGAGTACTGGGAGACAGAGAACGGAATCTGGGACATCCTTTCAACATCGAAAAGCGCCGGAGTCTCCTGAGGAAGCGCGTCACCAGGCTTGGCGTAGTCCAGCCAGCGGTACTTAGGCTGCACCTGGTCGGCAGGTCGGGACTCGCGGAGAAGGATCTGCCTCTCCTTGAGCTCCTCTTTCCTGAGAGCAGCGATCTTCCTGGAGTCAGGTGACCACATTATCTGAATGTACCTGTCAGCGGATGTTCCGTCAAAACTGAGCTGCGTACCTCCTTCCGGAAGCTTGATGTCGCGGCCGCGGCCCTCTCTTGACGAGGCGGTCTCCGAACCGTCCCTTTCCACCACCCAGACGTTGTTGTCGCGCACGAATGCGGTGTACTTGCCGTCAGGTGAATTCTTTATCACAGGCCCGCCCATCGTGTAGTAGCTGTCATCGGAAGCGTCTCCGTAGAATGGCCTGCGCTTGCTGGCCACAAGTGCGTCCAGCGAGTCGCGGCTGGCGGGAGTCTTTGTCTTTTTCTTGACATTCACCTCATAGATACTCTCGCCGCTTGCTTCATTGGTGGAGAACATGAAGGTGTTTTCGTCCTTCCATACAGGCGTTATGGAATTGTTGTAAACTTTTGTCCCGACAGATTTGTATTTCTCGGTCGCGGAGTAAAGTTCGTCGAACACCTGGTCAGGAGTCTGAGCGGACACAGTGCCTGACAGGCAGAGGAACGCTGATGCAATGATGTAGTAAGTTCTTTTCATATATTGTACTCTATTTGTCTAGAACTGGAAATAAATGAATGCCTGCAGGTCTGCAGTGATGAACTGATAGACTACAAACACCACGGCCGCAGTCAGCAGCGCGATGACAGGAACCGGCAGCATGGCGAAGTTGATCCTGTACCAGCGCTTGAAGCGTTCGGGCAGCCAATGTATTATTATCCCAAAGATAATAATAAAAAATATATTTTGGTATTCTTTGCAGATTTGAGGTATGAGATTCAGTTCCCAGCTCGATCCGATCTGCTGAACCATGTTCTTCGCGGTGTTCCAGGCAACCTCGTTGGCGGTGGCAGGATCGAGGTTGGAGCCGCTCCTGAAGAACAGGCGTGTGAATGTGATGAATGTGAATGTCTGGGCCACTCCCCATATGGTCCCGAGGACCTTGAAACTCTTCTTGAAGCCTGTAAGGTGGTAGACGTACCGCACAAGAGTGCCCGCTGTGACTATGAGCATCCAGACGGAGAGCATGTTGAAGACGGGGGCTCCTGTATAACTGGCGGCGATGACAAGGCCGGCTGTCACCACGGAGAAAATCAGCATTCTGACATGCCAGTTCATGTCCTTCCAGAACTGGTAGCCAATGGTTCCGAGGCCGTTCAGACCTCCCCAGATGATGAAGTTCCAGCTGGCTCCGTGCCAGAGACCGCCGAGCAGCATGGTGATGAAACGGTTGATGTTGGCGATGATCTTCTTCCGGCGGTCAGGATTGAAAACGGCCACCAGACCTACCGTGGCGGCGAATGCAAGCACTCCCACACCCACCCAGACACTGCCGGACAGCCATACTCCGAGAGCTGCGAATACAATGATCCAGAAATAAGTGCCGAATGTCGCGTTCCTGTTTCCTCCGAGAGGGATGTAGAGATAATTCTTCAGCCAGCGGCTGAGGGACATGTGCCACCTGCGCCAGAAATCCTGAGGGTTCGTCGCCTTGTACGGAGAGTTGAAGTTCTTCGGGAGGTAGAATCCCATCAGCATCGCGACTCCGATGGCGATGTCAGTGTATCCGGAGAAGTCCGCGTAGACCTGCAGCGAGTAGCCGAACAGGGCGCAGAGGTTCTCGAAGCCCGTGAAAAGAAGCGGATTGTCGAATACGCGGTCAATGAAGTTGACCGCAATATAGTCGCTGAGGACAATTTTCTTCACGAGGCCGTTCAGAATCCAGAACACCGCTATGCCGAACTGTTTCCTGCCGAGGTAGAAAGGCTTGTAGAGCTGCGGGATGAACTCGCTGGCACGGACGATAGGTCCGGCGACGAGCTGCGGGAAGAAACTCACGTAGAATCCGAAGTCCAGGATGTTCGTGACAGGTTTCAGCTGACCTCTGTAAACATCGACGGTATAGCTCAACACCTGGAAGGTGAAGAATGAGATACCTACCGGCAGGACGATGTTGTCCACCCTCCAGTAGTTGCTCCCTACCAGCTGGTTTCCCGCCCAGGAGAAGATGTCGAAGATGCGGAAGTCCAGTCCGAGGAGGTTGTTGACTATATCGGTGAAGAAATATGCGTACTTGAAATAGCAGAGAAGGAAAAGGTCGGTGCAGATGCTCAGCAGCAGCCAGGCCTTCTTTGACCATTGCCGCCGGGAGGCGGCAATCCTCTTCGCGATGAAGAAGTCGGAGAAGGTGACGAAGATCAGGATCAGAACCGAGAGACCGCTGGTCTTGTAGTAGAAGAACAGGCTCACGAAAAACAGGAAACTGTTCCTGAGCAGACGTCTGTTCTTCACGAGGGCGAAACCTGCGAAGACGATGGCGAAGAAGGCCCAGAAATAGAACTGGGTGAACAGCAGTGGCGAGTTCGCGTCAAACGCGAACACCTTGTGCAGGAACGCCATCATCGCCTGTAACGAGCTCATTGTCCTTCTCCCTTCCTTGAATTGTAGTCGTCAACTATCGCGTTGTAGAGCATGTCTCCGAGAAGCACGTAGCCCTCCGGGGTGAAATGCAGCTTGTCAGCCTTGCACAGGCCGGCGTCCCTCCACTGAAGCACACAGTCCTTTTTCGCGCCCATGATGTCATACACATCCCATACTGCGGCTCCAAACTCTTCTCCGAGTTCGAACATGGCTTTCTGGACGGTCGGGGCGTTGTAGTTGTATGTCATTCCGCGGCGGATGTAGCGGTAGCTGTCGTTATTTGTTATGAATATGAAGGAGCAGTCAGGAGACTGCCTGCGTATCATCTCTATCAGGCGGCGGTAGTTGTTCTTGAAACGCTCCACCTTGAAATCGGTCTGCTTGCAGGCAGAGTCATTGATGCCTACGGCAAAAATCGCCAGGTCGGGCTTTACAAGCTGGAAGTCCCTCTCGAAATCTTCACACTGCTCGAGCCAGGTGGTCAGCATCGCGCCGTTAACTCCTGAACAGTAGTAGTTTATGCCCTTTCGGCCACTGATAGGCTCTATGCCGGTCAGAGTAAAACTCTCTCCCTTCGGGATGTGGAAGCCTATCACGGCGCTGTCCCTCATCTCCGGGAGGTCGAAGACATAACTCATGGTCAATGAGTCCACCGTGAATCCGAGGGTGTCTTCGCCGCTCGTGAGGACAGGGTAGGCCTCGGGGGATGAGGCGTAGCCGAGAATGCGTACCCGGTTGAACTGCCAGAGGCTGTCCGGGTTGATATTCAGTCCGAAACCGACGGTGGCCAGCGAGTCCGAGGTCTGTGCCGCTATTCCCATGATGCCGAAACGCGGGTTGAGGTCAGGATGCTTGCTTGCGGCCATCGCTGATTTCCATTCACCAGTATATGAAGTTCTGAAACTCTTGTCCGAATTCGTTTTTGCTATGCGGTATGGAAATATGAATCCTCTTTCACCCTTGAGGCTGTCAGCCATGGATGTGAGATTCTCCTGCATTCTGTAGCTGAAGTGCCCGGCCTGGACATGCGAACCTCCGATGTGCCAGATATTCACATTGTCGAGCTTCCCAGCCATCAGGGAGTCGAGCAGAGCGTAGAAATGGTCCTGGGCTTCGCGTGAACCAGGGAAATGGAGCCCGCTCCTGTCCAGATGGACACAGTCAGGTTGAGGGGCTATCTCCACCTTCGGAAGGGTCTGGGCATATGAAAACAGGCATGTGACCGTCAGAACGGCTGTGGCGCAGAGTTTCCTAATCATCTTTCCTGAGTTTGTAATAATCATAGTAAAGCATAAGTGACTCGTAAAGGATTCCTCCCATCTCCTCCGCGCCCTTAGGCGTGAAATGGACATAGTCGGAACCGGCGAGAGGCGGACTGCTCTTCACCCATTTCGCCATCGAACCTTCGCCGCCCATTGCTCCGAACATGTCCCAGAATGCGGCTCCGGCGTTGTTGGCAGCAGCTTTCAGCGAGTCCACCATCATAGGCAGGTGCTTGTATGTCTGCATCTTCCCCTGGATGTTCGTGGCCATGTCCGATGGACCTATGAACAGGATGGCGGCGTCGGGAGCCACTTCCTTCAGACGGTTTATCTGCTTCTCGATGCTGGTGCGGTACTGGGAGATGCTCTTTTCCGTCTTGGTGTACGGCACGGTGTTGCCTCCATACTGGAGGATGATCAGACGCACGTTCTCAGTGGTGAAATAGTCTTTCAGTTGAGCGGATGAGATGCTGGTGAAGATAGTGCCGGCGCAGCCGCGCATGGCAATGTTGTCGATGCTGACTCCTTTGTCGTTGTCAAGCATGACGCCGTAGACATCATGGCTTCCGGAAAAACTGATGCTGGCGCGTGTGGTGCTGTCCGGGAGTTCAAACTTTATGTGCCTCACGTTGTCGGTAGCATCGAAACGCTGGCTCTTGCCCTTGCAGCTGACAGAGACCGCACCGCCGCTGGAGAGCAGTGTGATGCGGTTGAAATACCGGCTCGGGCCGTCGTTGCTCTTGATTGGGAAGAATGTGGTGGTGACGGTGGTGTCGAAGTGGAACTTCTGTCCCATGACTCCGTACCGGTTGTTCCCGGCCCTCATGTCAGCAGTCCCGTAGACCATATAGCGCTGAGGCTCCGATGTGCTGGATTCAGATATGCTCAGAGAATAGTACTTCTCCCTTACCGGCAACAGTCCCGGGCCGCCTCCGCCGAACATGGTCTGAAGGCTGTCACGCAGGACGCTGCTGATGCGGTCTTCCTCTATCTGGGAGTCTCCATAGTGCACTATGCGGACGGATTTGTCCATAGCTTTCTCCAGTGCGGTGAAGAATGGATCCAGATATTCCACCTTGCCTCCCGGAAAATAAATCCTCGCAGGATCCTCAGAGAAATATTTCAGGAAATCATTCTTCCTGGCCTCCTTGATGGCTTCCTCCCTGCGGGCGAGAACCACTTCGGGGTCTTCTGCTTCTGGCATGTCGTCCCCGATGAGGATGTCATCGATAGACGGGAACTCGAGTGAGATGTTCCCTATCTGCACGCCTTCCCGAGGGAAAAACGAGCACATGAGCCCGAGAATCACCATCACCGAGACTATGAACAACAGTATCTTGTATGCTTTCATCTTCTTCTATTAGTCTTTCCAGACCTTCAGATATTCCTGAAGGGCCCACATTTCATCTCTGTACTTGGCGGCGGCCGCGAAATCGAGGTCTGCCGCTGATTTCTGCATCCTCCTTCTGTCCTCCTCTACCATCTTCTCCACCATCTCTCGCGTCATCGACCTGATGACAGGGTCCTGGAGGACTGCTGCGAGGTCAGCCTTGACATAACCGTCCACATAGGCAGATGCTTCGTCCCTGCGCGAGTCGAGGCCGAGATCGACGGAAATCCTTCCCTTGCCGAGCTCTGTCGGGTCAGGAATGTAAGTCGGCCCTTCCCACGAATTCGGGGCGCTGAGACGGTTGACTCCATTGGTGAGCCTTATCTTGTATTTCTCATTGTCCTTGTTGCCGAGTTCGGAGGCGAGGATGTTGTGCTTGACCTCCACCTGCTGAGGGGTGATATGGTTCAAAGTGTTGAACTCTATCTGTTTTGCGCGCCTGCGGTTAGTCTCACGTATGGTCTCGTCCATAGACTTCGTGATGCTGTCGGCGTACATGATGACCAGGCCGTTGACATTGCGCGCAGCGCGTCCTGCAGTCTGTGTCAATGCCCTTCCTGTGCGTAGGAACCCCTCCTTGTCGGCATCCAGGATGGCGACAAGCGACACTGAAGGAATGTCAAGCCCCTCGCGGAGAAGGTTCACTCCCACCAGCACGTCGAAAAGCCCGTTCTTGAAGTCTTCGATGATCTCCACGCGCTCCGCCGTGTCCACGTCTGAATGAATATAGCGGCACCTTACGCCGATTCTCCTGAGATATTCGTCGAGTTCCTCTGCCATTCGCTTGGTCAGTGTCGTCACGAGCACCCTCTCGTCCCTCTCGGAACGCACGCGGATCTCCTCCACGAGGTCGTCCACCTGATTCTCTATAGGCCTGACCTCTATCGGAGGATCGAGCAGACCTGTAGGCCTGACCACCTGCTCCACGACCAGACCTTCGGATTTCCTCAGCTCATAGTCGGCAGGAGTGGCGCTTACATAGACCTTCTGACCGGATATTTCCTCGAACTCATCGAAGGTGAGGGGACGGTTGTCAGCCGCGGCTGGCAGTCTGAATCCGTATTCGATGAGCACAGACTTGCGTGAATGATCCCCGCCGTACATCGCATGTATCTGAGGCAGAGTGACATGGCTCTCATCGATGAATGTGATGAAGTCGTCAGGGAAATAGTCGATAAGGCAGAATGGTCTCTGCCCCTCTCTTCTGCCGTCGAAATATCGGGAGTAGTTTTCGATGCCAGGGCAGTACCCCATCTCCTTTATCATCTCCAGGTCATACTCCACACGCTGTTTAAGCCTCTTGGCCTCCAGACCTTTGCCTATTTCCTCGAAATAGTCCAGCTGAGCCTTGAGGTCGTTCTGGATATGGCTGACGGCGGCGATGCCACGCTCCTTCGTGGTCACGAAGTTGTTTGCCGGATATATGGAAATCTCATCAATGCTTTCGATGAATGCGCCCGTCACCGGGTCGATGACGGAGATTGTGTCCACTTCGTCCCCGAAGAACTCTATCCTGATGGCGTCATCGGCACCGGCAAGGTAGATGTCGACGGTGTCGCCTCTCACCCTGAAAGTACCGCGCTTGAACTCCACCTCAGTGCGTGAGTAGAGCGCATCCACGAGCTGATAGAGAAGTCTTGTCAGGCTTCTCTGCTCGCCTTTCTTCACAAGTACCGTCTGTTCGTGGAAGTCCTCTGGATTTCCGATGCCGTAGAGGCAGGAGACGCTGGAGATGACTATGACGTCCCGTCTTCCGCTCAGAAGGGCGCTGGCGGCGCTCAGACGCAGTTTTTCTATCTGGTCATTGATGCTCAGGTCCTTCTCGATGTAGGTGTCACTGGAAGGGATGTAAGCTTCCGGCTGGTAGTAGTCGTAGTAGGAGACGAAATATTCGACGGCGTTATCAGGGAAGAAGGCCTTGAACTCCCCGTAGAGCTGTGCAGCAAGGGTCTTGTTGTGACTGAGAATGAGAGCCGGCCGCTGGAGTTTCTCTATGACATTGGCCATCGTGAAGGTCTTGCCGGAGCCGGTCACTCCAAGAAGTGTGACGTCGGTAACGCCATCCCTGAGAGCAGATGAAAGCTGCTCTATCGCGGCAGGTTGGTCACCTGCCGGCATGTATGGCGACTGCAGTCTGAACTTCATGATCCCTTTTCGTGAAAACAGACTGCAAATTTACTGATTTACCTGTATTTTGCCAATGAATCCAGCTCGCAATCAGCCTTGATTTTGTCGATTATCGAGCAGACGACCTTGAATGTGCGGCTGTCCTTCGTGTATATGGCCGGAGTGATGAACCTGACGCGTCCCTGGCGCAGAAGCTTGAGGGTCTGAGCACGCTTTTTCTCGTTTTCAGGATCGAACACTGCGATGGAATGACCGCCGAACATGTTCACGATCTTCATGCAAGGAACGTCTGTGTCACCATCCCCGAAATATATCATGTGGCTGAAAGGAATGCGCTTCTTCTCGTCGGCTATGCTTTCGTTGACCTTCTTGTTGTCGCGGGAGCTGAAGATGCCTTTGCTGATCTTGAACAGAAACTGGGTCTTGGCAGTGTAGTCGACAGCGATTCCAGGCCATTCCGCATCTCCATTCTCATCATAGATGAAGGAACCGGCGAAGATGTGCTTGAAGTCCTTGGCGATAGGGGAGCCCTCGATGATTTCCTTCAGTCCGGAAGAGTTTATGTAATGCTCGATCTGGACGCCATGGGCTTCTCCGTACTTGTTCACTATCCTGAACCAGTCCATGACTCCTTCGTAAAGCTCGATGTGCTTGCCGAACTCCCTGAACTGCTCCAGACGCAGCGGGATGTTGTTCTTCCTTGCTTCGTCGAACATCAGTTTCATATAGGCGAGCACGTTGCTTGCATCCTGTCCTATGGCTATGCTGTCACTCTTTCTCCAGAACTCCTCGGGAGTCTGTCCCACTGCCTGGATGAATCCGAACTCCTGCATGTTGCCAGGTGACAAGGTCCCGTCAAAATCATAGATGAGAGCGATAATGGGCTTTCTTTTCATCTTCTAGTTCTCTTTTTCGATAATTTCACCCCAAATATGGGGATTTCACCCCAAAAAGGCTTATTTTTGCCAAATACTGAGGATTTACACAAATATAGCCAATTTTCATTTTGCATTACCTTCCGCCTTCTATATTTTTGTATAAGTCAAGAACACGATATCATCAAAAATGGAGCACTATTTTTCCAGACTCGAACGTACGATAAAGGCCTTCTGGTCAAAGGAGGCTCTTGCAAACTACAAGGGTGAATCTTTCACGTTTGAGGATCTTGCCGTCCATATCGAGAAATTCCACATCTTCTTCGAGGCCATCGGTCTGAAGAAAGGGGACAAGGTAGCTCTCTGTGCCAAGAACACTGCGCGCTGGGCTGTCAGTTTCCTTTCCATCAATACCTACGGGACAGTTGTCGTGCCTATCCTGGCTGATTTCACTCCGGACAGCATAAATCATCTGGTGGACCATTCGGACAGTGCCGTGCTCTTCACAGACACTGACATGTTCAAGAAACTGGACATCAAGGCAATGCCTTCCGTGAAGGCTGTCGTGAGTGTTTCAGACTTCACTCTTCTATACAGTGCCGATCCAGGCATCCAGGAGGCCTTCGACAACATACAGAATGTCTTCACCTCCAGATTCCCTATGGGGTTCAACCGCGAGAATGTCAGTTATCCGAAGGACAACGCCTCTGATATCTGCGTCATCAACTACACCTCCGGCACGACCAGTGCCCCGAAGGGTGTGATGATCAGATACGAGTGCTTCAGCGCCATGATTGACTACTCGATAACCAGAGTCCATGTGGATGAGAATGACGCCATAGTGTCCATGCTCCCTATGGGGCATATCTATGGCCTGGCCTTCGAGTTCCTTTTCCCTCTCTGTTTCGGCTGTACCATCAATTACCTCGGGAAGACACCGTCCCCGACATATCTTCTGAAAGCCATGAAGGATATCAGACCTTTCATGGTCGTCACCGTCCCGCTTGTCATGGAAAAGGTGTACAAGTCCAGCATCAAGCCTGTCATAACCAAGGGCTCAATGAAGTTCCTGCTCCATGTACCTGTTGTCAATAGTTTCATATACAAGAAGATAGGTCAGAAGCTGCTCGACGCCTTCGGCGGCCGTGTCAGACATTTCATCATGGGAGGCGCAGCGCTCAACCCGGAAGTTGAGAAATGCTTCAAGCGGATACGCCTGCCTTACATGGTCGGATACGGCATGACTGAGGCAGCTCCACTCATCGGTTACGAGGACTGGCGCAAATATGTCCCGGGCTCCTGCGGCAAGCCGGTCGCCTGCTGTGAGGTCCGCATTGATTCTGAAGACCCTCAGCACATCGCCGGCGAGATACTTGCCAAGGGCACGAACATCTGCAGCGGCTATTACAAGAATGAAGAAGCTTCCGCAAATGCTTTCACTGAAGACGGTTTCCTCCGCACCGGAGACCTCGGCATAATGGACAAGGAGGGCAATATCTTCATCAAGGGCCGTTCAAAGAACATGATCCTGTCCGCCAACGGTCAGAACATCTATCCGGAGGAGGTTGAGGCTGTCATCAACAGCCAGGACTATGTCGCCGAGTCCGTCGTGGTGGACAGAGCCACAAAGCTCGTTGCGCTCGTGTATCTGGATGACGCCTCCATCAAGAAGGCGGGGCTGGATGAAGAGGCTGTCTCTGACATTCCCGAGTCAGTCCGCGTCAACTCCAACCGCGTCCTGCCTCTATACAGCCAAATAGCCAAGGTCGAGATAGTTGCCGAACCGTTCATCAAGACTCCGAAGATGAGCATAAAGAGATTCCTTTATAAATAGCCTTGACAAAATGGCAGACTTCTGCCAATGGAACACTAATTGAAGAACAAGAGGGCGTGCCGTGAAGGACGCTCTCCTTCTTTTTTGGCGCAGGCAAGAAAACAAAAATCATTTCAATATGGAAAATAAAGGTAAAATCGGAGTAACCACCGAGAATATCTTCCCGGTCATCAAGCAGTTTCTTTATTCGGATCACGAAATCTTCCTCCGCGAACTTGTAGCGAATGCGGTGGACGCCACCCAGAAGATGAAGGCTCTCGCACTCAGCGGCGAGTATGCCGGAGAACTCGGGGACCTGAAGGTGAAGATTGAACTGGATGAGTCCGCGAAGACCCTCAAGGTCATTGACAACGGTATCGGCATGACAGAAGAGGAGGTCGACAAATATATCAACCAGATCGCTTTCTCTTCAGCCGGTGAGTTTCTCGAGAAGTACAAGGATCAGATAGGCAGCATCATAGGTCATTTCGGCCTGGGCTTCTATTCAGCTTTCATGGTCTCCGAGAAGGTGACTATCGAGACACTCAGCTGGAAGGAAGACGCCAAGGCTGTCAAGTGGACATGCGACGGCAGCCCTGAATATTCCATGGAGGAGTGTGACAAGTCTGACAGAGGTACTGCCATCACCCTCTATCTTGACAGCGACTCCGACGAGTTTGCCGCCAAGGGACGCATCCAGCAGCTTCTGAACAAGTACTGCAAGTTCATGCCAGTTCCGGTAGTGTTCGGCAAGGAGCAGGAATGGAAGGACGGCAAATATGTCGACACCGACAATGACAACATCATCAACAAGATAGAGCCTATCTGGGCGAAAGCCCCGTCCAGCCTCACCGAAGAGGACTACGCCAAGTTCTACAAGGACCTCTACCCTATGGAGGAGGAGCCTATGTTCCACATCCACCTGAACGTCGACTATCCGTTCAACCTCACCGGTGTGCTCTACTTTCCGAAGATCAAGGAACGCATGGCCATCGACAAGCACAAGATCCAGCTCTACTGCAACCAGATGTTCGTCACCGACCATGTGGACAACATCGTCCCTGATTTCCTGACACTCCTTCACGGAGTCATCGACTCCCCGGACATCCCTCTGAATGTCAGCCGCAGTTATCTCCAGAGCGATGCAAACGTCAAGAAGATAAGCACATACATCACAAAGAAGGTCGCTGACCGCCTCGAGGACATATTCAAGAACGAGCGTGCAGCCTATGAGAGCAAGTGGGACAACCTCAAGCTCTTCATCGAGTACGGAATGCTCTCGGACGAGAAGTTCGGCGACAGGGGATTGAACTTCACCCTTCTGAAGAACACTGACGGCAAGTATTTCAGCCTCGAGGACTACCGCAAGGCCATCGAGCCGGAGCAGACAGACAAGGACAAGAAGGTCGTCTATCTCTATGCGACGAACGTCGACGCCCAGTACCAGTATATCGAGCGCGCGAAGAACAAGGGCTATGATGTTCTGCTGCTGGACTGCGAACTTGACTCGCATTTCGTGAACCTTCTCGAGCAGAAGGTCGCTGACAGCCGCTTCGCGAGAGTGGATTCCGACAGCGTCGAGAATCTCATCCCGAAGGAGGAGAAGATCAAGCCGGAGCTCTCCGAGGAGAAGCAGAAGGAGCTTTCCGAACTCTTCAAGTCAGTATTGCCGACAGGCAACGAGTATATGGTCGAGGCCCAGAACCTTGGCGAGACCGCAGAGCCGGTCATCATCACCCAGAGCGAGTTCATGCGCCGCTATCGCGAGATGAGCGCGCTCGGAGGAGGTCTCAACTTCTACGGCGAACTCCCTGAGTCTTACAATATTATCGTCAATATGGAGAACCCTCTTGTCCAGAAGATTGTCGCCGCCACCACATCTGAGGTGTCAGTGGCCTCTGAGGGAGAGGAAAGCAAGCCGGTGCCGGTCTGCACTGAGAATGCGTTGCTCCGCCAGGTGGTGGACCTCGCTCTGCTCGGCAATGGCATGCTGAAGGGCAAGGCTCTCGCGGACTTCATCGCTCGCAGCCAGGAGCTTCTTATTTAATCAGGTTGAGGAATTCGTTGCGTGTGCGGGCGTCTTTGAGGAAAATGCCGGAGAACGCAGAGGTCGTGGTGATGGCGTTCGATTTCTCGACGCCGCGTATCTGCATGCAGGTGTGATTGGCTTCAATGACGACCGCCACCCCGATAGGGTTGAGGGCCTCCTGGATGCAGTCCCTTATCTGGACGGTCAGCCTTTCCTGAACCTGGAGACGTCGTGCGAATGTGTCGACGATGCGCGCTATCTTGCTCAGACCGGTGATCTTGCCATTAGGGATGTATGCGACATGGGCCTTGCCGATGAACGGGAGCATATGATGCTCGCACATGGAGTAGAGCTCGATGTCCTTCACCAGCACCATCTGCTGGAACTCCTCGTCGTAAAGTGCTTTCAGGATGATTTCCTTTCCGTTCTGGGCGTATCCCTGTGTCAGGAACTGGAGGGATTTTGCCACTCTTTCTGGAGTCTTAATAAGTCCTTCGCGCTCCGGGTCTTCTCCGAGAAGTCCGAGTATCTCCTTTACATGCACCGCTATCTCTGCGGTCACTTTGTCATTGTATATCTCCTCTTTCGTGTATGGCATAAGATATGTAAGTGTAAATTCGCTTTCGCTGGACAAAATTAGGCAAAAAATAGTCAATGTTTCAATATTTTGTCTATATTTGCGCCAAAATGAAAGTGATGTTATTGATTATTAACAATTTAAACTATTCGGCATATGTATTGGACACTGGAACTTGCAAGCAGCCTCGATGATGCACCGTGGCCTGCAACCAAAGACGAACTCATCGACTACGCCAACCGCTCCGGCTCCCCGGAGGAAGTGATCGAGAACCTTCAGGAACTCGAGGACGACGGCGAGATCTACGAAAGCATCGAGGACATCTGGCCCGACTACCCGACCAAAGAAGACTTCTTCTTCAACGAGGAGGAATATTAATGATTATTAGTGCTGATTATCAATAACTTGGCATAACCAGTGGGAAGCTCCACTGGTTTTTCTGTGTCAATATACCATTTTGCATAAATCCTATAAATGAAAAAGATTATATCTCTGCTTGTATGTGCAGCTTTTCTGTGCTTCTCTGCCGTTTCATGTGATAAAAAGGAGAATCCGGACATCCCAGAGATTGTCACTCCTGCGGTCGTCAATGCTCCGATCGCTGATTATCTATATGCCATTGAATACGATGACTACGACCTGGAGGCAAATGTCGACTACACCAACAAAAAGTATTTGCCGGGCTATCCTGCATGTTCTGAAGTCCGCAAAGGAAATTTCGTCGGGCGCAACCTTGACTGGTATATTAACAACGATGCCTCGGCCATAATCAGGATGAACCATACGGACGATCACTACGCCTCTATCGGAATGGTGGGGTGCTGTCCGGAATTCAGCGATGCTCTGGCAAAGTCCGGAGAGTACGATGACGTTTACAAGTACTTGCCATTCAAGACGGTTGACGGTGTCAACGAGAAAGGACTGTACATCGGCGTGAACGTAATGCCTACCGGCGAGACATCATTCGATACTTCGACCTGGGAGCCTTATGCATACGGCCATGGCGCAGCCCACACCAACCCTTCGTCTGACATGCACTACAGCGTCAACTACCTTGTGCGCATTGTCCTTGACCGCGCAGGCAGCGTCGATGAAGCGAAACAGGTGATTGACGGCATTGACTGGAGCGAGCCTATGAACTTTCCGGCAGAAGGCTATTCTCAGGCTTTCCACTGGCTCATCTGCGATGCCGACCAGAGTGTAATACTGGAGTTCATGGACAATGAGGCCGTTTACACTGCTGCCCCTAGCATCAATGAACCTTCTCTTGGCAACATCATGACCAATTTCACCAACTGCCTGATGGAGAAAGGAATCATTCAAGAATGCGGGTGCGGTCTGGAGCGTTGGGACATCCTTAACGAAAACTACGCTTCAACTCCGGAGACCTTTGAAGGGATGCAGGCACTCATGAAGAAAGTCTGGTATTCACAAACATACACCATCGACCCATCATCACGCGACTTCTGGTTTACTGAATGGTACGATGCCGGCTTTTCGTCTGCTTATATGTACAAGAACTATGAACTCTGCGAAAATGACGAGTTCTGCGACATTGTAAGACAGTACCTTTCAGTCTTCAACAACCCTGAATACTGGCATGTGGACGACAGCCCCCTCTGGTACACCACCCACACCAGCGTCTATGACATAAAATCGAAGACGCTCAGCGTGCTGGTCCATGAAGGGAGGGATGGTCAGACGGAGTTCTTCAAGATTTCCCTCGACGGCGAGGGATTCCCGAAGCCGCTTGACGCATCTAATTGATTATCAATACACCTCAGCCCTAAACCAATATATGCAAGATAAGATGAGAAAGATTGCGACCCTCGTACTTGCGGCCATGGCAATGGCATTCGCAGCGTGCACTACACAAGAACCGTCCTGTCCGATCCTTGACATCGAAGGAGGCCAGGTCCAAGGCACGACTGCCGAACTTGACGGCGTCTTCGTTTACAAAGGTATCCCTTACGCAGCCCCGCCTGTCGGCGATCTGCGATGGAAGGAGCCGCAGCCGGTGAAGCCTTGGGAAGGTGTTCTGAAGGCAGATGAATTCGGCCACCCAAGCTATCAGGCTGTGCATTACCCCGGCAATTATTTCACAGAATGGGGCTACGGCGAAGAGAAGCAGTGCAGCGAGGACTGTCTCTATCTGAATGTGTGGACCAAGTATCCGGGTGAGGTCGACCGCAAAGCCCCGGTCGCAGTCTGGATCCATGGCGGCGGCTACCGCGAAGGCTGGGGCACCGAGCCTGAATTCGACGCGCAGGAATGGGCGGCGAAGGATGTAGTCCTTGTTTCCATCAATTACCGCCTCGGCATCTTCGGCTTCATGGCTCACCCGGCGCTTTCCGCTGAAAGTGAGTACGGCGTGTCCGGCAACTACGGCATTCTCGACCAGATCGAGTCCCTCAAATGGGTCAAGAAGAACATCGCCCAGTTCGGCGGTGATCCTGACAACGTGATGATATTCGGCCAGAGCGCAGGCGGCGGCAGCGTCCGCACCCTTTGCGCTTCGCCACTTGCCAAGCCATACTTCCACAAGGCCGTCATCATGAGCGCCAATGGCCTCTAAGTGCTTCAGAACCAGTCATTCACTCTTGCCGGCGGCAACACTGCGGTGCCTCCGATGATGGTCAAGATGATGTTCGGCGGTCAGACCTTGCAAGAGGCTGAGGCTGAGGCGAAAGCGGTGATGGACTGGGCCGGCTTGACCGATGCCGCGGAGCTTCGCGCAGCCGCCACTGAAACTATCCACGCAGCCAGCACTCTCTACACCGGTACCACCGGCAATCCTGGCATCACCATCACCCCTATCATCGATGGACACGTGTCTCTGGAGGTGTTCGATGACGCTGCGGCGGACGGCTCTCTCGCTGATGTTCCATATATGATCGGCTACACGCTCAACGATATGGCCGACATGTCCGAAGGTATCGCCGCATTCTGCGCAAACCGCCAGGAGAGGGGAGCGAAGGCATGGGCCTACGAGTTCGCACGCCCGTTGCCGGACGACGGTTCCCACCCGGAGGACAAACTGAAAGGCGCCTTCCACTCATCCGACCTCTGGTTCGTGTTCAAGTCTCTCCAGCACTGCTGGCGCCCATGGACCAAGGGTGACTGGGACCTCTCCGAGAAGATGATCACCGCGTGGACCAACTTTGCCAAGTACAGCGACCCGAACGGCCCGGACGGCGGCGAATGGACACCTTGCACCAAGGAAGACAACCGCTTCATGCTCTTCAAGCTTGACTCCAACGACGCCGAGGCCTCCGAGATGGGCCAGCCTGTTCATTGAGTTTGAGAGAATCCAGTTTTCTCTTTCCGATGATGGATGCGATGATTATTATGCCGATCATCCTAGTTCAGTGTAAAGTGAACGCTTGATAGAGTGCTTCGGGGTATGGACGAACGGGACCGTCTGTATCTCGAAACTTGCTATCTGGCTGTATGAAGGGAGCATCTTGTTGATCTTGTCGCGGAATGACGGAGCAAGCGTCTCTCCCGCACCCTGGATAAGAGTGACAAGGGCCACAAGCCTGCCTCCGCGTGAAACCACGAGGGATTCTTCTATCTCGGGCTGGCTGTTGAGGATGCTCTCGATTTCTTCCGGATAGATGTTCTGCCCGTTTGCGGACAGAATCATGCATTTGCTGCGGCCCTTCAGATAGATCGAGCCGTCCTTCCCGATGATTCCGAGATCTCCTGTGCGGAGCCAGCCGTCTTTTGTGAATGCCGCTTCAGTGGCTTTCTCGTTCTTGAAATAGCCGACCATCACATTGTCGCCCTGCACCTGTATCTCTCCTGCTGTCCGCGCCGGGTCCGGGGATTCCACGCGTATACGGCTGAATCCGTCGAGCTGTTTCCCGCAGGAGCCGCGCTTGAAAGCCTTCCAGTCCTGGTAGGCCACTAGAGGGCCGCATTCCGTCATTCCATATCCTACCGTGTACGGAACTTTCATCTTTCTGAGTATTTTCTCCACAGCCGGGCTGAGCGCCGCACCTCCCATAGGTATTGCGCGCACCTTGCCCCCGAAGGCACCCATCAGCTTCCGTCGGGCTTTGGCGTAAACGATGTCTTTGATTCCAGGAATGGCTGTGAGTACTTTAATGACAGGCTTGTTGAAGACAGGCATTACCTTGCTGGTGACGATCTTTTCCATCACTAGCGGCACGGTCACCAGAATGAAAGGCCGTACCTCAGCAAATGCGGCGAGCAGTGTGCTCGGGCTTGGGGTCTTGCCGAGGAAATAGACATGGCTTCCGCCGCAGAAAGTATAAAGGAATTCGAATGCCAGACCGAACATATGAGCCATCGGGAGCATTGAAAGAGAGCAGTCATCATCGTGTACAGGGATATTTCTGATGCCGTATGTGACATTCGTACTGATGCTCTTTGCTGTCAGCATGACGCCCTTCGGGTCTCCTGTCGTTCCTGAGGTGTAGTTGATCACGGCCAGGTCATCAAGAGAACCATGATGGTAATGGAATCCTCTCGGGTCCATCCCTTCAGGATGCAGGTCATTGAATTCTGAGATTGCGGATTCTATCGCCAGGCTGCTTTCTGGATCCCGCGCCCACAGACAGCTGAAATCGTCAAGGCTTATCGCCATCATGAGCTCCGGTGCTGCTGCGAGGTCAATATCACGCAGCTTCTTTTTGTCTGTAAACAAGATCACGCTTTCGGAGTGGGATGTGAGCTTGAGAACTGATTCAGATGTGAAATCGTATAAAAGAGGTACCACGACGGCTCCATAGGTGCTGGCCGCCAGAAATGCCATTGCCCAGCGGGCAGAGTTTTTTCCGCAGATTGCGATCTTCCCGCCTTCGGCGATACCGATGTTTTCAAATGCCAGGTGCAACTTCTCTATTTCACCGGCCACGTCAGAGTAACTGTAGTCCTTTCCCTTGTAGTCGCTGAGAGCAGGAAGGCTCCATTTCCGGAGAGTCACTTCTTCAAATAATTCGATAAAATGTTTCATTGCTTCGTGTTTTCTGATGGCAAATCTAGGCGAATGTCAACAGCTGGCAAAGTAAGTGATGTCTGTGGTATAAAAAATGGAATTAAACATTGATTTGGCGGAGAAATTGCCTATTTTTGGGACGAAAAACGTGTAATTGTAAATTCGTCCCACTATGAATACAGCCCTGAGAATGACAAAAGGAGCGCTTCCTCAGCTGATTTATGCGCTGCTGAGCCCGGCTTTCTTCATCGCCTTTACGATGTTGTACAATCCCTTTGACATAAAAGGATACTTCGGTTTTGGAAATCTGGGTTATGGATTTCACCTCCTGATGCTCAGCTGCATCATTCTGCTTACCCTTCTTCTCACCAGGGGGCTATTCATGCTTCTGAGCCGCAATGCGGACCTGAAGTGGTGGCAGTATGCACTCTGGTGCCTTGGAGAAGCATTCGCCGTCTCCTGTTTCATGGCTCTTTACACGACCTTGTTCCGTACTCCGGAGGCGAATTTCTTCCAGGTCGAGGCGGACTGTATGAAATACTCTTTCCTCATCCTGGTCTATCCATACATTTTCCTGGTTATGTGGCAGGTGATTTCCAACAAGGAGAACGATATCCTGTCAAAGGATGAGGACACAGGGCTCGTGAAGTTCTATGATGAGCACAAGCGCCTTAAACTCACTATCGACGGGAATTCGGTACTGTACATCAGCGCTGAATTCAATTACGTCAATATCAATTACATAGAGTCTGGAAAGGTAAAATCGTTCATGCTGCGGAATTCTATGAAGAGCATGGAGGCCAACGCTCAGGAACACGGGCTCTTCCGCTGTCACCGTTCCTATTATGTCAACCCTCGTCACATAACGATGATAAGCAAGGGCAAGGAAGGCCAGATCCATGCCGTCCTGGACACACCGGACGCCATCAATGTCCCTATCAGCAAGCAGTATTACGACAGACTGACGGCTATGTTATAGACCGAATTTGTTTGTATTAATAATATTCAGAATGTTTGTACATCATCGCTATACCTGATTGCGGTATTATTGAGACCTTTTGATCTGAAAAGAAATACTTTCCTGAAATATATCCGAATATTGTTACTATATTTGAAAGGACAATATTTGACAAATAATGTCTGACTGAAGATTCAAATGCTGCCGATGGGGCTCTTCGCAACAGGACTATTTTTTTGTGAACCATAATGACCATCAATCACATATTATAACATACTACAAATCAAATGAAAAAGACATTCTTCTCAGTAATGGCAGCCTTGGCTATCTGCGCAGGCGCCAATGCACAGGAAATCAAGGAAGATTTCAAGCCTTCAGAACTCAATCAGCCTGGTCAGGAGTATCCTATGGTCAACTCTCAGGGCTACGCACGTTTCCGTGTCAACGCTCCGGGCGCTGCACAGGTAAGAGTAAGTCTCGGTCTTGGCGGACAGGGAGGCACTGAACTCAAACATGTCGGTGACGGTATCTGGGAGGGAACAACCTCCGGCCCGATGGACGAGGGATTCCATTACTACCATATCTATATCGATGGCGCTATGTTCAACGACCCGGGTACTAACAACTACTACGGCTCAACACGTTGGGAGAGCGGTATTGAGATCCCGGCTCATGACAGAGCTTTCTACGAGGAGAGAAACGTACCTCACGGAAACGTACAGCAGATCCTCTTCTGGTCTGAGAGCACAAAGCAGCTCCGTAAGGCGTTCGTTTACACTCCTGCCGGCTACGGTGACGCAAAGAATCAGAAAGTCAAGTATCCAGTCCTTTACCTCCAGCATGGTTGGGGAGAGAACGAGTACGCTTGGTCAAACCAGGGTCACGCCAACCTCATCATGGACAACCTCATCGCTGATGGAAAGATCAAGCCTTTCATCATTGTCATGACCTACGGTATGACCAACGAGGTATCTCGTCAGGAGCCTAACCGTCGCCAGATCGTTGCTGAGCAGTTCGAGAAGGTCCTCGTTGACGAACTCGTTCCTTTTGTAGACAAGAACTTCCGCACCATAGCTGACAAGAAGCACCGTGCTATGGCAGGTCTTTCAATGGGAGGTATGGAAACTCACGCCATCACCCTCGCACGTCCAGAAGTATTCGGCAGCTACGGTCTTCTCTCCGGCGGTACCTACACCGTAGAGGAGCTCGCTGGCCGCAAGGTTGACTACATCTTCATGAGCACCGGTGAGAAGGAGTCTCCAGCTCAGATCATGGCAGCAGCAGAGGCTCTCAAGGCAGCAGGCTATAACGCAGAAGGTCACGTATCTCCTGGTACCGCCCATGAGTTCCTTACCTGGCGTCGTGCTCTCTACACAATGGCACAGGGCCTTTTCAAGAAATAGTCCCTCACAGATAAGGTCTCTAAAGAGACAATAAGAAAGAAAGGCTCCACCTGGAAGCCTTTCTTTTTTATAGGTGTGATCACATATTTTGTTATATTTGTTATGAAATAGGCCAGAATAATCATGAATACCATTCCTTCAAGTCAGGATATCGAGCAGTCATATGCCGTGGTATCCGAAATAGTGCAGGAGACTTCCTTCTGGCATGCTTCCAAACTGTCAGAGATTTATGACTGCACAGTCTATCTGAAACGTGAGGACCGTCAGAAAGTTCGCTCCTACAAGATAAGAGGAGCGTACAACAAGCTCCGCTCGCTTTCACCGGCGGAACTCGGAAGGGGAGTGGTGTGTGCGTCAGCGGGAAACCATGCCCAAGGCGTGGCTTTCTCATGCCATAAGCTCGGCGCCAAAGGCTTCATCTTCATGCCGGAGACCACCCCGCAGCAGAAGATTGATGCAGTGAAGTATTTCGGTAAGGACGATGTCGAGATCAAGTTGACGGGCGCTACCTTCGACGAAGCGGCTGATGCGGCAAAGGCGTTCGCGGCGGAAAACAGCCTTACTTTCGTCCCTCCTTTCGATGACCCGTATATCATTACCGGTCAGGGGACCGTGGCATACGAGATGCTCCGGCAGGCTGACGCAAGGGGAGTCATCCTTGACTATGTCTTCGTCCCGATTGGAGGAGGCGGTCTCGCGTCCGGGGTCGGCACTTACATCAAATCGAAACTGCCGTCCGCGAAAGTGATAGGAGTGGAGCCGGAAGGGGCGGCTAGCATGAAAGCCGCGCTGGCCGCCGGAGGTCCCGTCACCCTGGAAAGCATGGACACATTTGTCGACGGCGCCGCAGTGAGGCGTGCCGGAGACATCACTCACAAGATATGCAGCGAGGTGCTGGATGACATCGTCGTTGTCCCGGAAGGTGCCGTGTGCACGGCAATGCTGGAGATGTACAACCGCAGCGGCACCGTCCTTGAACCCGCCGGCGCCCTGACTGTCGCCGCGCTGCGCTTCTGCCGTGAACTGATAAGAGGCAGAAACGTCTGCTGCATCCTGTCGGGGAGCAACAATGACGTCTTCCGAATGTCTGAAATTCAGCGCCGTTCGAAGGAATACGAAGAAAAATTGCTATATTTACAATAACTGCACGGAACTTACTAATAACCAACTTCAACAATATGAAAAAAACAGCATTATTCGCTCTTGCCGCCCTTCTCTTCGCGGCATGCAGCGCTCCGCAGGATGAGGTCACCGCTCTCAAGAAACTCATCGGTGACGATTTCAAGATCGGTGTGGCAGTAGGCCCGCGCCAGCTCGAGACGGAAGGTGATTTCATCGCTTACCACTTCAACACCATGACAGCCGAGAACGTCATGAAACCTGTAGCCATCTACGGGGACGGAACCGGTTATCGCTGGGAACAGGCTGACCAGATCGTGAACTTCGCCAGGGAGCACGGCATGCAGATGCGCGGCCACACTCTTGTCTGGCACGGTTCCACTCCTAGGGGCTATCTGCAGAACCCTGACGGATCGTACATGACTCCTGAAGAGGTCTATACGAAGCACGAGCAGTACATCAAGGCTGTCCTCGAGCATTTCCCTTCAGACATCGTGTTCTGTTGGGATGTAGTGAACGAGGCTCTCGCTGACACTGAAGGCGACACCATCTACCGTACACGTTCACCTTGGTACCAGGCTTGCGGCCCGGACTTCATCGCCTGGGCATTCCGCACAGCACGCAAATATGCTCCGGAGAACGTAAAACTCTATTACAACGACTACAACCTCGTTGACCCTGCCAAGCGCGAAAGGGCGTACACAATGCTCAAGGGGCTGGTCGATGCGGGCGTCCCGATCGACGGCGTCGGCATGCAGGCCCACTGGGACAACAGCGTGAGCGAGGAGCAGATCCAGACCTGCATCGACAGGTTCTCATCCCTCGGGCTTGACGTTCAGTTCACCGAACTCGACCTCACCTGCTTCGACAACTTCCATGGCGAAGGAGCTGCAGAGCGTCAGAAGATCAAGACTTCCGTCCATTACACCGATGATATGGCCAAAGCACAGGCTGACGAATACGAGATGATCTTCAAGGTATTCGAGAAGAACAAGGACAAGATCTCCTCTGTGACATTCTGGTGCACCTCGGATAGAAGCTCATGGCTCAACGGCTTCCCTATCAGAGGACGTCTCGACTATCCTCTTCTCTTCGACTCCCAGCTCAAGCCTAAGGACTGCTACTTCAGAGTCAAGGAGTATTTCAACTCCCTCGGTCGTAAATAATTATTAACCAAACATAATGATATCACTATCCATGAAAAAGATACTCTTGACCATCGCAGCTCTGGCCATGGCGGCAGCCGCCTTCGCACAGGGCCCGAGAAATCCGCAGAACGAGCCGCTCCCTGCCGGCTTCTATCCTGCTGAGACCAATACATTCTGCAGCCAGTATCCACTGGTGAACCCTGTGACCAAAGAGGCCATCTTCCGCATCAAGGCAGACGGCGCCGAGAAGGTCAGCATTGGCATCTGCGGCAAACGCTATGACTTCAAGAAAGGCGATGACGGCTACTGGTCAGTCAAGACCGACCCGCTCATCGTCGGCTTCCACTATTACATGATCAATGTTGACGGTACACCTACCTTCGACCCGGGTTCTGAGGCTTTCTTCGGCAGCAACTCCGAGCAGAGCGGCATCGAGATCCCTGAAGGACCGGAAGGTGACTACTACCGTTTCGACAAGAACATTCCTCACGGCAAGGTGGTCCGCTCTGTCTACTGGAGCGAGATCAACGGCATGGAGCGCGTTGCAAATGTCTATCTCCCAGCAGAGTACGACAGCAACCCTAAGAAGCTCTATCCTGTTCTCTACCTCCTCCATGGCTGGGGAGAGGATGAGTCCGGCTGGGTCATCCAGGGCCGTACACAGAACATCATGGACAAACTCATTGCCTACGGCAAGGCTGTCCCTATGATCATCGTCATCGACAGCGGCGACATCAAGACCAATTCATATGTCCGCCAGTCCAAGGGTGGCGAGCCTGTCACAGACATCTTCGTCAAGGACCTCATGCCGTTCATCAACAGCAACTTCCGCACTCTCCAGGATCGTGACAACACTGCTATGGCAGGTCTCTCAAGAGGTGGCGGCCAGACCTTCACCACAGTATTCTCCAACCTTGACAAGTTCTCATGGGTGGGTGGCTTCTCCGGCGGTCCTAGAATCGCTGACCTTGCAGCCGCGAAGGAGATATACAATGGTGCCTTCACAGATGCTGCCAAGTACAACAGGGACATGCACCTCCTCTTCATGAGCACCGGTTCCGAGGAGAACCGCGGCACAAAGGAGACCTGCGACATCCTTACCGGCATGGGCATCAAGAATGTCGTGTTCCTTGAGTCTCCTGGCACAGCTCACGAGTGGCTCACTTGGAGACGTTCGCTGTACCAGTTCGCTCAGTTGGTGTTCAAACGCTAGTAATTTGTTCCGTATTTGCTGTACTCCTCCGTCTTGGCCTCTGTCTTGAGGCTGGCGGCAAAATACAGTGCATACAGATTGTCCACAGAATTTGCGGCTTCTGCCAGGTCTTCCTGCAGGGCCGCAATTTTTGCTTTGGCATTCTCAAGGTTCTTGCCCTTCTTGCTCTCAAGTTTTGCGGTGAGTTCCTCGATCTGTCCTGGATAAGTGTCAACTATCTTCAGCGCCTTGCTCCAGGCTTTCTCTGCGTCGCTCTCCTCGGCTCTCAAGGTGGCGAGTTCGCAGCCCCTCTGCCAGCACTTGTACCTGACCCAGGCGTGCAGCCAGACCTTCGCGATGCTCTCTATCGCATCCGTCAAAATCATCCAGCTGTACTCCTCGAAATGCTCTTTATACGCCTCGCTTTCAGAATAATACGCCTTTGTTATGTCTGACGCCGCCTTGTCTGCGGGCACGAGTTTGTACGCCATCAGGTATGAGTACTGGGATATGCCGCTCATATAGTCCCAGGTGTTGCCACAGTCAGGCCCCCAGTCCCAGTAGAACTCCCTGGACTCGAGCTCCTTCTCCACCTTCTCCATCAGAGGGGTAAGATTTTTCTTGAGCGGGTAGCCCTCTGGGTCATAGAAGAAACGCTCGTTGTCCTCGTCAAGTGCGTATGACTCGCGCACTTGCTCGTCCCATTTCTCCTCGATGAATGAATGCACGGCATTGCTGCTGGCGAACGACCTGGCGTCGCAGTGCAGTGGCATGTGGCAGTCTGCGATGTAGTGCGAGAGGATGAAGAAACGCATCGCCGTGTGGTTGCAGGACGGGACGATGGGGACTCCCTTGCCCTCGCTCTCCAGTATCTTGAATGAGTCGATGAGGCTCTCCGTGAATGACTCGCACCTGTCGCAGATATTGCCCATCTTGATGGTGAAAGGCTTCTTGGCGAGTTCGTCATTCTTGCAGAAATTGTACATCGTCAGGGTATAAGGCATTCTCCTGAACGACATGTCGCTGGATTTCGGGTCGGGAGTGTACTTCAGGATATGGCTCGTGCTCATGTCCTTGAAGACAGAATCAGGATACCATGATCCTGAGATGACAAAGTCGCGGAAGTCCTTGAACCAGGTGATGAGTTCTTTGGCGTCGTGCTTGTACTGAGCGGGGATCGAGGCTTTCTCGATCCTCTTCATGGCCATCATGGCCAGCCAGGCGTGCGTGTACTTTTTCATATTTCAGTATTTGGTTATCAGAGTGTTATGTCGTGTGACCGGATAATACAAAGATAATGATTTTCCGTTTTTCTTGCACTATTTTTACTCCCTGTGTCCTTTCCGTCATTCCGGAGACGTTTTCCGTCATTCCGGGGACGTTTTCCGTCATTCCGGAGATGTTTTCCGTCATTCCGGAGATGTTTTCCGTCATTCCGGAGCCGTTTTCCGTCATTCCGGAGATGTTTTCCGTCATTCCGGGCTTGACCCGGAATCTGGTTCCTCTGCGCCGTCCTTGGGGGCACGGCCGGGAGACGACCGCTTCGCTGACAAGCGGGCTGTCGCCGAAACGCTCCGCTTGCCGTCTCCCGGCCTTTTGCCGTGTGCGATTCGAGCCGCTTTCGCCCCCGGAATCACTCTCCGCGCCGTTCCGTGTGCGTTTCGAGCCGCTTTTGCCCCCGGATCAGCCCTCCGCGCCGTTCCGTGTGCGTTCCGGGCCGCTTTTGCCCCCCCGAATCACTCTCCGCGCCCTCCCGTGTGCGTTTCGCCGTCTTTCTGCCCCCCGATCAGTCCTCCGCGTCGTTCCGTGTGCG
>JAZRWN010000055.1:0-44455 GCA_045599725.1 Candidatus Cryptobacteroides sp. | reverse complement strand
GAGAAGAAGAAAGTCGTCGTCGCTTTCAGCGGCGGACTTGACACTTCATTCACTGTCATGTATCTTGCAAAGGAGATGGGGTATGAAGTATATGCCGCCTGTGCCAACACGGGAGGTTTCTCGGAGGAGCAGCTCAAGGAGAACGAGGCCAGAGCATATCAGCTGGGAGCCAAGGAGTATGTCACTCTGGATATAACCGGCGAGTATTATGAGAAGAGCATCAAGTACATGGTGTACGGAAATGTCCTCAGGAACGGTACATATCCTATCTCAGTATCATCAGAGCGTATTTTCCAGGCCCTTGCCGTAGCACGCTACGCCAAGGAGATCGGCGCCCAGGCCATTGCCCACGGCTCCACGGGAGCAGGAAATGACCAGGTCCGCTTCGACATGACTTTCCTCGTCGCAGCTCCGGGCGTGGAGATAATCACTCTCACACGCGACCTCAATCTTTCAAGACAATATGAGGTGGACTATCTGAATCAGCACGGTTTCAAGGCTGATTTCGCCAAACTTAAATATTCATACAACGTCGGCCTCTGGGGCACTTCCATCTGCGGAGGTGAGATTCTTGATTCAAAACAGGGACTTCCTGAGAGCGCATATCTCAAGCAGGTGACCAAGACTGGCTCGGAGATCATCAGCCTCGAGTTCAAGGAGGGAGTCCTGGTCGGTGTGAACGGCGAGAAGTTCGAGGATGGTGTGAAGGCTGTCCAGAAGGTCGAGTCCATCGCCGCTCCTTACGGAGTCGGCCGCGACATACATGTCGGTGACACCATCGTCGGCATCAAGGGCCGTGTAGGCTTCGAGGCCGCCGCACCTATGCTCATCATCGCCGCCCACAAACTCCTCGAGAAGTTCACTCTCAGTAAGTGGCAGCAGTACTGGAAGGAGCAGGTCGCGAACTGGTATGGCATGTTCCTGCATGAGAGCCAGTATCTTGAGCCAGTCATGAGGGACATAGAGGCCATGCTCGAGAGCAGCCAGAGAAATGTCAACGGAACCGTGACCATGGAACTCCGCCCATACAGCTTCTCAACTGTCGGTGTCGATTCACCTGACGATCTCGTGAAGAACAAGCTCGGAGAGTATGGCGAAGGTGCCAAGGGATGGACATCCGAGGAGGCCAAGGGCTTCATCAAAGTGTCCTCAACTCCGCTCCGCGCTTATTATTTGAGCCATCCTGAGGAAGGCAAAGAACTGGAAGGCAATGATTAAGGCCGGTATCATAGGTGGCGCGGGCTATACCGCAGGTGAACTTATCCGAATCCTCCTCTTCCACCCTGAGGTGGAACTGGTGTTCGTTCATTCAACCAGCAATGCCGGGAACAAACTGTATGACGTGCATTCCGGCATCTTCGGCGATACAGAGATGTGTTTCAGCTCTGAATATGACCTGAATGCAGTGGATGTCCTGTTCCTCTGCTCCGGCCACGGAAAGAGCACCGAGTTCTGGTCTCAGAACGAGAGACCTGCCGGACTGAAGGTCATTGACCTCGCCCAAGACTACAGGGACTGCAGCTGCGGGTATGTCTACGGCCTGCCTGAAATCAACCGCGAGCAGATCAAGGGCACGTCCCTCCTGGCTAATCCGGGATGTTTCGCGACCGCCATCCAGCTGGCAATATTGCCGCTTGCGGCAGCGGGACTTCTCAAGTCCGAGGTCAACATCACCGCCATCACCGGTTCTACCGGTGCAGGTGTCAAGCCGGGAGCGACGACGCATTTCAGCTGGAGGAACAACAATGTGTCGGTGTACAAGGCTTTTGAGCACCAGCATCTCAAGGAGATAGGCATGAATGTCCACAACCTCCAGCCTGATTATGACAAGTCATTGAACTTCATACCGGTAAGAGGCGACTTCGCCCGTGGTATCCTCGCTTCGGCATATGTGGACAGCGAACTCTCGCAGGAAGAGGCTGTCGCCCTGTATGAGAACTTCTACAAGGATGCGGCATTCACACATGTGCTTCATAAGAATGTGGATCTCAAGCAGGTGGTGAACACAAACAAGGCTATAGTCTCCATCGAGAAGCACGGGGACAAACTGCTTGTCTGTTCTGCCATTGACAATCTTCTCAAGGGAGCTTCAGGACAGGCTGTCCAGAACATGAACCTTATGTTCGGACTTCCTGAGGACATGGGACTTAAACTCAAGGCTTCAGCCTTCTAATGAAAAGCAAATGGAACTTTTTGACGTATATTCACTTTTTGATGTAACTCCAGTCCGCGCCAAAGGCTGCAGGATATGGGATGAGAACGGTCAGGAATAGCTGGACCTTTACGGTGGCCATGCAGTCATCTCCGTGGGGCACAGCCATCCGAAATATGTCGCCGCTATCAAGAACCAGCTGGACAATATCGGTTTCTATTCAAACAGCGTGAAGAATCCTCTCCAGGTGCAGCTCGCGCATGAAATCGGCGCTCTTTCCGGCTATGAGGATTACACCCTCTTCCTGGATAATTCCGGTGCCGAGTCCAATGAGAACGCGCTCAAGGTCGCTTCCTTCCATACAGGAAAGGACCGTGTCATCGCTTTCCGCAGAAGTTTCCACGGCCGTACTTCAGGCGCAGTGGCCGCCACCGACAACCCGAAGATCGTCTCTCCGTTCAACGCAAACCATAAGGTCACTTTCTGCGACCTCAACGACGCTGATGCCGTTGAGAAGGAACTCAAGAAAGGCGATGTCGCGGGTGTCATCATCGAAGGCATCCAGGGCTGTGGCGGAATCCATGTGCCGGATGACAGCTTCATGAAGACTCTCGAGTCCCTTTGTCACAAATATGGCGCCCTGCTGATCCTAGACGAGGTTCAGAGCGGCTACGGACGTACAGGCCGTTTCTTCGCCCACCAGTGGGCCGGGATCAAGCCTGATGTCATAACCATGGGCAAGGGCATCGCCAACGGTTTCCCTTGCGGCGGCATCCTCATCGCTCCGCATATCCAGGCGGTGAAGGGAATGCTCGGCACCACTTTCGGCGGCAATTACCTCGCTATGGCTGCGGCTCTTGCAGTAGCTGAAATCTTCCGTGACGAAAAGCTTGTCGAGAACGCCTATGAGGTTGGCGAGTATCTCAAGAACAGCATCCCTGACAGTCCTCTCATCAAGGAAGTCAGAGGCCGCGGCCTCATGATAGGCATCGAGTTCAACTGTCCTATCGCCGACATCCGCCGCAAGCTTCTTTTCGAGAAGCATATCTTCACCGGCGTGGCAGGCTCGAACATGATACGCCTCCTCGCTCCTCTCTGCCTGACAAAGGCCGAGGTGGACACATTCATCAAATCATTCAAGGAAGTATTAGGATAATGAAGTCATTTTTTCACGTACAGGATATAGGTCCGCTCGATGCGGCGATCAAGGAGGCCCTCGAGGTCAAGGCCAACCCGTTCGGATGGAAGCATCTCGGGGAGAACAAAACTATTATGCTTGTGTTCTTCAACAGCAGCCTCCGCACTCGACTGAGCAGCCAGAAGGCCGCTTTGAACCTTGGTATGAACCCTATTGTCCTCAATATCGGCCAGGACAGCTGGAAACTCGAGACAGAGATGGGAGTGGTCATGGACGGTGACAAGAGCGAGCATCTGCGCGAGGCCATCCCTGTGATGACAAGCTACTGCGACATCATCGGCATCCGTTCTTTCGCAGGTCTTTCTGACCGCGAGTATGACTACAACGAGACCGTTCTCAACCAGTTCATCGAGTTTGGAGGCAAACCTGTCATCAGTCTCGAGTCCGCTACCGTGCATCCTTGCCAGGCTTTCGCGGACCTTATCACTATCGAGGAGTACAAAAAGACAGCGCGCCCGAAGGTTGTCATGACCTGGGCTCCGCATCCTAAGGCATTGCCGCAGGCAGTACCGAACTCTTTCGCGGAGTGGATGAACGCCGCTGACGTGGATTTCGTGATTGCGCAGCCTGAAGGCTATGAGCTTGACCCTCGTTTCGTCGGGAACGCGAAGGTTGAGTATGACCAGATGAAGGCCCTTGAGGGCGCAGATTTCGTCTATGCGAAGAACTGGAGCTGTCCGGGCGTGAAGAATCCGGCTGATTATGGCAAGATTCTCAGCAAGGACATGAGCTGGACAGTAGATGCCAAGCATATGGCGGTGACAAACAATGCGTATTTCCTGCATTGCCTTCCGGTCAGGAGGAACATGATTGTGTCGGACGAAGTCATCGATTCGTCACAGAGTCTCGTGATCCCGGAGGCTGCGAACAGGGCTGTTTCGGCGCAGGTGGTGATGAAGAGGATGCTGGAGGATTTGAAATAATGGAAAAACTCTATGTCATAAAGGTTGGCGGCGCGGTGGTTGAAGACCCTGCGGCGCTTTCCGCTTTTCTTGAAGGCTTCTCTGCCGTGAACGGACTCAAGGTGCTGGTCCACGGTGGCGGGCGGGCTGCTACCAAGGTGGCTGCTCAGCTTGGTGTCGAGACCAAGATGGTTGATGGCCGCCGTATCACTGATGCTGACATGCTTCGCGTCGTGACCATGGTCTATGGAGGTCTTGTGAACAAGAATATTGTCGCCGCGCTGCAGGCAGGCGGCCTCAATGCCCTCGGACTTACGGGCGCCGACCTTGGCTGCATGCTCTCTGACAAGCGTCCGGTCAAGGAAGTCGACTACGGCTTCGTGGGCGATATGCGCAAGGTGGACACATCCATACTTGCTGACCTGATCGCGAGGGGAGTGGTGCCGGTCATGGCTCCGCTTTCATTCGACGGCAAGGGCTCTCTGCTGAACACGAACGCGGACACTATCGCTTCATCAGTGGCGGTGGCTCTGGCAGAAAGGTTCGAGGTCACTCTTGTATACTGCTTCGAGAAAAAGGGAGTCCTCAGCAATCCGGATGATGATGACAGTGTCATCCCTGTGATAACCAAGTCCTCTTTCGAAGCTCTCGTGGCTGACGGCGTAGTAGCCGGAGGCATGATCCCTAAGCTTCAGAATGCCATCGGTGCTCTGGACGGTGGCGTAAAGGAAGTACGCATCACCAAGGCAGACTGCCTTGAAGGCGGAACAAAGATAGTATTATGAACCAGGAACTTATAGATCTTCTGAAGTCAATGGTGGCGATTCCTTCCTTAAGCAGGGAGGAAACGGCTGTCGCTGATTTCATGGAGAACTGGCTGAAGGAGCGTGGTCTGCCTGTTTACAGGAAGGGGAACAACCTCTGGCTGGACGCTGATCCTTCATCCGACAAGCCTGTCCTTCTTCTGAACGGCCATATTGACACTGTCAAGCCTGCCGGAGGATATACCCGTGAGCCATTCGAGGCTGTTGAGGAGGATGGATGCATATATGGTCTGGGAACCAATGATGACGGCGGTTCGGTCGTCGCTCTGCTCGGCGCCTATCTTGAACTGTCGAAGAAGGAGCAGCCTTACCACCTCATCTGGTCGGCTACAGCCGAGGAGGAAGTTTGCGGCAGAAACGGTATCGAACTCATGGTCCCGGAACTGCCTCCGATTGCGCTCGGCATCATCGGAGAGCCTACCGGGATGCAGATGGCGGTGGCGGAGAAAGGACTGATGGTGCTGGACTGCACCGCTCACGGCAAGAGCGGGCATGCGGCGCGCAATGAGGGCATAAACGCCATATACAAGGCTCTTGGGGACATAGAGTGGTTCAGGACCTACCAGTTCGAGAAGGTCTCACCATTCCTCGGACCCGTGAAGATGTCCGTGACCATGGTCAATTCCGGCACTCAGCACAATGTCGTGCCTGACACTTGCACTTTCGTGGTCGATGTGCGTTCCAACGGTCTCTATTCGAACAAGGAGATACTCGAGTTCGTGAAGGGACAGGTGTCTTGCGACGTCAAGGAGCGCTCGACCCGCTTGAACAGTTCACATATAGATGTCTCGCACCCGGTGGTGCAGAGAGGTGCCGCTCTCGGTCTCGAACCGTTCGGCTCGCCGACCACTTCGAACCAGGCGGTGGTGGATTTCACGACCTTGAAGATAGGCCCGGGCCAGTCTTCACGCTCGCACACCGCCGACGAATTCATCAAGATAGAAGAAATATCATCGTCCATCGAAGTGTTCGTTTCACTTCTGGACGGATTAACATTATAAAGCAAGAATATGAAGCTTTGGGACAAAGGATTCTCAGTAGACGAGAAGATAGACAGATTCACAGTAGGTAAGGACCGCGAACTCGACATTTACCTTGCTCCTTATGACGTGCTTGGTACAATGGCTCACATCACTATGCTGGAAAGCGTCGGACTTCTCGCCAAGGACGAACTGGATGTACTTCTGCCTGAATTGAAAAGCATATACAAGTCAGCCAGCGACGGTACTTTTGTCATCGAGGATGACATCGAGGACGTACATTCCCAAGTTGAACTCATGCTCACCCGCAAGCTCGGAGATCTCGGGAAGAAGGTTCATACCGGCCGTTCCCGCAATGATCAGGTAATGGTGGACCTCAAACTTTTCGCTCGTGCCGAGATTGAGAAGACCGTGTCCAAGGTCAAGGCTCTGTTTGATGTGCTTATTGCCAAGAGCGAGCAGTACAAGGATGTCCTCATGCCTGGCTACACTCATCTCCAGGTGGCCATGCCTTCTTCTTTCGGTCTATGGTTCGGCGCATATGCCGAAAGCCTTACCGATGACATGAACATGCTCCAGGCAGCATGGAAGGTCACCAACCAGAATCCTCTTGGTGCCGCAGCAGGTTATGGTTCTTCTGCTCCGTTGAACAGGACTCTGACCACGAAACTTCTCGGTTTCGACGACTTGAACTACAATTCCGTGTATGCTCAGATGGGGCGCGGCAAGACAGAGCGTATCATTGCTTTCGCTTTTGCGTCCGTGGCAGAGACTCTTGGCCGCATGGCCATGGACTGCTGTCTGTACAACAGCCAGAACTTCGGTTTCGTCAAGCTCCCGAACTCGCTTACCACCGGTTCCAGCATCATGCCTCACAAGAAGAATCCTGATGTATTCGAACTCATCCGTGCGCATTGCAACAAGATCAACGGTATCTCGAACACCATCCGTCTTATCGGAACCAATCTTCCTTCCGGTTATTTCCGTGACATGCAGATCATAAAGGAAGTCTTCATCCCTATGTTCGAAGAGATGGACGACTGTCTGGATATCGCTGTCTTCGCTATTGAGAATATGACTGTCACAGAGGGCCTTATGTCAGACCCTAAATACAAGCTCGCTTTCAGCGTCGAGGAAGTGAATCATCGCGTGGAGCAGGGCGTTCCGTTCAGGGATGCCTACAAGCAGGTGGGCATGGAGATCATGAGCGGGGAGTTCGAATATCATGGAGAGCTTCACCATACTCACGAGGGTTCCCTCGGCAATCTCTGCAATGACGGCATCGCCGCCAAGATGGCCTCCGCTCTCTCCGGCTTCACCTTCGACCGCGTCTCCGCCGCCGTCGCTTCGCTTCTGGTATAGCCATTCATAAACCTATCTATGTTTAACTTAATATAAAGTAAAATAAAAAGGATTATTCTTACAGTCATGATGCTTGCAGCTATGGCTGTGACCGCATTTGCACAGCAGAGAAACAACGAGCCGGTCCCGTCATTCGCAGGCGCTGTCGAGGACTTCAAGCCAAATTCCACCAACCAGCCCGGCAAGCAGTATCCTATGGTCAATTCACAGGGTGCTGTCCGTGTTCAGCTGCGTGCTCCAAGCGCCACATCAGCCCAGATTGACCTGGTGCCGCAGCCTCTATCAGTTCGCTCAGCAGATTTTCAAATAGTCTTGATCTGAACGCCGCTGCGTTGAAATGAAAGAAGGAGGTGACCGTAAAGTCAAAATGACTTGAGGTCACCTCCTTCTTATTATGTCATTCCCTGAACCTTAATATAGGGCCTGTCGGGAAATAAGAACATGGTTATTTACGAGCGGCAGTATTCAGCAACGGTGAAGAACCCTCCGGGTGATAGAGAGATGTCTTCATAGGAGCACCGGAGCGGCTGTTGAAGTAGTTTGTTGGAACACTTAAACCGTCACTGTCATAGAATACACGGAAAGTACCCACATCGACAATATGATTTTTTGGATCATTAGATTTGTCCACCATGACAAAGGTATAGTACAAATCTTTAATTCCTTCGCTTGTCTTTGTTCCAGAGAGAATCAGCGCTTTCTTTGTATTGATGTCATAATCGGAGTAATGGTTGATGCCTTCCGTGTTGAAGAAGACTGTAAAATCATTCCCTTCTCCACTGATGAACGCCCCTGTTCCCGTCGCGCTTGATGAAGCCTGGGCTTCCATATAATCCAACGTGTTATTCTTCATGTCCTGGTTATAGAACATAAGATAAAGATCGTTGAATACATCTCCCGGCTCATATCCTCCGCCACTGCTATGAACCAGAGTTAACGGTGACATAAGGAACTGTCCTTCAATCTTCGGAGGATTATTACCATTATGAATAGGAATATATGGCGCTATATCTTCCAAATATTCTTCCGGGACCACGGTTCTGATGCGGTCAGTGGTATATTCGAACTTATCACCGAAATTATAGCTGGAACCATCCTTTACATAAGGCCATACATAATAATGGGTATCTGGTTCCAATCCCTTCAAAACGGAAATTTTATCCGTTTTGAAAATCATCAGATAGGATCCTTGCGCCACATCATTTTCCCAAGTCGGTGTCGCGCTGAAATCTGTTCCTGTACTATTGTCATTATCCTCAGAGAAACGGAAGCCGTATTCTATGCGGTCCTTGTATATAAAGGTATATGTACTATAATAATCATTTTTTGGGAGCCTCTTGGGAGGGAAGTAATAGGACTGCCCTACGAAATAATCGTCTGATGTGGATAACAAAGAAGGTGAGGTCAAGAAAGAATCCGTATCAAAGTTGTTTGCAGTCAACAGATGCATGGCAACATCGTATTCTTTACCATCATCATGCTCTCCAGTAGCATAATAATAACGATCATCCGGGAAATCGCATAATGCATTCCTGAATGACTCGCCAGATAGAAGTCTTGCATAAAAAATCAAGCCCGCTAATTGAGCCGTCGTATATGAACTCTCATCATACCCGACATACATCCCGACACCCTTGTCAAAGAAAGCCTGAGCCATACTGTCATCGATCTTCCGTATGCGTTTAGAATCTACATCCCTCCCGACCCACGACCAATCCGCCGTCGTATCGCCCATCAATGACTGGCAATTGATTATGAAAACGACAGCTTTGCCGGGATGAGGAAATGATTGTCCAAAATGCTCGATAAACTTCTCAGAAATATAATATGTGTAAGGGTTAGTTTCTACCCCTTGCCTTATTTCTTTCTTGGACAAAAATATCAGCATCATGTCCTTGCTATAGGTCCGGGATATTAATTCATAAAGAGCTATCCCCAAATCGTCTGCCTCGTCCTCAGTTTGGTTGAATGTAAACGTCTCAGCCGTCTGCAACCAGTGTAATTTGGTTTGTTCGTCATAAAATCCATGTCCAATAGAGAAAAAGAGGTCATATTGGTAAATATCTTCCCGATAAAAACTGATAGAAGCATCCTTGACATCTGCAGAAATACCACAACTCTCAAACATCGTTTTCGTTTCATCTGCAATGACGCATGTCCAAGGCCGCTCTGCAGCTTGCGCATTCATAATGCAGGCCTTTACGTCACTTGTATATGGATGGCTTCCATCCGAACGGGTTATGACATTCTGGGCCAATGCAGAATACTCTTTCAACAATTGGGATTCACTAAAACCGTTAATATCTTCCTGTTCCTCATAAGAATAACAGAATGAGAAGAAATCCTTTATATCGACATAGAAACACTGACCGCTGACATAGACATTATCCACTCCGTCAAGCGCCCTGATCTCATCAAGCCGCTTGGCAGCATCCTCCAAGGTTTCACACTCGTTGAGAATTGTCTCAGCCGCATCAGTAATTTTGATGACTCGGTTATAAATTACTTCCTCTGAATTCTTTTTGGTCGTAGAAAGATCTATCAAACTGCATGAAGAAATCAGAAACAGCGCAAACAGGAGGCCCCCTCTTAAATAGGTGCGTAAATACTTTTTCATAGTAGGGTAATAGAGATTACTTTATATAGTTGTTAACAAGTGTCCGGAGGAAAACTCGCATTCATAAACAAAGATAAATTAATTTCGCAATACTTTTCACCAAATATGTTTATCTTTGAATTGGAATTCCCTTAATAAATTAATAGTATTTTGAACTTTCCTATGAAAAAAGTATTTGGACTGCTCATTTTATTTGTATGCATGATTTCTTTATCATCATGCGAAGGCCTTGAAAGGATTTCAAACCCTCTCATCGGAACCTGGGACTGTATTTACGAATCCAATGGCTATTACACCAACAATTACGAAATAGGTGACTGCTACTGGGTCTTCTATGAGGAGTCCGTTTTAGTTCACCATAAAGAGGAACAAATGTTTGACGATGTAAATATCGGTTACACCTTGGGTGAAAATAATACGATTACAATATGGGGAAGGGTTCAATACACTTATACCGTCACCAAAAACGAACTCACGCTCGAAGGTGATTATGTCTACAGGTTCACCAAAGCCAAGAAGAACAAGTAGTTGATCCCACCCTGTCACGAAAACGGGGCAGTGTCTGAGACGGTTAGATACGAAAAGTCGACCGGGACCGACTTTCCTTTGGCGTTTATTTCATTGAGCTTGTGCGGCACAATGAAATAGAGCTTTCCACCTTCCGTAGGCTGCATGACATATTCAATCCTGGACCGGCCGGTAGCCGGCATTGTAATCATCAGCGACAGCAGCAGGAAAAAGCAAAGTCCCAGTCTCTTCACTACAATAACTGATTAGTAGCCGTAAACGTAGTAGGTCTGCGTTGTAAAGAGGCCAAGAATGCTCTTGGTTTGAACATCAATGTGGCTGATGTGGGTAATTCCTGCACTCTTTGCAGCCGAATTGATGCTTGCATCGCCGGTTGCGAGGATTCCGAGGACTGATGTAACCTCAGCCTTGCCGACCTTCTCACCAAGCTGGTTGCTGGTGACAGCAACAGGAGTTGACGTATCAGTATAGACAGAACCTACGACACCAATGGCGCCACAACTGGTAAGTGAGAGTGCCAAAGCTGCGATTGCAGCAACGCGAATTTTTAGTTAATGAATAAGGTTAATAAAAAATTTAGAATGTTTATTAGAATCCGGGCATCTGGAAAAGAACAGCAGGGATGAGGAGGAGAAAACCGAGGGCAAGAAGGACCAGAACCGGTTTCCAGGCCATTCTTATCCACTTCTCATATGGAATTTTCGCCATTGCAAGGGCTGCGACGAGCACTCCTGAGGTAGGTGTCACCATGTTGGTGAAGCCGTCTCCGAACTGGAATGCCATCACCATGGCCTGTCTGCTCAGACCTATCATGTCAGAAAAAGGCGCCATGACAGGAATCGTTATCGCTGCTTTTGCGGTAGCGCTCGGGATGAAGAAATTAATGACTGCCTGAGTCACATACATCAGCGAAAGAGACGGAATCTTTCCGCTTCCGTCCAGACCGGACTGGAGCCCGTGCAGTATCGAGTCCATGACTTTTCCGTCCTGGAGGATGATGACCATACCGGAAGCCAGGGCCACGACCAGTGCAGCTGACATGATGTCCTTTGCACCGGCCAGGAACTGGTTGACTGTCCCGTTGGCGCCGAATCCGCCGACGATGCCGCAGAGGATGCCCATCACAAGGAAGAGCGCCGATATCTCGGCAATGTACCAGTCAAAGCATGTCACTCCAAGAACCAGCGCCACTATCGTGGCAAGAAGTATCAGCAGCACGGTTTTATGCTTCGCTTCCAGCGTGGACGTGCTTCCCGGGGTCAAAGTAGTGGCAACTGGTTCTTGCTTATGCTTCGCGGCGTACCATAGAATGAATGCCACTGTCAGAGCTGTAAGAAACACCCAGCAAACGATGCGGTAGCTCATTCCTGAAAACAAAGGCAGTCCACACATCTGTTGTGCAATTCCTACAGTGAAAGGGTTGAGGAAGGCACTTGAGAAGCCGACATTTGATGCGACATACACGATCAGGAAACCAGTGATGGCGTCGTAGCCCATTGAAATGGCCAGCGGGACAGCTATGCCCACGAATGGGATGGTCTCCTCACTCATTCCGAAGATGGCGCCGCCCGCAGAGAACAGTACTGCTATCGAGGCAAGCACTATCTTGTCATGGCCTCCGAATGAATGCATGAAGGATTTGATGCCGGCATCCACGGCCCCGGTGCTGTTCAATACCTGGAAGGCTCCTCCGACAATGAGAATGAATACAATGATTTCTGCCTGTTTCACAAAGCCGTTGAAGAAGGCTGTGAAGACTTGCCAGGTCTGTGGAATGGAATCGACTCTCTCGAAAGTGAGTTCCCCGTTTTCGCCCGTCACGTAGTTTCCTCCTGGAATGAACCAAGTAAATATCGCGCTGATAAGCACCAGCGCGAATATTATTACATAAGTATTTGGAAAACTCCTTTTCGCCATTGACGACTGCTCTATTTGAACAGGTTGAGGTCGATGCCGCGGCCCATGAGCTCGTAGCCGGAAGCATTCAGATGCAGCCAGTCGTTCTCATACAGGAAAGCCGGATTCAAACGGTCAGGGTCCTCGGTATCGCGCGTCATCGCGTCAAAATCGATCACTCCGTCGAACACTCCGCTTGTCCTGATCCACTCATTCAGCAGCTTGCGGCCCTCCTCATGGTTCCCGCGTCCGTAACCGTTGCCCTTGAAAGGCGTGACGGTCGCACCGAAAACCTTGATGCCGCGCTCATGCGCCTCATCCACGATCTTCTTCCAGACCACCTTGATCTGCTCCGCTGTCGCAACGCCGTCCCTGGAACCTCCTATGTCGTTAGTGCCTTCGAACAGAATCACATACTTTACGCCGCACTTGTCGAACAGATCGCGTGCATAACGGCTCTCGCCGGTAGGACCGAGACCGCCGCGGAGAATGCAGTTGCCGCCAAGGCCGAAGTTCAGGACACTGATGTTCATCTTGTTTTCAAGAAGATGCTTCGAGAGCTGGTCCGTCCAGCGGTCCTGACCGTTGGTCGTGGTGCCGCGGCCGTCTGTGATGGAGTCACCGAGAACGCTTATGGCCACAGCCTTCTTCTTCGGCTTCACGTCGATGGCGCTGATAGTGTACCAGTGAGCGGTCACAGCTGCAGGATTGGAGAAGTCGCTGGTGTTGCCGAGGGCAATGTAAGAGTTCGTCCTGGATCCCGGATGGCTGGTAAGCTGAGTCGATGAAATACTGCCGTAATGTATGGTGATGGCAAGGTTCATCCTCTCTTCCACCTTGAACTTCACAGGGTCGGAAACGACCTCTTCGCCTGCTTTCATCGTGAACGCCCTCTGGCCGCTGAAAGTGAGATTGACTGATGTGCCTTCGATGATGTCAGGCTCTGCACCCATGGTCTTCGCGACTGCAATCTCGACACCCTTGATTTCTGTCGCGTCAGCGTTGAAATAATTTGAAAGATGGAGTCTGAGCTCTTTGCCTGCCACTGAAACCTGTACTATCTGGCGGAACGAATTGTTGGCCAGATATGGCTCAGGGGGATTGTTGTGAGGCTCAGCAATCTGAAGTGCGGTCGCCCAGGTGGTGACCCAGTCCTTCTTGGCATCTGCATTGAAGATGCATGCGAATGCCATGATGACCGTAAGTATTGTGGTCGATAATCTTTTCATGACGTTATGGATTATTTGTTGTTACCCTGTGGTGCGGCAGGTCTCTGAGTTCCCGGAACAGGGCCGCCACTTGAGAAGCCGCTTGGCATGAACCTTCTGTTAGTGAGAAGGATAGGTTTGTTATTCTCGTCGTGGATCGGCATTCCGGCACGGTCTGACTGGACTGACTTGATGCGTACTGAATCGACAGGCATGTTGAGAGGACGCACTCCGGCAGGGAGCTCCTGCTGGGAGAATGTCTGGAAGTATCCCACGCAGGCGTCCCTCCACCATTCTGCATCATTCTTCTGGATGTCGAGCTTCTTGGTGACCTCATCGAAGATGCTCCTGCTGACATAAGGCTTTAGGCTCTCCCAGGTCTTCTGGTACTGCTCAACCTGTGAGATACCCAGATCGTAATGGAGGCAGATTTCATCCCAGAGGGTCTTCCCTGAAGAAAGCTTGTAGTCCCAAGGGAGGTGATGGAACCAGAGAAGGAGGTTCTCCGGGCAGGTGGCGAGGTCGTTGAACTGAGAGGCGAGCGGCTCGTGGTACTGGTCGACATTGTCCGAGCCTTCACGGGTGCGGTCAAATCCGATACCGTCCTCGCCGGCCTTGTGGTAGAATGTAGGCGACCAGTCCTTGCGGTAGCTGCTCTCCCATGGTCCCGGACCGTAATGTGAACCTCCGAAGATATGATGAAGTCCGAGAGGCATCTCATAGTTGACGGTGGCCTCGCGGGAGGTCATCATGATGTCGAACACAGGCTCTACGAACTTTTTCTCGAAAGCCTTTGCGGACATTCCTTCAGGCTTGATGAATGTCTGGTGGATCCACTCCCGGGCGATTTCCTCCGCGCTGAGTTCTGGATTCCAGGCGAGGCGGCCGAACATGTACCAGTTGGACTGGGCGAAGATGTAGCCGCTGAAATTTGCGTCCTGGCCGGTGTTCGCCACACCTGCGATACCTGTGATGACATCTGCCACGGTAGTGCCCTCTCCGTCACGATAGGTGTCGCTGTCGAGGCACTCCTCATAGGTGGTGCCGTGGTATACGAGATGGTTGGAGAATCCGAGGTACTCCTGGGTGATCTGGAACTCCATCATCATCTTTGTGTTGTAGAGCTGACCGAAGAGAGGGTTGAAAGGCTCGCGCGGCTGGAAGTCAATAGGGCCGTTCTTGATCTGGATGATGACATTGTCAAGGAACTGACCGTCAAGAGGCTGGAACTCCTCGACAGCCTGTCTTGCACGGTCGTCGCTGCTCGGGTCATAGACGAACGCCCTCCACATCACGATGCCGCCGAACGGAGCCACTGCCTCAGCAAGCATGTTGGCGCCGTCAGCGTGGGTGCGGCCGTGGTCCTGAGGGCCTTCCTGGCCTTCGGAATTGGCCTTCACAAGGAATCCTCCGAAGTCAGGGATGGTGGTGTAGATCTCCTTTGCCTTGTCCTTCCACCACTGGCGGAGTGAAGGGTCGAGAGGGTCGCCGGTCTTGATGCCGTCGAGGACGATAGGGCTTGTCCATTTGATGGCGATATAGGTCCTGATGCCGTACTCGCGGAGAATGCCGGCGATCTTTGCCACTCTGGCGATATGCTCCGCATCGAGCATGAGAGGGTTGGAATTGACATTGTTGACGACAGATCCGTTGATGCCCACTGATGCACAGAGTTCAGCATATTTGCGGATGCGGGCTTCAGGGATATCGGCGGAGGTCCACTCCCACATTGACTTTCCTGCATATCCTCTCTCCACGGAGTCGTCAAGGTTGTCCCAATGGTTGAGGATGCGGTACTCGTAGCGAGGCTTCGAGCCGATCTCGATGTTCTCTCCTTCCATGCCCAAGGCTTCGTTCCTCTGGAGTGCATATACACCATAACGGATGCCGGCTTCTGAACCTCCGGCGACTGTTCTCCTGCCGTCTTTGATGGTGATACGGTATTCTTCTCTGCCGAGAGACGGGTCGACAGCCGTCTCTACTGAAGCCAGAACTTCTTCGTAAGGCTTTGAGTTTGCGAACCAGAGGTCGCTGCCGTCCTGTTCGACGGACTTTGGCGAACTGCATGATGCCAGACAGAGAACTGAAAGGATGGCGCAGCAGCTCAAAATGAAGCGTGAAATAGTCATATGTGAATTACAATTGAATAATAATCTTTTCGGACGCACAAAAATACTCAAATTCGAGGATAATTGCTATATAAAACTTCGGCTTGCCCATTAATTGAAAAGACACGTTTATTTCAGGGTCTCCGATTGTTTTCTTTTTGCTATTTTTGCAGAAATCATTGACTCATGCATACAAGAGAAGAACAGATGGAGCAGTTCGGAAGGCTCCTTGACATAATGGACAGCCTCAGGGAGAGATGTCCCTGGAATGCAGAACAGACCATGGAGTCCATACGCCCGATGACCGAGGAGGAGGTTTACGAACTGAGCGACGAGATAAACAAAGGAAACCTTCCGGGAGTGGCCAAGGAGATTGGCGACCTGCTCTACCACATGGTGTTCTACGCCAGGATAGCCAGCGAGAGCGGTGCCTTTGACATAGCCGACAGCATCGAGAAGGTATGTGACAAGATGATTTTCCGCCATCCTCATGTCTTCCGCTGCGATGGTTCCCTGGTGCCGGAAGGGGAGGCGCCATCGGCAAAGGAGATCGCTGACACCTGGGAGTTGGTGAAGGCCAAGGAGAAAGATGGCAACAAGACCGTGATGAGCGGCATTCCTGATGCCATGCCTGCCATACTCAAGGCCCTCTCGATGCAGGAGAAAGCCCGCGGATGCGGATTCGACTGGGAGAAGAGGGAAGATGTCTGGGAAAAGGTCCATGAGGAACTCGGTGAGGTCGAGGAAGCTGTGGCAGAAGGGAAGCCTGAGCATATGGAGGAAGAGTTCGGAGACCTTCTTTTCGCTACGATAAATGCGGCACGTCTGTACGGAATTGACCCGGAAAAAGCCCTTGGAAGCACCTGCAGCAAGTTCCGCCGCCGCTTCACCTATCTCGAAGAGAATACTTTGAAAAAAGGGCGCAAACTCACCGATATGACCCTCGCGGAGATGGACGCCATCTGGGACGAGGGCAAGGCCAAAGGACTATAGCCGATGGAGAACTGGCAGGAAAGAACCGAGATGCTCTTCGGCAAGGAGGGCTGCGACAAGCTTAAGGCCGCCACCGTGGTGGTGGTCGGAGTCGGGGGAGTGGGCGGTTTCGCCGCGGAGATGCTCGCCCGTGCGGGCGTAGGTCAACTGGTGGTGGTGGACTCTGACGATGTGTCCGTGACCAACAGGAATCGTCAGATCCTGGCTCTTTCCTCGACTGTCGGACGCCCGAAATGCGAAGTGCTTAAAGAGAGGTTGCTGGACATTAATCCGGAAATAAAGGTTTCTACCATCGATAGTTATGTGACAGGGGAGAACAATGACGAACTGTTCGGCGGCTTGAATCCGGCATTCCTTGTCGATGCCATTGACACGCTTACCCCGAAGATTTATCTGATCAAATATTGCCTCGACAGAGGCATCCCGATGGTCTCATCCATGGGCGCGGGAGCGAAGATCGATGCCACTGCCGTGCGCATAGCTGACATCTCAGAGACGAGGATGTGCCCTCTCGCGCACATGCTCCGCAAACGCCTTCACAAGCTTGGCATTTTCACCGGCTTCAAGGCCGTTTTCTCCATCGAGGAGCCGCGTCGTGAGTCGGTGACCATCGAAGAAAGCCGAAACAAGAAGTCCCAGGTGGGTACGGTTTCCTATCTTCCTGCCGTTTTCGGCGCCGCCTGTGCTCAAGTAGCCATTAAGCATATAGTGGGAATCCAATGATTTTTATTACATTTGCAGACTAAACCTGAATAGAATGCCTGATTATCGAATAGTGGAAGTCCTGTCAAGGAAGAATCTCATGAAGTTCATTAAATTCCCTGATGAACTTTACAGAGGTTGTCCGCAGTATGTCCCCGCTCTATATTCCGATCAGATCAAGTCTCTCACCAAAGTCTCCACTCTGAGTTACTGTAAGCGCAGGATGTGGATGGTTATGGATGGAAAGAAAGTCGTTGGCAGAATCTGTGGAATGATCAATCCGAGATACAACGAACTTTATGGCAAGAAGCGTGCGCGTTTCGGCTGGTTTGACACCATCAATGACATCGAGGTGGCGCGTCTGCTGATAAGCACGGCGGAGGCATGGGCGAAAAGCGAAGGAATGACAGAAATCCATGGACCGCTGTACTACAACACCTTGGGCAAACAGGGCATGCTGGTCGAGGGATTCGACAACATACCGCCTTTCAACTGCATCTACAACTATCCGTACTACAATGACCTGGTCACTGCTCTTGGATTCGAGAAGGAGTGCGACTGGGTGCAGTACAAGATGGTCGCCGACCACGGTGTCCCCGAGAAGACCGAGAGAGTCGCGAAACTCGTGGTGGAGAGGTACAATCTCCATATCGGCAGCCTTGATGAACTGAAGAAGGACCCTGAGATGGTCAAATATTTCTTCAAGGTTTACAATGAAAGTTTCGCTTCATCAGTTTACAATTTTGTCCCTTTCACTGATGAAGAGATAGCTGAGGAGGCTGCAAGCACATTGAAGTTTGTCTCTGACAAGGTAAGTACGATCCTTCTCGACGAGAACAACAAGCTTGTTGCGTTCGGCATCTCTTTCCCGACCATTTCGCCTGCCCTCCAGAAAGCGAAAGGAAGGCTGTTTCCGTTCGGATGGATACATTTCCTGAAGGCGATGAAGAACTACGAAACCACGGACCTGATGCTCAACGGAGCCGTCCCGGAGTGGCAGAACAAGGGCGTTTCTGCGGTCTACTACTGCGACATGGCCGAAAAGGCCAAGGTGGTGGGGAACAAGTGGGCCATTTCAAACCCTCAGATTGAGACCAACAGCGCGGTCAATATCTGGAGCAGCTATGAACATGAACTTTTCATGCGCCGCCGCTGCTATGTAAAGAACATTGATTAACAAACAATATCATCTACCTCAGAAGTATGGCAGAAAATACATTGCTTGAGAAAGTGCTCTCCCTGCAGGACAAATACCAGTCTCTCCAGGACCAGCTCGCCAGTCCCGACGTGATGTCGGACATGAAGCGTTATGTCCAGCTGAACAAGGACTACAAGGAGCTCGAACCTATCATCAAGGCGGGTCTTGAATATAAGATGATGCTTGAGGAACTGGCTTCCGCCAAGGATATCATCATGAACGAAAAGGACGAGGACCTTCGCGAGATGGCGCGTGACGAGATAGCCGAGATTGAACCTAAGATTCCTGAGATGGAGCAGAATATCAAGCTTCTGCTTATTCCTGCCGACCCGGATGACTCGAAGAACGCAATGGTGGAAATCCGCGGCGGCACAGGAGGGGACGAGGCAGCCATTTTCGCCGGCGATCTTTTCAGAATGTATTCAAAGTTCGCCGAGACCAAGGGATGGAAACTGGAGATCACCGACCAGGCTCCTGGCACTGCTGGCGGTTTCAAGCAGGTGGTCTTCAAACTTTCCGGCAATGACGGTGTATACGGTGTCATGAAATACGAGTCAGGCGTTCACCGCGTCCAGAGAGTCCCTCAGACTGAAACTCAGGGCAGGATCCAGACTTCAGCCGCATCGGTGGCCATATTCCCGGAGGCAGGCGAGTTCGATATCGAACTGGATCCTAATGACATCCGCAAGGATCTCTTCTGTTCATCAGGACCAGGAGGACAAGGAGTCAACACCACATATTCAGCAGTCCGTCTCACCCACATTCCTTCCGGTATCGTGGTCCAGTGTCAGGAGGAACGCTCCCAGCTCAAGAACCTTGACCGTGCCATGGAGGAACTCCGCACCCGTCTGTACAACATGGAGCATCAGAAGTATCTCGACGGCATAGCAGCCAAGAGAAAGACCATGGTGTCCACTGGCGACCGTTCCGCCAAGATACGCACCTACAACTATCCTCAGGGCCGTGTCACTGACCACCGCATAAACTGGAGCATGTACAACCTGCCTGTCTTCATGGACGGAGACATTCAGGAGTGCATTGACCAGCTGCAGATCGCGGAGAACGCCGAGCGTCTGAAGGAAGCCGGCGAGTAGCATCCGGCAAAAGTGTATTCCAGGCAACCACTTCAAAAAAACAGGAATCATGACAAAGCAGCTTTCACCTGTCTATTCTGTGATGTGCACGCTGATGGCAGTGTGTCTCATAGCTTCGAACATATTCACTATCAAAGTGTTCAGCGTGGCCGGTATCATCCTTACCGGAGACTTGCTGATATTCCCGGTGTCATATATCATCAATGACTGCATCTCTGAGGTGTACGGATACAGGAAGGCACGTTTCGCCATATGGCTGTCTTTCGGCATCAATTTCCTTTTTGTCGTCATCTCACAGGCCGTGGTGGCTCTTCCAGGTGCTGATTTCTGGGAAGGAGGGGAGCATTTCGACTATATTCTCAAAATGGAGATATGGGTCGCACTAGCGTCGCTGCTCGCATTCCTTGTCGGCTCCACCGTCAATGCCGCAGTCATGAGCCGCATGAAAGTGGCGGACAAGGGCAGGCATTTCTGGTTCAGGGCTATTGTTTCATCTCTTGCCGGTGACCTTTGCGACTCTCTGGTGTTCATGCCTGTCGTCTTCTGGTCCGTCGGCCTCAGGAAGCTCGCTTTCATGATATTGTGCCAGGTGGGGGTGAAAGTCCTTTACGAAGTCATCCTCCTTCCGCTCACGACGAAGGTGGTCAGGAGCATTAAAAACATTGATGCCACCGACGTGTACGACGATGGCATCAGTTATAATCCTTTCCGTTTCGATATCTAGGCCTTTCTGAAGGCTATGCAGGCATTGTGACCTCCGAATCCGAAGGAATCGGAGATTCCGAGGGTCACGGCGGCTTTCTTGGCCTTGTTCGGAGTGTAGTCGAGGTCGCACTCAGGATCCTTGTTGTCAAGATTGATGGTAGGTGGGACAATCCCGTCCTTGAGCGCCATCACCGTGGCTATCGCCTCAGCCGCTCCCGTAGCGCCGAACATGTGTCCGTGCATTGACTTCGTGGAACTGATATGACACTTGTATGCGGCATCTCCGAAGGCAATCTTGATGGCATTGGTCTCAGCCACATCGTTCAGTTTTGTTCCTGTTCCGTGAGCATTGATGTAGACAATGTCATTCTCAGGGCTGAAGCCCGCTTCATCTATGGCCTGCCTGATGCATCTGGCCTGGGTTGTCCCGTCCGGACGCGGAGCAGTAGGGTGGAATGCATCGCAGGTGCTGCCGTAGCCCACTATCTCAGCATAGATCTTCGCGCCTCTCGCGAGAGCGTGCTCCCTTTCCTCGAGGATCAGGATGGCTGCTCCGTCCGCCATGACGAATCCGCTCCTGTCAGCGTTGAACGGAAGTGACGCATGCTTCGGATTCTCCTCGCGGGTGAGGGCCTTGGCGTTTGCGAATCCCGCCAGGCCGATAGGAATCACGCACTGGTCCGTGCCTCCGGCAATAATGGCGTCGGCATAACCGTGGCTGATGGCGCGGAACGCCTCACCTATGTTGCTGGTGGAGGTGGTGCATGCGGTCACGATGTTGATGCAAGGTCCCTGGGCGTTGTGCCTTATGGCGATATGGCCGGCGGCGATGTTTGAGATCATCGTCGGGATGAAATTTGGCGATATCCACTGACCTGAAGGGTCCTCGAGCATTTTCTGTGTTTCGCGGATCTGTACATTGAATCCTCCGATGCCGCTTCCGACATAGACACCGAGCCTGGACGGATCGATGTTGCCTGACTCATCAGCTGCGTTCAGACCGGAGTCGTCCATGGCCTGCTGCGCGGCGGCGACCCCATAAATCGTGAACCAGTCCTGCTTGCGCATGAACGGTTTGTCAATTCCATATTTTTCGGGATCGAAATCCTTGATCTTTCCCCCAATCTTGACAGGGAGGTTTTCCGTAGGGAACTCTGTAATAACATCGATGCCGCAGACTCCGTCCACAAGGCTCTTCCAGAATGTCTCCAGGTCGTTTCCCACTGGTGAGATGATTCCGAGGCCGGTAACTACTACGCGTTTGTCCATATGGCGTTTAGCTAACATAGACTACAAATATAGAAAATTTTTTATATTTGTATGTATGTTTTCTCTCAACGACAGGATCCCGGGATATCTTCTCGGCAAGTATCAACTCATCGCGACAGTGACATTCTCTGCACTGTTCTCTCTGGTGTTCCTGCTTGTGAGCGTGCCATTCTCGCACAATGCCTGGTTTGACATCGATTCGTCCGAGGCCTTCGGTTTCACGGTCCTGTTCTTCCTTATCGCCCTGTTTGTCGTCATAGTCAGCAAGAGGATCCTTTACGCATCTTACAAGAAGAGGCAGGATATGACATATCTTCAGTACATCCTGTGGAATTTGATAGAGATATTCGTCATATGCCTGCTGTACACTCTTTTCACCGTGAAGGGAGATGAGATGGGAATAATAGACATCGGAGGACAGACTGCGGACCACGTTTTCTTCAACTCCCTGGTCTATTGCGTGATGTCCATCGCTGTCCCTTATGTTTGCTGCGGAATGTATTTCGCCATCATCGACAAGGATAACACCATCCGTGTGATGAACTACAGCACTGTCGTCTCTGATGAGGTGCTCCAGCCTAAGGACGAGAAGAAAATCACCTTGTTCGACAACAGCGGAGTGCTCAAGCTTTCCGTCAGCTCCGCCAACCTGTACTACATCGAGTCGGATGACAACTACATCAAGGTCTGGTATGAGGACAGCAGCGGTGTGCTGAAGCAGTATATGCTGAGATGCCGTCTGAAGACCGTGGAGGACAGTTTCTCGGACAGCAGTCTCGTCCGCTGTCACAGGAAGTACATTGTGAACATGGACAAGGTGAAGGTCCTGTTCAAGGAGAAGGACGGATATGTCCTCGAACTGGACAATGATGCCATACCTCACATCCAGATAACAAAAACGTACGAGGAGAACGTCCTCGCACGTTTCAACTCATCGTCCTACAAGGAGGACTGATCATCTTTTCCTGTTCTTTTTCTTTGTGCGGAGGCGGTTGACGCTTTCTGCGACCATGATGTCGGAGGCTATGCCCCTTGCGGCCAGAAGGTCGAGGATGAATGCGATCAGCGGGAATATCGCAGTGTACCTGAACACGACGTCACTCCTGGTGGCGAAATAGTCCACGACAAGCCATCCCTGCAGCGCCAGAGTGATGATGGCGGCGAGAACGGCGGTACGCATCTGGAACACCCTGAACCTGTAGGTCGTGAGAGCGAGGAAGTCAAGCAGGCCGATTATGATCAGGAGGATCAGGTACGGGACGAAAGCCGAGTACTTGATCTCCTCGGCGAAAGTTCCGTCTGCTGCCGGCACGACAGCCTTGAGCCCGAACAGCATCGCGACTATGAGACCTGTCGCGATGGCAAGATACAGAGTCTGGATTCTTTGCCACATAGTCTTCTCATTTGTTGATTCAATGCACAAAAATAGGAAAAACCCCGATTATATCCTATCTTTGAAAGACATCAAAAGAGCATCCGCGTATGAGAATAGCAGAATCAGAACTTATCATCAACTCCGACGGCTCGGCTTTCCATATACATCTCAAGCCGGAGGAACTGGCTGACAATGTGGTGCTTGTGGGCGATCCTGGCAGAGTGGACATGGCCGCCGGGTTCCTTTCAGACATCGAGTTCCGCCACGAGTCCAGGGAGTTCGTCTCGGTGACCGGAAGACGTAACGGAAAGCGCATCACCGTCCTTTCCACCGGCATAGGGACTGACAACATCGACATAGTGATGAACGAACTGGACGCCTTGGCCAACATTGACTTCAACACCCGTGAGATAAAGCCGGAGCACCGCAGGCTCACCATCCTGCGCATCGGCACTACCGGTGCCATACATCCTGACATCCCTCTCGGCTCTTTCATATTCTCGCACATATCGATTGGTTGCGACGGACTTCTGAACTGGTATGCGGACAGGGACGGGATATCATTGCCTGACTTCGAGAAGGCATTTGTGGAGCACGTGCACTGGGACAAGCATCTTCCCGACCCATATTTCGTGAGGAACAGTGAGAAACTGATAAATAAGTTCGAGGACTGTACGGTCAAGGGCATGACCATTTCGGCTTCAGGCTTCTACGGTCCTCAGGGGCGCGTGATCAGGGTGCCTCTGGCCATGCCTGACATGATACAGGACTTCGAGACTTTCAGTTTCGGGGGATACAGGATAACGAATTTTGAAATGGAAGGCTCAGCCATCGCAGGACTCGCCGCTCATCTCGGACATGATGCTGGAACGGTCTGCTGCGCCATTGCCAACAGATATCTCAAGGATGCGGACACGGACTACAAGCAGAAGGTCCGCAGCCTTGTCGAACTTTCACTTGACAGACTCAGTCAAGATTGACCTCGCCGCTGTAGATGTCATTGACATCGCTGAAGTTCCACTTGACGATGGAAGGATCGCTGATGTGCGCGTCAACGGTCCTTTTCTGTTTGCCGATGATGTTTGTCTCCAGCCAGCTGAGCTGCTCCGGGAATGTGTTGATCATGGCGCCTGCTATCTCGTGGCTGTTGCCGTCGAAACGATAGATGTTGTAGTTGTAGCCGTGGCTCTTGAACACTCTCGCAATCCTGGCGGTGCCTTCGAACGCCTGGTTCAGCACTCGTATCTGCCTGTAGGTTACTATCCTGTCATCGGTGCCGTGGAACATCAGAGTAGGAGCTGGCTCTGTCTTGTACCTCACACCCCATTTCTTTGTAAAAATGGCTCCGGAGAATGCCATGATGCCGGCATAGTGGAAGTCCTCGGGAAGTTCTGCCGCCAGTTCGCTGCGGTTGCACAGTTCGTAGTCCGCCTGCAGGGCGGTGATGGCTCCGGCGGACGAACCGCTGACGATGATGCTTGACGGGTCTATGTCCAGCTCTTCAGAGTTGTCGATAATGAACTTTGTGGCGCTGAACACGTCCTCCACCGCTATCTGGATGGCATTGTACAGAAGTGGAGCCTGGGCCACCCCCATTTTTCTGGCATCCTTGAGACCAAGGCGGTAGTCTATGGCGACGATGGTGAATCCCTCGTCGGCCAGAAGTTTGAACCACCTCTGGGCGCTGCGCGAATCCCTCCGTCCTCCCTTGAATCCGCCGCCGAAAACATAGAGGATAGTCGGCTTGTTGACTCCGTCCACAGTCATCTCGCTTCCGTCAGCGGGGTAGTAGACATCCATGTAGAGGCTGGTGTCCCTTTCTGCGAAAATATATGTTTCGTCAGGTCTGACATAGTCAGGAATCTGATTCTGAGGCTGTTCCTGGACTTGCTCCTGCTCCTGTGCCTTCGCTTCCGTGCATAAAAGGAATGTAAAGGCGCAGAAAGCCGACATGATAATAATACCGCTTCTTTTCATGCAATTTCTTAATTTATTTATTGTCTGTGCCTCAGCTTGGCACAAGCTCGCCGTACCTTTGTGTCAGAAAACAACAACTGACATGAAAAATACTGAATTCAATCTCAACTCCTTTTGCGGGACCGTTTTTTCTGAAGACTCTTTGGTCGATGTCCTCGAGATGATCTGTGACATGGACCTTGAAATCACAGAAGTCAGGGCAGCCTGGTGATCCTTGTCGTGCTGCCGTCCTTCGAGAGGCCGACCCTCAGTGTCGGGAGCGTCCCTGCACGTACGTTTCCTCCTGCCATCCTGTCACGGATGATATATTCGGAAACGGGGTCCTCGACATATCTGGTCACGGCTCTTTTCAGAGGTCTCGCTCCATATGCGGGATCGTAGCCGGCATCCGCCACGAACTGTTTCGCGGCCGCTGTCACCGAGAGCTTGTACCCTGCTTCCAGCATTCTTTCCTTCAGGTCCTTCAGTTCCAGGTCGATGATTCTCTCCATGTCGCCGCGGGTCAGAGAATTGAAGAACACTTTCTCGTCCACCCTGTTGATGAACTCAGGCGGGAACATCTTCTTTATCGACTTTTCCAGAATGCTCCTTCTGTCCTTCTCCGTATCTTTGCCGGCTCTCGCAAATGCCATTCCTTTCCCGTACTCCTCAAGTTCGCGGCTTCCCACGTTTGAAGTCATTATCACCACCGTGTTCTTGAAACTCACGGTTCTGCCCAGACTGTCGGTGAGCCGCCCCTCGTCCAGAACCTGGAGCAGGAGGTTGAAAATGTCCGGATGTGCCTTCTCAATCTCGTCCAGGAGGACCACGCAGTATGGTTTCCTCCTCACCTTTTCGCTCAACTGTCCGCCTTCATCATGCCCGACATAGCCTGGAGGAGCGCCTATCAGCCTGGTGGAGGTGAATTTCTCCGAGTATTCCGACATGTCTATCCTTATCAGGCTGTCAGCGGAGTCGAACAGGTATTCTGCAAGACTCTTCGCCAGTTTCGTCTTTCCCACTCCGGTAGGCCCGAAGAAGAGGAAAACTCCCACCGGTCTGCCCGGGTCCTTTATCCCGGCCCTGTTTCTCTGGATGGCGCGGACCACCGCCTCCACGGCATCGTCCTGTCCGATGACCTCTTTCTGAAGCCTTTCCTTCATCGCCAGAAGCTTCCGGCCTTCGCTCTCCGCCACCTTGCTGACAGGAATGCCCGTCATGCGTGAGATGACGCAAGCGATGTCATCCGTGTCCACGACGCCCTCGCCCCTGCGGTTCTTGGCCAGCCGGAGGCGCACCATCGATCCTGCCTCATCCATCGCGTCTATGGCCTTGTCAGGCAATTCCTTGTCCGTGACATATCTGTCGGACAGCCTGACGCAGGCTTCGATGGCCTCGTCGGTATATCTGATGTTGTGGTAGCTTTCGTAATTGTCGCGCAAAGTACGCAGGATGGACACAGACTGCTGGATGTCAGTCGCTTCAACCACGACCTTCTGGAACCGTCTGTCCAGGGCGCCGTCCTTCTCGACAGTCTTCGTGAACTCGTCCATGGTCGTGGCTCCTATGCACTGGATCTCTCCGCGGGCGAGCGCAGGCTTGAGCATGTTCGCCGCATCCAGGCTTCCTCCGGCATTCCCAGCTCCGACGATAGTGTGGAACTCGTCGATGAAGAGTATGATGTCCGGATTGGCCTTCAAGTTCTCGATGATTCCCTTTATCCTTTTCTCGAAATCGCCGCGATAGCGCGTTCCCGCGACCACAGAAGCGATGTCCAGGGAGATGATTCTCTTCCTGCTGAGCCCGGGAGGGACGTCACCAGCGGCTATTTTCAGCGCGAGGCCCTCGACTATGGCTGACTTGCCGACTCCCGGCTCGCCGATGAGCATGGGGTTGTTCTTCTTCCTTCTTCCGAGTATCTCAATGATCCTGCCTATCTCCTCGTCCCTGCCGATGACGGGGTCCAGAGCACCGGCCTCCGCCGCTCTGGTCATGTCCGTCCCGAAGTCCTCGATGCTGTTCTCCGTCGATGCGCTGTTGTCCTCAGCGGCTTCGTTCACTTTCTTTTCAAATTCCTCTTCTGCCTCCCTGCTCTCTTCATCCTGCCTTGGACCGAGCAGTTCCTCTTCTTTCAGATAGGCCAGAAGCACGGCGAAAGTGATTCCTTTCTCCTTCAGGAACAACTGGCTGTAGTTGTCGGAGGACCTGCACACTGCCAGAAGAAGATGTGTGCCGGTCGCTTCCTTGTGCCCGAGCCTGGCCGCTTCCAGAAGTGTCAGGTTCAGAATGCTCTGTGCCCCACGTGAGAGCACTATCTGGTCTATGTCGGAATATGGGATGGCTCCCTGCTTGAAAATATGCAGGTCAAGGAACCTTTTCATGGAATCAGGATCGGCGCCAAGTCCTCTCAGGGCTGTGCAGGCAACGTTGTCCGCATGTCTGAGGACACCAAGCGTCAGGTGGTCCGTGCCGATTCCGTAGCTTCCGGTGCGCATCGCCTCCTCCCTCGCGTATTTCACTATCAGGTTCAGCTCGTCAGAAATGCTTATTTCCATATTTTGACTTGTAAAGAATGCTGTGTACTTGAAAAGTTGAATTTAGTGGTATACAAAAGTAAGGAAAAATCAAATAAAATTGCTAAATTTGCGTGTTTATAATAACAGAAAAGAAACAGAACAGACGTATGGATAGTGAGGAAATGACAAACCAGCAGTTTCTGGGCATCATAGAACCAGTGGAGATAGATCAGGAGATGAGATCGGCGTACATCGACTATTCGATGTCAGTCATCGTCTCCAGAGCACTCCCTGACGTCCGTGACGGCCTGAAGCCGGTTCAGAGACGTGTTCTTTTCGGTATGGACGGCCTCGGCCTGAGCTATGGCAGTCAGACAAAGAAATCTGCAAGAATAGTCGGAGAGGTGCTCGGCAAGTTCCACCCGCACGGCGACTCAAGCGTATATGACGCCATGGCCCGCCTGGCGCAGAACTGGAACCAGAGATATCCACTTGTCTACGGACAGGGAAACTTCGGATCGATGGACGGCGACCCTGTGGCGGCCATGCGATATACGGAGGCCAAGCTTGAAAAGATCACCGAGGATGTCCTCGCCGACCTGGACAAGAATACTGTTGACTTCCAGTTGAACTTCGATGACACCATCCCTGAGCCTACGGTGCTTCCTACCAAGGCTCCTCTTCTCCTTCTGAACGGTTCCGCCGGTATCGCCGTGGGTATGGCCACCAACATGGCCCCTCACAACCTCAGTGAGTGCTGCGATGCCATCTGCGCATATATAGACGACCCGGACATCACCGTGGAGGGCCTCGTGGAGCATATCAAGGGACCTGATTTCCCTACGGGAGGCATCATCCAGGGCCGCCAGGGCATCGTGGACGCCTACACCACCGGCCGCGGAAAAGTCATCGTGAGGGCAAAGACCGAGATCGAGGAGGACGAGAGAGGGCGTGACTGCATCGTCGTCACCGAGGTCCCTTACATGGTGGACAAGAGCGAGATGATCAAGCGTATCGGCGAGATGGTAGAGGACAAGAAGATCGACGGCATCTCCGACATCAAGGAGCTCTCCAGCCGCGAAGGCATACGTATCGTGTTCTACCTCAAGAAGGATGCGAACTCGAACGTGGTCCTCAACACCCTCTTCAAGTACACTGCCCTTCAGTCAAGCTTTGCTATCAACAACGTCGCCCTTGTCAACGGACGCCCGCGCACGCTGTCCCTCAAGGAGATCATCGCCAACTTCGTCGATTTCCGTCACGAAGTGGTTGTACGCAGGACAAAGTTCGACCTTGAAAAGGCCCAGAAGAGGGCACACATCCTCGAAGGACTGCTCAAGGCCATCGATGTCATCGACGAGATCATCGCCATCATAAAGCGCTCCGCCAACATTGACGAGGCCAAGGCCGAGCTCGTCGCCACATTCGGCTTCTCCGAGACCCAGGCCGCTGCCATCGTGGAGATGCGTCTCCGCCAGCTCACAGGATTGGAGAAGGCCAAGCTTCAGGCCGAATACGATGACCTCGAGAAATTCATCGCCCGCTGCCAGGAGATCCTTGCCAGCGAGGCCGAGCAGCTTGCCATCGTGAAGCAGGAGTCCATCGAACTCAAGGAGAAGTACGGCGATGCCAGACGCACGGAGATCACACTCTCTTCGGAGGAGTTCAATCCTGAGGACTTCTACGCAGATGACGACATGGTCATCACCATCTCCCACATGGGATATATCAAGCGCACTCTTCTGTCCGAGTTCCGCACCCAGAACAGGGGAGGAGTCGGCATCAAGGCCAGCGCCACAAGGGACGAAGACTTCATAGAACACATATATGTGGCCAACATGCACAGCACCATGCTCTTCTTCACCGAGAAGGGACTGTGTTTCCGCCAGAAGGTCTATGAACTTCCGGAAGGCACCCGTTCTTCAAAGGGACGTGCCATCCAGAACCTCATACCTATCGATCCTGATGACCGCATCAAGGCGTACCTGTCAGTCAAGGCCATAGAGGACCCTGAGTACTGCCAGAACAACTTCGTGGTTCTTGTTACAAAGCGCGGAACCATCAAGAAGACCACGCTGGAGGCTTATTCGAACAAGCGCAGCCGCGGCAAGGGCATCATCGCCATCACCGTCCGTGAAGGCGACGAACTGGTCGAGGCTCTCCTGACCAACGGCAGCCACGAGATCATGATAGCCGCCAGGAACGGCCGCTGCGTAAGGTTCGATGAGGAAGAGGCCCGCCCTCTCGGCCGTGGAGCCGCAGGTGTCAAGGGCATAAATATCGACGAGGACGACGAGGTGGTCGGAATGATATCCGCCGACCCGTCCGACCCTGAGACTTCAAAACATACAGTGCTGGTAGTCAGTGAGAACGGATACGGCAAACGCTCTGAGCGCGAGGACTACAGAATCACTAGCCGCGGTGCCAAGGGTGTCAAGACTTTGGACATCACAGAAAAGACTGGCACTCTTGTTGCAATGAAGACTGTGACGGAAGATAATGACCTTATGATAATCAACCGGTCAGGCATGACGATCCGTATGCCTGTCGATGGCATCAGAGTGGCCGGCAGAGCCACACAGGGTGTCAAGCTTATAAACCTCAGAGGCACTGACTCGATAGCGGCCGTCTCTGTTGTAGCGAAATCCGAAGATATGGACGAACAGGACAAACCGGAGGCTCCGGCTCCTGAATCAGAATAATTATTAATAACAACTAACTATAATTTCTTATGAAAAAAATCTTTTTCGCACTGGCCATCGTAATGTCAATGACATTCTCCGCCAACGCACAGCAGGTAAAGACCAAGACTGAAGGCGCCGCAAAGGCTGCACTCGAGGCAGCTCAGGCCGCCGCCAGCAACGCCAAGAAGGCCACAAAGGTCGCAACATGGCTCAAGCTCGCCTCTTCTTACATGGATGCTTACTCAGCTCCAGCAGGAAACGGCTGGGTTGGAGCACAGGCTCAGGAGCTCCAGCTCCTCATGGGCAACCAGAAAGCTACTTCCGAGGAGAATGTCGTCATCAACGGCACCCAGTATCTCAAGAAAGCTTATGCTTCTGCTGACTACTATTTCAACGAGGCCGGACAGCTTGCTGTCATAAAGGTTACCAAGCCTATCGTCGATGACGCTCTCGCAAAGGCTCTTGATGCATACAAGAGCGCTTACAAGAACGATCCTAAGGGCACCAAGACCGCAGATATCGTCAAGGGTATCGAGTCAGTGGCCGAGAAATATGTCCAGGATGCATATGACGCATACACATTCGGAGATATGGCAAATGCCAGCAAGTTCTTCGAGGCGGCTGCTGACGCTCTCACCGTCGAGCCTTGCAGCAAGCCTGACTACGAGTATGTTTATGACGCCGGTTTCGCCGCTCTTGAGAACGGTGACCTCCAGAGGGCAAAGAACTTCTTCCAGAAGTGCCTTGACAATAAGTACTATGGTGATAACGGTGAGGTTTATGCCAAGCTCGCAGACGCTACTGACAAGCTCGGTGACAAGGATGGTGCAAAGAACCTTCTCGAGGCCGGCTTCGCTGCATTCCCTCAGAGCCAGGGCATCCTTATCGGACTCATCAACTACTATGTGGCTTCCAACTCTGATACTGACAAACTCTTCACCCTTCTTGACAACGCCAAGAAGAACGAGCCGGACAATGCTTCCCTCTACTATGTGGAAGGCAACATCTACAAGGAACTCGGAAAGAAGGACGAGGCTATCGCCGCTTACAGGCAGGCAGGCCAGATCAATCCGAACTATGAGTTTGGTTATGTAGGTGAAGGTCTCCTTCTCTACAATGAGGCTGCAGATATCCAGCAGAAAGCTCAGGAAGAGCTTGATGACACCAAGTACATGGCACTCGTCGAGCAGTTCGAGGCTGCTCTCAAGGGATGTGTCGAGCCATTCGAGAAAGCTCTTGAGATCACCAAGGACGAGTCTCTCAAGCCAGGTATCGCCGAGTACCTCAAGAACGCCACATATCGCTTCCGCGATGCTGACGCTTCTTTCGCTGAGAAGTACGAGAAGTATTCAAAGATGGCTACCGGTGAATAGTCTGGCATCCTACATATAAAAAACCGACCCTTCGGGGCCGGTTTTTTTATTGTATGTCGTCTGAATCGGTCAGGCTTCACCTTTGTCGAATGCTTTGACGATCTTTGTGACGAGAGGGTGGCGGACGATATCTTCGTTTGTGAAAGTGATGATACTGATGCCTTTGATGTCCTTGACCAGGTCTATTCCCTTTATCAGACCGCTTTCAGACTTGACCGGAAGGTCCACCTGGCTGGCGTCTCCGGTGACGATGAACTTGGCGTTGCAGCCCATTCGGGTGAGGAACATGTTCAACTGCTCGAGGTTGGTGTTCTGCGCTTCGTCCAGAATGACGCATGCCCTGTCCAGGGTACGGCCGCGCATATAGGCGAGAGGAGCGATCTGTATGGTGCCGTCGCTCATGAACTCCTGGAGCTTCTTTGAAGGAATCATGTCCCCGAGGGCGTCATAGAGAGGCTGGAGGTAAGGGTCAAGTTTGTCCTTGAGGTCTCCCGGCAGGAATCCCAGCCGCTCTCCGGCTTCCACTGCCGGCCTGGTGAGTATGATCCTCTTGATCTCCCTGTTCTTCAGTGCTCTGACGGCCAGCGCTATGGCTATGTAAGTCTTTCCGGTACCTGCGGGGCCGAGCGCGAATATGAGGTCATTGTCGAAATATGCCTTCACCATGCTCTGCTGGGTGGCGTTGCGGGCGCGTATGGGCTTGCCGTCCGTACTGTGGACTATGACGGCGTCTCCGCAGAGCTTGAACTTGTCGGGTGAAGTCTCCCCGTCGAAAATGTCCTCCACGTCGTAGACTGTCAGGTTCATTTTCTGGTTGCAGCGCTGAATGAGTTCATTGAGTTTAGACTCGAAGTCCTCCACCTGGGTGTCCTTGCCGTCAAGGATGATTCCGTCTCCTCTGGCAATGACCTTCAGAGAAGGATAGTAGGTGCAGAACTCCTCGAGAATCTTGTTTCCGGCTCCGTACAGCTTGACCGGGTCAACGTTCTCCAGTTTGATAGTCTTCTTCATATATACCAGTTTCTTTTGTTACTCTTTCGTATGTGACAAGCATGTTGTCATAATCCTCCGGCTGAAGCCATTCGTCCCGACGCCCGGCAAAATCCTTCACAGGGATGGTGGAATAGTTGTCCTTAAGGTTTCCGGGGAGGGAGCACCATAGGAAAACCAGCTCAGGCTCAAGCATTTCCTTCGAACCGTCCGGGAGGCTGACGAACCGGGCCCGTACCGCCAGTTCCAGTCTTGTGTTCTTTGCGCTCATGTTCGAAACGGCGTTGCCCATCGAATAGATGACAGGGACTCCGTGGATGTGTGCCGTGTCCTGGATGACATGAGGATGAGCGCCCACGATGAGGTCAGCCCCCTGCTCCACAAGCCATTCCGCCCAGTCTTCCTGCTCTTTTGAATGGGTGAGCCGGTATTCTTCGCCCCAGTGGGGGAGAGCGACGATGAAGTCGGCATCTCTCTCCTTTGCGCGGTCCATCATATCCTTGACTGACTTCCTTTCCATATTCCTGACCGCCGGCCAGCCTTCCTCCTGCTCCATGTTCGTTCCGTAGGTGAAGTTCACCAAGGCTATCCTTATGCCGTGCCCGACCACGACCAGTGGGTTCAGGCTCTCGTCCGCCTTCCTGTCAAGGGCGCATCCGGTGTACTGGACACCGCAGCTGTCGCGCATGGCTTCATAGACCTGCAGAGTCCTTTTGAGACCTTTCCGCCCCTTGTCCATGATGTGGTTGTTGGCCGTGAGGAAAACATCGATGCCGCAGTCGGATGCGTATTTCGCATACCCGTCGGGCGCTGAAAATGCAGGGTATCCGGAGTATGGTTTTCCCGCCAGAGTGAATTCCATGTTCGCCACGGAAATGTCAGAGTCACTGGTTATCTCCCCAATCTCCGAGAGAAACTCCCTGAAGTCGTACTCCAGCTGTCTGGCGTGCATCATCACATCTCCGATGAAAGTTATGGAGACAGTGTCCGGTCTCTGCTCAAGGGGCTTGGGGAAAGGAATACTGTAGTCCCACTGGGCTTTTGCTGGAAAGCACAGTGAAAATACAAGAATCGTGGTGGCCAGGACTGTTCTCACCCGTTTCGGCATGCTTTTTCCTATCACATTGCAAATATACATTTTTTTTGTTGTCGAAACTTAATTCACTAAATTTGCAATTTATAGGATTGAAGGCCTTATGAAGAAGATTTTTCTAGTTTCCAGCTTGCTGGCCCTTACAGCCTGCATGTTGTGCGGATGCGACATGTTCCGCTCTCTGGCAGGTCGTCCCACATCCGGGGACCTGGCTGAGATGAGAGCAGAACTGGCACGTCGTGAAGCAGTGGAAACAGCCCGCAGGGACTCCGTGGAGAGGGTTTTCCGTCATCAGCAGGACTCCATCGCCGCAGCGGAGAAGGCTCTTGAAACCCTGGCCGGGTTGGGTGGTCTGGTCCGTGACCCTTCACAGCTCAGCGGCTTGAGCTCACACACTTCCCTTGGCAGCAGATACTATGCTGTGCTGGGGTCGTTCAAGGATCATTCGAACGCAGTCAAATTCATGGACAGGATAGTCGCTTCCGGATATCCGGCAGAACTGATCACATTCAAGAGCGGACTGACTTCCGTGGGCGCTTGCTGCACTGATGATCCTGCTCAGTTCTTACAGTCTCTGGACAAGATCAAGACCGAGTCTTTCTGTCCTTCTGATTTCTGGATTCTTGTCAACGGATAGCGTATGAGAAAGCATCTTCTTCTTGCAGCAGCTCTTTTGCTCTGCGTCTTCACGGCAAGCGGCCAGTACAGGACCCCCGATTTGAACACTCTTTCTGACAGCGAGACCGTATCGGCCATGCGCTCACACATAGGTTTTCTGGCATCAGCCGCCCTTGAAGGGCGTGCCGCTGGTTCGGAAGGTGAGGCAGAGGCCGCTGATTATGTGCGCGAAGTACTTGAATCTTACGGCGTTGAGATTTTTTCCGATGGGGCCGACGGCATGTTCGGTGTCAAGAAGGAGAACGGAGACACTCTCGTCTCGAGGAATGTCGTGGGCGTCATTGAAGGGTATGACAAGACCCTCCGTGACAACTATATCGTCATCGGAGCCAGACTTGACAACATAGGTACCAGGACTGTCATGGTGGACGGACAACCGGTCACAAAGACATATTATGGCGCCAACGGCAATGCATCAGGCCTCGCCATGATGCTGGAACTGGCCAGAATGCTTAAGACCAATTCGCTGGTTCTCAGACGCTCTGTCATCTTTGTGGCATTCGGCTCGTCTCTTGAGGCGCATGTCGGTTCGTGGTATTTCCTGAACAGATCCTTCAAGCAGACCGACCGCATCGACGCGATGATCAATCTGGACATACTCGGGCGCGGCATGCAGGGTTTCTATGCTTTCGCCGCCTCCAACGCGGACATGGTCAGGATAGTCAACAGACTGAACAGCACCCTCCAGCCGGTCAAACCGACGGTGGTCTCCGCTGAACCGTTCGCTTCCGACAACAGAATGTTCTACGCCTCGGAGATACCGTCAATCCTGTTCACCTCAGGACTTTATCCTGAATACGGGTCCGACAGGGACACTCCGTCCATCATCCAGTACGATGACATGGAGAGGGAACTGGAATACATCTACAATTACGCAGTCGAGCTCGCCAACGGTGAAAAGCCGGTGTTCAATCCTGACAAGGTGACAAGTCCGGAAGCAGGTGCGAGCGGCGTCATCCCTTATTACGAGTGCGACTACAGACCGACTTTCCTCGGCAGCCCTGACCCGAAAGTCTTCCTTCAGAAATGGGTCTATGCATATCTGAAATATCCTCAGGAAGCAGTGAAATACGGCATCCAGGGACGTGTGCTTGTGGATTTCATCATCGATGAGAAGGGAAAGGTGACGAATGTCAAAGTCCTGAAGGGCGTTGACCCGCTTCTGGATGAGGCTGCGGTCAAGGTGGTGGGGGCGTCTCCGGACTGGAAGCCTGCGCGTCATCAGGGAAAGAAGGTCAAGTCGGAAATCTCCCTTTATGTGGAGTTCAAACTGGAAAAGAAGAAAAAATAAATATCAAGTTATGGAATACGATTTCAAGTCAATCGAACAGAAATGGCAGGCCTGGTGGGCTGCAAATCAGACATTCAAGGCAGAAGAAAACACAGCGAAGCCGAAGTACTATGTTCTGGACATGTTCCCATATCCTTCAGGTGCGGGACTCCATGTCGGTCATCCTCTTGGATATATCGCCAGCGACATCTTCTCCAGATACAAGCGTCTCAACGGCTTCAACGTCCTTCATCCTATGGGATATGACGCTTTCGGCCTCCCTGCAGAACAGTATGCCATCCAGACTGGTCAGCATCCAGAAAAGACTACGACGGACAACATCAACCGCTACCGCCAGCAGCTTGACAGGATCGGGTTCTCATACGACTGGGACAGGGAAGTGCGCACCTGCGACCCTTCTTATTATGAATGGACACAGTGGGCTTTCCTGAAGATGTTCGACAGCTGGTACTGCAACACCTGCGGCAAGGCCTGCCCTATATCTGAACTGGTGGAGAAGTTCGAGAAGAACGGTACTGAAGGCATCGACGCCGCCTGTACCCGTGAGATCTCTTTCACCGCAGACGAGTGGAAGGCGATGTCAGAGAAGGAGAAGTCCGACACCCTCATGAACTACCGCATCGCCTATCAGGGCGAGACTTCCGTCAACTGGTGCGAGGGTCTCGGCACAGTGCTCGCCAATGACGAAGTCAAGGACGGCCTTTCAGTCCGCGGCGGTTTCCCTGTGGAGCAGAAGAAGATGACACAGTGGCAGCTCAGGGTCTCCGCATATGCTGGACGTCTGCTGGACAGCCTGGACAGCCTAGAGTGGACTGACTCCCTCAAGGAAATGCAGAGGAACTGGATCGGCAAATCCCAGGGAACAGAAGTGGTCTTCAATACTGTCAACGGAGACAAGGAACTTCCGATAACCATTTTCACCACTCGTGTCGACACCATTTTCGGCGTGACTTTCATGGTCCTCGCACCGGAAAGCGACCTTGTCGCAGAACTTACTTCACCGGAGCAGAAAGAAGCCGTTGACGAGTATGTGAAGCAGGTCAAGAAGAAGACCGAGCGTGAGAGAATATCCGAGACAAAGACCGTTACCGGCGTGTTCTCAGGCTCTTACGGCATCAATCCTCTCACTGGGGACAAGATTCCTATATGGATATCAGAATATGTGCTTGCCGGTTACGGCACCGGCGCCATCATGGCAGTCCCTGCACACGACAGCCGCGACTATGCATTCGCGAAGAAGTTCGACCTTCCTATCATCCCTATCATCGAGGGCTGCGATGTGAGCGAGCAGAGTTTCGACGCCAAGGAAGGCAAGATGTGCAATTCCGGCTTCCTCAATGGGCTTGATGTCAAGGTGGCCATCGAGGCCGCCAAGGACTATGTCGAGGAGAAAGGCCTTGGAAGGCGCAAGACCAACTACCGTCTCCGTGACGCCATCTTCTCTCGTCAGAGATACTGGGGCGAGCCGTTCCCGATCTATTACAAGGACGGCATACCTACACCGCTTCCTGAGTCCGAACTTCCTCTCGAACTTCCTGAGATCGACTCATTCAAGCCTTCTGCAAACGGAGAACCGCCTCTCGCACGTGCAAAGAACTGGACATACAACGGATATCCTCTCGAGAAGAGCACCATGCCAGGTTTCGCCGGCTCAAGCGCTTACTATCTGAGATATATGGATCCACACAATGGTTCGGCGCTGGTGGACAAGGACGTGGATGCATACTGGCAGGATGTCGACCTCTATATAGGTGGTACTGAGCACGCTACCGGTCACCTCATCTACTCGAGGTTCTGGAACAAGTTCCTCTATGACCTGGGCTATATCTGCAAGGACGAGCCTTTCAAGAAACTCATCAACCAGGGCATGATCCAGGGACGTTCCAACTTCGTCTACAGAATCGTCGGCACGAACACCTTCGTCTCCCTCGGCCTCAAGGACCAGTACGATACCACCGAAATCCATGTGGATGTAAACATCGTTTACAATGACAAGCTGGATGTCGAGGCCTTCAAGGCTTGGAGACCGGAGTACGCGGATGCCGAATTCATCCTTGAGGATGGTGAATATATCTGCGGCTGGGCCATCGAGAAGATGAGCAAGTCGATGTTCAACGTAGTGAATCCGGATCTTGTCTGCGACACATATGGTGCTGACACTCTGAGGCTTTATGAGATGTTCCTCGGACCTCTGGAGCAGTCGAAGCCTTGGGATACCAAGGGAATCGACGGCGTGAACCGCTTCCTCAAGAAGTTCTGGAAGATGTTCTATGACCGCGACGAGTTCATTGTCAATGACGAAAAAGCCAGCCCGGCAGAATTGAAGGCGCTTCACAAGCTTATCGGCAAGGAACGTGCTGACATCGAGTCATTCTCATACAACACCACCATCAGCGCGTTTATGATCGCGCTCAATGAGCTCACTGCACTCAAGTGCAACAAACGTGAGATACTCGAGCCTCTCGTCATAATGCTTTCTCCATTCGCCCCTCATATTTCCGAGGAGCTCTGGCACGCCCTCGGACACGAGGACAGCGTCACCTACGCATCCTTCCCTGAGTATGTCGAGGCTTATACAGTCGAGGACAGCTGCACTTATGCCGTTTCCTTCAACGGAAAGACCCGCTTCACTCTTGACCTGCCTAAGTCGATGCCGAAGGATGAGGTTGAAGCTCAGGTGCGCGGACTGGAGCAGACGGCCAAGTATGTCGCCGGCCAGAACATTGTCAAGGTTATCGTGGTCCCTGGAAAGATCGTGAATATCGTTGTCAAATAATTTGAAATGCTGAAGACAAAGTGGACTAAGGTCATTGTTGATTTCGTAGTCCTGACTGTAGCGTGTTTCATCTTCGCTGTCGCCTGGGAGGCGTTCATGATACCGAACGGCATGTCTGCGGGAGGCGTCATGGGTCTCTGTACAGTGATACAGTATGCTACAGCAGGAGTGATTCCTGCCCAGTATTCATATTTTGCGTTCAATGCGGTTCTGATAGTCATCGCCATTCTCGCTATGGGCATCGGATTCGGTTTCAAGACCATATTCTGTATAGTCGTGTCCTCTCTGGCCATGGAGGTCGTAGCAGGTGTTCCTGCGCTGCATTCCATTCCAGGTGAATTCTTCTTTGTCGAGGAGACTGTCCTGATTCCTGTCATTGCCGGCGTCCTGGAGGCAGTAGGCCTCGGGCTTGTCATCAGATATGGCGGAAGCACAGGTGGCACTGACATCATTGCCGTCATGGTCAACAAATACTGGCCTATCTCTCTGAGCAAGGTATTCCTGATCAGCGACCTGATCATTGTCAGCCTTCTCCTTTTCCTTCCGGACAAGGCTTTCACCGACATGGTGTATGGAATCGTCGAGATTGTCACCTTCTCCCTGATCATCGATTTTGTCGTCGGCGGAAAGAAATCATCTTATCAGTTGTTCGTGTTCTCCGAAAAGTATCAGGAAATAGCCGACCACATCATACATGAAATGGACAGGGGAGTCACCGTGCTCAGCGCCAAGGGCTGGTTCACCAGACAGGACAAGAATGTTCTCTTCATTCTTATTTCCCAGAAAGAACTCCCTTCTCTGACCAAAGTGATAAAAGAACTCGATCCGAAGGCCTTCCTGTCAGTATCATCCGCCAACAATGTCTATGGTGAGGGCTTTGACGAGATCAAGGCCGGTATCACAAAAAAGAAATCCTGAACATGCCACTCACTCAGAAATCGATATTCAAGTCAGTCAAGGAATATGCCTTTGTCACGGCTGGCATAATGATGTATGTGGTCGGATGGGTCATCTTCCTCGTTCCGAACAATCTCGTCGCCGGAGGTGTCACCGGTTTCGCGTCCATAATCCAGTATGCCACACACGGAGATATAAAGATAGGTTACACATATTTCGTCATAAATTCCCTCCTTCTGGTGGCGGCGCTTTTCACGCTCGGAAAAAGTTTCGGCTTCAAGACCGTGTATGCCATCATCATAGCCTCAGTGGGCTTGAATGTCTTTCAGGATGTCATTCCATATGAAATCTGCAAGACGCTGGCGGTGGACAACGGAAAGCTCATGAGCGTCATCATGGGCGGGATGATGTCCGGCATAGGAATAGGAATAACGATGTCAGTCGGAGGCAGTACCGGCGGAACCGATATCATAGCGCTCATCGTGAACAAATACCGCGGAGTCTCTCCGGGAAGGATGATACTGTGGATGGACGTTTTCATCATCCTGTCTTCCCTTCTCATGCCTTCATATACGGCATCCGGAGACCTTCTTCCGTTCACGGAAAAAATAACCACCGTCGTATTCGGTCTTGTCCTCATCATTGTGAACAGCACGGTCCTGGACCTTTTCCTCCAGGGGTCCACACAGTCTGTCCAACTATTCATCCTTTCAAAGAAATATGCTGAGATCGCGGACCATATCACCAAAGAGCTTCACCGTGGTGTCACGGTTCTTGATGGACAGGGCTGGTATACCAAACAGACCACCCATGTGCTCATGGTTCTTACCAGAAAAACAGATTTGAACATCATGCTGCGCAGTATAAAGGCCATCGACCCTGATGCTTTTCTGTCCGTATCAGCCGTAACTGGAGTATATGGCCGTGGCTTCGATACCATCAAGCAGAGCAAATCCCTGAAAAAGGCTGACAAAATCATATGAATTAATTAATTTTTGGTTTTACCCCCTCTCTGACTGAGTCAGGGAGGTTTTTTTTATCCATATTTGATGCCGATGAAGATTTTTGTGTGTTGATATGGTGAGAATAATCGTTGCTCTTCTTCTGGTTTTCATTCTCATCGTCGTGCTTGGAGATACTGCGAGGAATATTTCCTTGTTTTCATTGAAGGGATTTATTGTCAGGGTACTTCCAATGCTGGCGTTGCTCGGGCTGGCACTGACCGATATGCTGTCGTGCTCTTCATCGGACATCTTCTTGAGATTCCAGTCATATCTGTTACTGACGGTGGTCCTGGCTGCCAATGCTCCGTCCTGCTTTGACGAGTTTTCGCCTTCAGAGACCTTCTCCCCAGCATCAGTGCTGCTGATTGTACTCCTGATGCAGCCATGGAACATAGCCGGCATTTCCAATATAGGATATGACATCCTGCTGGTCGCAGTCCCGTTGATCCTGCTGGTGCAGAATTATCTGGACGGGAAAGGGGGACATAAGGCCGTGCCTGATATACTGTATCTCGCGCTGGACCTGCTGGTCGCCATTGGATTCCTGATGCGTGCCAGAGGTCTTGAGGGGAGTCCGTGGTGTATGTTCACGGTCAGTTCCGTTCTTTTCGGTACCCTTATGTGCCTGCTGTTCCGGAAGTTTCCCGGAGGTTTCTTCAGAATGCCTGTCAGAAAGGTCGAACGGGAGGAGACTGCCCCTCCGGAAGACTGTTCCAGGATGGATGAACTGTTTGAACGTCTGGAGAAATATATGAAGGAGAATGAGCCATACCTTGATGAGAATCTTTCACTTTCGGACCTCGCCACAGTGATGCTGACAAACAAGACTTACCTTTCCAAGACAATCAACTACAAGTCGGGCATGCATTTCTGCCCGTATGTGAACAAATACAGGATTGAATACTCCCTTAAGATCATGAACAAGGACAACAGGGTCAGAGTGATGGAGCTCGCCGTCCTGTCAGGGTTTCATTCTGTCTCCACTTTCAACATGGCATTCCGCCTTTTCATGGGTGACACTCCGAGCGAGTATATGAGAACTTTGAGGTCGAAAGGACTTTACAGACCTTCAAGACCTCTCCATGATGACGGCACAGGGGCTGTGATGTGAACCTCGGTTTTCCGGACAGGATGGATGAATCTGATTTCATGGGAGTGCAGACATATCCCGCCGTCCGGGTTCGAGCGCGGGGCTCCGTATTTCAAGTCTCCTTTTATCGGACATCCGATTCCGGACAACTGGCAGCGTATCTGGTGATGACGGCCTGTCAGAAGCTCCACTTCCACAAGATGGTACCGGTCGGTACTTTTCAGAAATGTATAATTGAGCTTTGCCAGCTTGGCGGAGCCTCCGGCCTTTCCGCTTATGAATGACTTGTTCTGCTTCTCGTTCCTGACAAGCCAGTTCTCAAGATGTCCTTCTCCAGGTTCAGGCTTCGCACAGCACAGAGCCCAGTATTTCTTGTGGACTTCTCCTTCACGGAACATGGCGGACAGTCTTTCCATGGACTTGGAAGTCTTTGCCAGCATCACAATCCCGCTCACAGGTCTGTCCAGGCGGTGTGGGATGCCCATATACACCTGACCAGGCTTGGAGTCGCGCTGAGCTATGAAGGCCTTGAAAGTCTCGGCAAGGCACTCGTCACCTGTCTTGTCACTCTGGGCGATCTCGCCGACTCTCTTGTTTACGATGAGTATATGGTTGTCCTCGTAAAGGATTCTGCTCTCCAGATCCTTGAATTCGATGTCTGACAGCTCTCTGTAAACCATGGTCTGCAAATGGAATTATGACACAAAGATATGAATAATTCTGCCAAATTGTCAGCAAAATCGAATGGCACAGCTTTCGATAAGTGATATGTCGTCGCGGCAGAAGTCCGTGGAAAACAAGAAAACAAAAACTAAAACAATATTATGGGAAAAATCATCGGAATAGACCTCGGAACCACCAATTCCTGCGTCTCAGTTATGGAAGGCAACCAGCCTACTGTCATCATCAACAATGAAGGCGAGCGTACAACCCCTTCAGTGGTAGCATTCACTGACGGCGGTGAAAGAAAGGTCGGTAACCCTGCAAAGCGTCAGGCCATCACCAACCCTGCCAATACCATCTATTCTATCAAGAGATTCATGGGCGAGACTTACGACCAGGTAGCGACTGAGGTCGGAAGAATGCCATACAAGGTGGTCAAGGGTGACAACAATACTCCGAGAGTCGACATCAACGGAAGACTCTACACCCCTCAGGAGATCTCAGCCATCATCCTCCAGAAGATGAAGAAGACCGCTGAGGACTACCTCCGCCAGGAAGTCACCGAGGCTGTCATCACGGTCCCTGCATACTTCTCTGATTCACAGCGCCAGGCCACCAAGGAGGCCGGAAAGATCGCAGGCCTCGATGTGAAGCGTATCATCAACGAACCTACGGCTGCTGCTCTCGCATACGGTCTTGACAAGAAGGACAAGAACTCCAAGGTCGCTGTCTTCGACCTCGGCGGCGGTACCTTCGATATCTCCATACTCGAACTTGGTGACGGTGTGTTCGAAGTGATGTCCACCAACGGTGACACCCACCTCGGAGGTGACGACTTCGACCAGGTCATCATCGACTGGCTCGCACAGGAGTTCGCTTCAGAGAACCACGGAATCGACCTCAAGAAGGACCCTATGGCCCTTCAGAGACTCAAGGAGGCTGCCGAGAAGGCCAAGATCGAGCTCTCCAACCAGAGCTCGACTGAGATCAACCTCCCTTATATCATGCCAGTTGACGGCATCCCTAAGCACCTTGTGAAGTCCCTCACCAGGGCCAAGTTCGAGATGCTCTGCGACAACCTCTTCCAGAAGACCATCGAGCCTTGCCGCAAGGCACTCGCAGACGCCCATCTGAACCCTTCAGACATTGACGAGGTTCTCCTCGTCGGCGGCTCAACCCGCATTCCGAAGGTTCAGGAGCTTGTCAAGAACTTCTTCGGCAAGGAGCCTAACAAGAGCGTCAATCCTGACGAAGTCGTCGCTATCGGTGCATCCATCCAGGGCGGTGTCCTCGCAGGCGATGTGAAGGATGTCCTCCTTCTCGATGTCACTCCTCTTTCTCTCGGTATCGAGACCCTCGGCGGCGTGATGACCAAGCTCATCGAGTCCAACACCACCATCCCTGCCAAGAAGAGCCAGGTGTTCTCAACCGCAGCCGACAACCAGCCATCAGTACAGGTGCGCGTACTTCAGGGCGAGCGTCCTATGGCGCGCGACAATAAGCTCATCGGTGAGTTCAACCTTGACGGCATCACCCCTGCACCTCGCGGAATACCTCAGATCGAGGTCACATTCGACATCGACGCCAACGGTATCCTGAACGTCTCCGCTATCGACAAGGCCACAGGCAAGGCACAGAACATCCGTATCGAGGCTTCTTCAGGTCTGAGCGACGCTGAGATCCAGAGAATGCGTGACGAGGCCAAGGCCAACGAGGCTGCGGACAAGGAGGCGAAGGAGAGGATCGACAAGATCAACAACGCTGACGCAATGGTCTTCCAGTCTGAGAAGAACCTCAAGGATTACGGCGACAAGATTCCTGCAGACAAGAAGTCAGCCATCGAGAGCGCCACATCAGAGCTCAAGAAGGCGGTCGAGGCAAAAGATCTCGCAGCCATCGAGAAGTACAACGCTGAACTCGAGAGTGCATGGCATGCTGCTTCTGAGGATATGGCCAAGGCCGCTCAGGGCGGACAGGCAGGCCCACAGGGTCCTGGATATGGTCCTCAGGGACCTGGCTACGGCCCGCAGGGCGGACCATCCGACGGTCCTGAAGCTCCGGACGAGCAGTAGTTTTTCAGCATCATATAAAAATAGCCGGTTGCGTTTCATGGCGCGGCCGGTTTTTTTTGTTGTAAAGCATTGATTTGAATAGGATAAGAGATTTTTTTTCTATATTTGAAACAAATTGTTTCCGTTTCATACGGAGTAAAAATCGGGCATTATGTTATCAGAAGAAAAGTATCAATCTCCTGAGGTCAAGACTATCAGGATTCAAGTGAATGCTGTCTTATGCGGCAGCGACGGAAACTCAACTGAAGGCTTTTCAGTGAG
>JAZRWN010000054.1:0-3691 GCA_045599725.1 Candidatus Cryptobacteroides sp. | reverse complement strand
GTGCAGCTTATGAGAATTTCGCAGGTGAAATCGAGGTAGTAGGTATCAACGACCTCCTCGATGCTGATTATCTCGCTTACATGCTCAAGTACGATTCAGTACATGGACAGTTCAAGGGTGACGTCAAGGCAGAAGGCAACTTCCTTGTAGTTGACGGCAAGAAGATCCAGGTCTTCGCTGAGAAGGATCCTGCTAACATCACTTGGGGCGCTCTCGACGCAGACGTAGTTGTTGAGTCAACAGGCTTCTTCCTCACAGAGGAACTCGCTTCAGCACATCTCAAGGCTGGTGCCAAGAAGGTCATCATGTCAGCTCCTTCAAAGGACGCTACTCCTATGTTCGTTTACGGTGTCAATGACAAGACATACGCTGGCCAGAAGATCATCTCCAACGCATCTTGCACCACCAACTGCCTTGCTCCTATCTCCAAGGTTCTCAACGACAAGTTCGGCATCGTCCGCGGCCTCATGACCACAGTTCACGCTGCTACCGCTACCCAGAAGACCGTTGACGGCCCTTCAAAGAAGGACTGGAGAGGTGGTCGTGGTATCCTCGAGAACATCATCCCTTCTTCAACAGGTGCTGCAAAGGCTGTTGGCAAGGTTCTCCCAGTTCTCAATGGCAAACTTACCGGTATGTCACTCCGCGTCCCTACATCTGACGTTTCATTCGTTGACCTCACCGCCGAGCTCGCTACCCCTTGTACTTACGAGGAGATCTGCGCAGCTATGAAGGAGGCTTCTGAGGGCGAGCTCAAGGGCATTCTCGGATCCACCGACGAGGCTCTCGTTTCTACAGACTTCCGCAACGACTCACGCACATCTATCTTCGACGTGAAGGCTGGTATCCAGCTCGATCCTACTTTCGTGAAGGTTTGCGCATGGTATGACAATGAGTGGGGTTATTCAAACAAGGTTTGTGAAATGGCCAAGGTCATCAGCAAATAATTGACACCATATCATAAATATGACTGCAAGTCCTTGCCCTTATGAGCAAGGACTTTGCGTTATGAAACCACATAATCGCACTGATATGAAAAGAACACTGGTCATTCTGATGATGCTTGTCAGCATCACATCCTTCGCCCAGATGCCTTGGGGAATGAGAGGTCCTCAGGTCATCAAACTCTGGCCGGACGGATTCCCGGAGGAATATGAAGCCAAGCCCACTGACTTCCAGAAGCGCATGCTTCCGGAGGACTTCATGGAAGCGAAACTGACTGTCTACAAAGCTGCAAAGCCAAACGGCATCTGCATTCTCGAGTGCCCTGGCGGCGGCTACACCATGCTCTCAAACACTCATGAGGGAAAAGATATGTCGGGATGGCTCAACGCTCTTGGCATCACATACTGTGTCCTAGACTACAGAATGCCTTTCGGATACTCATATGTTCCGTTCCATGACACGGAGAAGGCCATGCAGATCATACGCGAACATGCAGAGGAATGGGGCATAGAGAAAATCGGGGTGATGGGTTGCTCCGCCGGCGGCCACCTCGCTTCAACACTTGCCACCCACTACACATCTGAGGCGACAAGACCTGATTTTCAGATTCTTCTTTACCCTGTCATCACCATGGATGAGACCTTCACCCACATCGGATCACGTGACAACCTCATCAGCAACCATCCGACCCAGGAAATGGTTGACGAGTTCTCAAATGAGAAGCATGTGGACGCCAACACTCCCCCTGCACTCCTCATTCTCTCCACCAATGACCCGACCGTCGATCCGAAGAACAGCATAGAGTATTTCTACGCCCTCCGCAAGGCTGGCGTGGGCGTATCCATGCACATCTACCCGGAGGGTGGCCATGGATATGGCATCGGTGACAATTTCGTCTACAAGAGAGAATGGACCGGAGAGGTCGAGAAATGGCTCAATCAGCTTTTCTAGGCCATTGAGGTCATATTCCGCCGTTCAGGCTTGACAACATACTGCAGGGTGCTGCGACTTCCTTGTTTGATGAGGATTTCCTTGCCCTGCAGATATTTTTTCTCCGTTTCCGTCTGGACATCTCCATAATGTCTGACAGTAAAGAGTGAGAGGCCACCGTTATACTTCACACTGAAACGGTCGGAAAGAGCCTTGATCAGGCTCTTCAACTTCTTTTCGTCTGCATCGAAGCAGAAGGAGAACATGAGCGCGGATGTCTGGATCATGTTCGCATGGATGCGGAGAGAATCGCAGGCGGCGAAGATGATCTGAAGGTTGTGTTCGTTCATGAATGAATAGTCGCGCGGAGAGATGGAGACGAGTGTCTGGTTGTCTTTGACAATATAGGACGGCACTGAATGGTCAGACCGGAAGGATCTGCCGTCTATGACAGTCGGCTCATGCTCGGGGAACAGGAATGAGCGCACTTTCAGTGCAATGTTCTTGTTCTGAAGAGGTTTGAGGGTCTTCGGGTGGATGATGGTGGCTCCATAGAATGAGAGTTCGATAGCCTCTGAATATGAGATATGCGGGATTTTCACCGTATCCGCGAATCTTTTCGGGTCAGCGTTCAGAAGACCGTCAACATCCTTCCAGATGGAAACCTCCTCCGCATTCAGGGAGTTGGCGAAAATGGCAGCGGTGAAGTCCGAACCCTCCCTTCCGAGGGTGGTGGTGTATCTGCCATCTGCCGTGCCTCCTATGAATCCCTGGGTCACGAATATCCTGCCCGGCACATGTTCGTCATTGAGGGCGGAGATACGTTTCGCCGTCTCATCCCAATCAGGTGATGCTGAGCGGAAAGTGTCATCTGTGACAACATACCTGCGAGCGTCCACCCAGACAGCGTCCAGACCGCATTTCACAAGATACCGGCTAACAATGGCTGTGGATATCAGTTCTCCAGAACTGACTGTCTGGTCATAGCGGAGGTCATAATCGTCATCTTTCACGCACAGCGCGTCATAAAGACCATCCATCAGACTTTCAAACTTCTCCTGGACATCTGCAGCATCTTCACCAAAAAGGCAGGATATGATGTTCTCATGATAATTCCTGATATCAGAAAGAATATCCTTCCCCGGAATGCCGGCGGTACTCCTGGCATCAAATAGTGCTTTTTCAAGCATATTTGTGGTCTTGCCCATGGCAGAGACCACAAGAAGAACATCCTCATCTTTATGACTGGTGACAATGCTTACCAGATTGCGCACGGCATCTGCATCCTTCACGGACGCACCACCGAACTTATATACCTTGCGTATCATATTCAGGACATTAATACTGTCTTTCACCGAAGATGGATGTCCCTATTCGGACCATGGTGGAGCCGTTGCGGACCGCCACCTTCCAGTCCCCGGACATACCGATGGAAAGCTGGTTGAATGACTCAAGTTCAGGGAACAAATCCACGAGATAGGCCATGAAACTGTCTATTCTCTCGAAATCTGAATTGACGGTCTCCATATCATCTGTATGCGAAGCCATGCCCATGAGGCCGCGGAACCTGACATTCCTGTACTTTTCAGAATTGAAAAGGATATCCAGAATCTCCTCTTCATGGAAACCTTGCTTGGTCTCTTCCGCACCGATATGCAGCTCAAGCAGGATGTCTGTCACCTTGTTGTTGGTCTTTCCCCAGGCATCAATCGCCTGAAGCAGGTGAACGGAATCAACAGACTGGACCATGGACACATATGGAAGCACCATTTTAAGTTTGTTTGTCTGAAGGTGCCCGAGAAAATGCCACTCGACA
>JAZRWN010000053.1:0-3590 GCA_045599725.1 Candidatus Cryptobacteroides sp. | reverse complement strand
TTCAGTGAAAAGATATCCGGTACTCTATCTGCAGCACGGAATGTGCGAGGACGAGACCGGCTGGCCCATCCAGGGCAAGGCCAACCACATCCTGGACAATCTCATCGCCTCCGGAGAGTGCGAGCCCATGATCGTGGTGATGGACAGCGGCAACTGCGGCATCAACTTCTCCACGCTCATGAGAGAGAACCCAGGCTTCTCTCGCGACCAGTTCGGAGCAAGCTTCACGCCCATTCTTCTGCAGGACATCATTCCTTTCATAGACAAGGAGTTCAGAACGCTGGCCGACCGCGACCACAGAGCGATGGCTGGTCTCTCATGGGGCGGCAAGCAGACTTTCGACACCGTTCTTCCGAATCTCGACAAATTCTCCTACCTCGGATCGTTCAGCGGAGCGCTGGGTATGGGACCGGACGGCGTCAAGACAGCCTACAACGGCGTGTTCTCCGATGCCAAGGCGTTCAACGAGAAGGTGCACGGCTTCTTCATCGGAATCGGCGAGGCCGAGGGCAACGGAGCGAAGAACCTGAGCGACAGCCTGAGCAAGGCCGGCATAAGGAACAGCTACTACGTCTCGCCTCTGACAGCGCATGAGTGGCTCACATGGCGCAGATGCCTGAAGGAGTTCCTGCCGATGCTGTTCAGATAGCATGAGCATGCCGGACAAGCAGCAGGAAGGGCGGTCAGCCGTTGTCGGTGACCGCCCTTCTCATGCCGTCATGCCCGGCTATCTGACGGTCACCTCAGGCGGCATCGCGAAGTCCGTCCATATGCGCTCCGCCTCGGTGTCGGTCATCTCGCCGTCAAAAGTATAGACTCCGTATCTCAGAACCGTCTCAGAACCTGCCGGAATCATCCAGTCCTCGAACTTGGCCGGACAGATGTTGACCATGACATCTCCCCTGCCGCCGTTCTCCTGACTTTGACTATGCGTCACCCTGTTCGCTGTCGTCGATTTTCAAGACTTTCAGCAGTGGTTTGAGTGTCTCTTGCTGCGGAGTGGTGAAAAGTGTCTGTGAATAGGTCTCGCCGTTCGGCAGCCTCAGACGTATGGTCGTGATGGTTTTCGCTATTCCGAGTACTCTGTCCACACTCATTCCGAACCCTATTGATCGGATGACACGCTCCAGTTCCTTGTATACCTTGTATGCCACGAAGCAGATGCAGATGTGGGCCTCGATTCTCTTTTCGGTGAAATGGAACATCGGTCTCATCTCAAGTGCCCCTTTACCGATTCTGAAGGCCCGTTCCACAACCCAAAGACCGTGATACTGGGATATGACCTCCTCCATGGGCAGATCCGTATTCGTGATATAGCCTTTCAGTCCGTCCCAGAGCATATCTTCCTTTATCTTGTCTTCGTTGATGGACACGGTGATGTCCTTGCTGATGTCAAGGAACTTGTTGTAGCCGCGCTTGTTCACGTTCTCCTTCGTAAGAGTGCCCTTGGCGTAGGCCTTGCGCAACCTCTCAACGCCTTTGTCCCGGTTCCAGACGTTTTTCCTTGCTCTTGTTCCAGAGTAGCTGACGATCAGCCTCTGCGTATCGCTTTTGCGGCATTCCTCCATGTGCCCGTCGGTGCGGTCAACCGACAGGACCCATTCTTTTATGGCTGGAGATTCGCTGCGTATCCTTGCTCCGAGGATGTACTTGTAACCAGCGGACTCCAGCAGGGCGACGTTCTTCGCGCTCATCAGGCCAGAGTCGGCAACGATGACCAAGTCCGTAATGTTGAACCTTTGCACGAAGTCATCTATAATCGGTATCATCGTACGCCCTTCGTACTGGCTTCCATTGAAGATTGAGTAGGACAGCGGATACCCGTCCTCGCTCACAAGCAGTCCCAGCACTATCTGCGATTCCGCAGTCTTTCCATCCTTCGAGAACCCGGCCTGGCGCAACTCATCGTCCGGCTGAGGCATAGACTCGAAGTAGAGTGTCGTCACATCGTAGAACACCAGACCTATCCGACCGCCAAGAACCTTCATGGTGTGCGCCACACTTATCTGCTGAACCTTCTCCTGCTGCGTGTTGTACAGCTTGTCCATATACCTGTATATGTTGTGCAGGCGGATATCCTCGTCGAAGTAGGATTTCAGGTACTCAACCGTGGCGACCTTGCTCTGAGGCTGGCAGACGCGTGCAATCACAAGATTCCGCAGGATGTCATCATCGATTGCATTGAAGCCGATGCTGTCATAGATTCTGTTTAATATTGTCTGTGGCATGTTGAGAAGGGCCCGATCAATGCGGGAGAAGGTTTCCTTGGCCTCTCGCAGAGCCTTCTCAGACTCATCGAAGTCCAGCGACAACTGGCCGGAGTATTGATCCATCCATATCCTTGCCTTGCGCTCAAGGTCTGCAATTTCAGACTCGTCTTTCGCCACGCCGAGCGTCTTCAGCTCACGGAACTTGCCGGAACTCTTGTCGACCACCACCACGCTGATTGTGCCGCTGCGATTCTTCTTTCTGCGTACGAACATGGTACAAAATGTACGCAAAATTCACCTTGCGTCACCCAAATCACCAAAGACTATTTTGTATATAACTGAATAATAGATGGTTACGGTAATGTGGAATATTAACTGTCAAAGTCAGGATTTTGTCGGGTGTTTTGGGATAGCACCCGAAAGTTAAACATACACTTCTTGAGGTGGCAAATACTGCCGAACCTTCGTGATGTCAACTGTTCAATTTTCAGTTAGCACTTACACTTATTGGTACATTTTGTACAAAATGTGCGTGCTACCCCTCTGTAGGATTAGGACGGTTAATCACACTTCTTGACTGGTTGAAGGAGCGTAATTATGTGAGCGTCAAGTATAACCACAATTATGACGACTTGTGATGTGGGCAACGGCGCTGAATTCTTTAAGGCAATCGCGTTAGGCGGAGCCAAACGCGAATATGAGACCGTCGGCAGTGCGAAGACTGTCGGCGGCGTCAAAGGTAAAATTGTCAAGCGCAGCGGTACAGACGGGAACCACTCTGATCTGCCACAATATGCTGTCACCTCAGACATGTATTTTCGTCAGAATGAGTCAGGCGTTTGTCAGGCCAGAGTCTACCTGGATCACAAGATGACTATTGACTTCGACTGGAGCCATGCGCATACAAACAAAACTGACGGAAGACGTTTTGAACGCGGTGTCCCGCATTGCGAAAACGTCTTTGAGCCTATTCTGAGGCGTAGGAAGCGCCATTACGGAATCGACTATCGGAGAACTTCGATCACCTTGTCGAGCGTATCGCAGATATCCGTGAAGAGTCCGTACATCAGTTCAGGTTCAACCCTCTCCGGCAGATAAGCGACCACCTTCTTGCCACGCCCGGCAAACCATCCAGCCTCGGTGTGGGCCGAGCGGCCGCAGGGGAGTACTAGAACACATGCGTCGCAGGACTCCAAAGCTTCAATATCGTTCTTGAGCTGCTGCTTCGCGAGCGGATTGCTGTTCAGCTGCTCACGATACTCGGCCGGAGTCCACTCCATGTAATCCTCAGAGATCATCGACCACTTGAAGCCACCCCCGACCGGCGGATTGCGGAAATCATACACCTCGAACCCCGCAGCCCGCAGCCGCTCCACAGTC
>JAZRWN010000052.1:0-6403 GCA_045599725.1 Candidatus Cryptobacteroides sp. | reverse complement strand
GATGTCGCCGGTGCTGAACCAGCCTTCGGAATCCACATCCTGCGGGAGCATGTTCCCGTTTACAAGTCTTCCCGTGTGGATGCCGCTGCCACGTACCTGAAGTTCTCCTGTCTTTCCCTCCCCGGTGATTCTGTATTCAGTGAACGGCATAGGAGACCCGATGCTCCCATAAAGACGGTTGGCCAGGGCAGTAGATGTCTCGAAACTGTTGATTGCGGTCTCTGTCATGCCAAACCCGCATATTGTATAATAACCGATCGCATTAAGGAGCCGGAGCGTTTCAGGTGCTGTGTGGCTTCCACCTAGGATAATGCTCGATATGTCATTACCAAGCAGCTGTTCTCTGATATTTCTGAACATCCCGGCAGCCAGCCTGAGTCCGAAGTCAGGCATGAGACGCTGGACTCCGAGGCTGATCGAGGTCATGGCGTGGAACATCGCCCTTTTCAGGAGTCCCTGCTTCCTGACATTCGCAAGCAGAGTCCTGCAAAGGTTGTTGGCAAGGATCGGGACAGTGACTATCTCTGTCACTCTGCAGGTCCTGGCCGTCTTCACTATGGTCTGAGGTGTGCGGTCTTTCAGGTATATTGTGGTATATCCAACGAAATGGCTCCAGATGAAAATGGCGGAAAAGCCGAGGACATGATGGAACGGAAGGAAAGCCAATGTCCTGAAAGGCTTGTTGTCAAGGATATTCTTGTTGTCGCGGTATACTTTTTCGGAGAACAGAGCGTGATAGCAGATGGCCTTTTCATCATACACGAAGACCCGGCTCTCCGAGGTGGTGCCACTTGTACAAAGAGCCACATCATGGCCCCACACCGGTGTATATCCTACGACGTCAGGGGCATTTGCCATATCTGCAAGAAGAATCTGGACACAGTCTTTTCCTACATTTCTGGTCTTTGAAGAAACTATCATATGACATCCGGCCTGACGCATGAGAGCAGCTACCTTTTCATCTGACATAGCCGCATCCACAGCAAGCACGTCATGCCCGGAACGGACAAGACCCCAGAAAAGCGGGAACCACTCCTTGCAGGAATCCACAGAGATGCAGACTCTCCCGCTAGTGCCAAAGATGGATGAGAAAACTGAAGCGTAGTTGTCTGTCAAGCCGGCCAGCTGCTTGAAAGTCATGGAATGCGGACAGCCATCCTCAAGCCACACGGCGGCTTCTACCGTGCCATGACTGCAGATCAACGAATATAAATTCTTGAAAGTCATGTCACCGGCAAGACGGGAGCAGTCCCTGAGGACATCATAAGAATTCGGAGCGAGATTTACTGTTGTCATACCTGTATTATTTTAATATTATTAATTATCCCATGTTATAACTTGTAGTACGAAGCGATGATGGAGGCAAACCACCGCGGAGGAAGCACTTTCTTGCATATTACCGAGAGGCGTTGCGGGAAAGTGGCGATGATGTAATGATACCTTGGACGCTTCCGGGTGATGATAGAAGTTAGCTTTTTGGCCAAGTATCCAGGTTTGAGACCGGTAGTCTCATCATTCTCTATGGATTTCAGGCTGTTTGCATAAGACTTGTATGTAATGCATGCGACAGGATCGGAGACGCTTTTCCTCTGAGAAGTGAATGCTGTCGCAAAGTCACCGGGTTCAATCACTATCACATCGATATTGAACTCCTTGAGTTCCATTCTCAACGCCTCGCAGTATCCCTCTACGGCGAATTTTGAGGCGCTGTACACCCCTTGGAAGGGTAGTCCTATCAGACCTCCGATCGAACTCATGCAGACTATGCGTCCAGAGCCTTGTTTCCTCATGACCGGAATGACATAGTGAAGGAACCTGACCATACCCATCCAGTTGGTATCCATCTGACGGGAGGCCTCCTGAAGAGGAGTGTACTCAAGTGGTCCCGCAACACCCATTCCTGCATTGTTGATGAACACATCGATACGGCCTTCTTCATAAAGCACTTTCTGGACCGCGACAGAGCAGTCCTGCTCATTAGTGACATCTGCTTTTATATATGTAACGCCTTCTATAGGAACAACAGGTTTGCGGTGGGTTCCGTATACCTTGTGCCCGGCAGCACTGAAACTCTGTGCCATTGCCTTTCCAAATCCTGAAGTGATGCCTGTGATAAGAATAACCATAGCGTTGTGTCTGTTTGTTTCAAGTGCAAAGTTATTTTCTGCCTGATGCCACTGTTAATACTTTTCACGCGACTTTTTATATTATTCAAGCAATTTGTATGTCAAGATTTATACTATTCCTAATATTCAAAGTGCCAACAAACTGGTTTTCAATCCAATAACAGCCATTTTCAGTATAAAGACTGATAAAAATATGCCAACAGAGTGTATATTTAATCATGTTGGGGCAACATTTTTCCGCTGATGATTTTTCGAGGGATTTTCAAAGAATTTAAGTGTTTTTCATTTTTTTTGTTTTTATACTTTCGAAGCATAGTCATTTGTCAATATCCTTATTTTCAGGGATTTGCTTCACGAGATTTGTATAAAACCGCCCATGACAGAGTGCAAAATGACAGTTTGAAATACAATTTGAAACTATTATATTTGGTTTGAACCACGATATCCTCCGATATGAAAGTCACTCCTTCATTACTGGCAGCCACGCTTCTTTCATTTTCTGTTCTTGTCAGCTGCACAGAGAACAGTACTACAAATTCCAATGACCCGACTTATGCCTTGCACAAGCATCAGATGGACAGTGTCGCCACTCACTCCGTTTCCATAGACGAACTGAGTTCACTTGTCAACGCGAGTCTCAAGACAGGTGACGAGACCGCCGCGATGTGCTTCTACCGGGAGCTGGGGAAAAGGAACAGGGACAGTTCTGACTTCCAGGCAGCCATCTACTGCCACAATGAAGCCGTCATCCTGGCCAAGAAGCTCAGGGACACCATCGGCATCATAACGATGCTGAACCAGCAGGGTACTGACTACAGGAGGATAAACGCACATGACCTGGCGTCAGACTGCTACTACGAAGCCATCAAACTGGCCGATGAATATTCAGGAGAACAATCATATACTTACCTTAAAGTCAAGGTAAACTCTCTCAACGGACTCGGCAACATATTCAAAGATATGGAGCAGGAAGAACGCGCGGAAAATCTGTTCCGGGAAGCCATGAGCACGGAGGAGACGCTTGGGAGCCATGTAGGCGTTGCCATCAATGCTGCAAACCTCGGATCGATTTGCGAGCATCGGGGACAGCTCGACTCGGCATTGTGGTACTACAGAAAATCATTTGACGAGAACACTATCGGGAAGTCGGTTCTGGGAGTCGCTCTCTGCTACAATCATTTCGGCAGGATTCAGGAGAAGATGGGTCAGATAGACTCGGCTCTTGTGAACTATCAAAAGGCCTACTACAGTCTGGGAAAGGATGCTGACAAATTTCACTGGCTGAGTTCCTGCATCTCACTTGCCCGCGTTCACTATCTGCAAGGACGCCACTCCACCGCAAAAGACCTGCTTTCAGATGCTCTGGATGCCGCTTCCGATATTAACTCCTGGTACCATCTGAACGAAATTCATGACCTGAGAGCAAATATCTACAAGGAAGAAGGGGAATGGAAATCAGCACTGGAAGATATTACCGCCGCCGTTTCTTACCTTGACAGCCTCGAATATGAAAAGCAGATGAGCCATGTACAGGCACTTCAAAACGACTATATGGAGCAGCAGACTGAGGCGGCCCTCGCCCTGGAAAGGATGAAGACCCTGGAGGAGAAGCACGAAAAGAGTCTTATCCTCTGGATAGCCGTCACACTCCTTGTACTCCTGCTCGTCATAGTACGCCTTCTGACATACTCGCTCAAGATGAGAACCAGGAACTTCGAGACCAAGATGTCCGTTGAAAAGGTCAAGCAGGAGTTCTTCACGAATGTCACGCATGACTTCAGGACTCCTCTGACGGTCATCCTCGGCCAGGCCGAACTCATACGCACGCGCAGCAAGGACGAGAAGGACATCGAATCTGCCGAAGCCATCATCCGCCAGAGCGACATACTCATGGACCTCATCAACCAGATCATGGACCTGTCCAAGGTCAAGTCCTCGACTGGAAACGCAGAGTGGAGGCGAGGAAACATCCTGCCTCTCATCACCATGACCGTGGAGAATGCGAGACTCGCCGCTTCCGCGAAGAACATCAATGTCTACTACTCGCACTCCTATGAACTCGATGGAAACGAAGTCGACTTCATCCCTGACTTCATGAAGAAGATATTCTCCAACATACTCTCCAATGCAGTCAAGTACACCAAGAATGGCGGGGACATCAACGTCGAGTCATCCATTGAGAACAACAGTCTGGTATGGAAAGTCAGCGACACAGGCATAGGCATAAAGAAGGAAGACCTTGAAAACATTTTCGTCCCGTTCTTCAGGTCTGAGTCGGCTCTGAACCAGGAAGGCAACGGCATAGGTCTGGCACTTGTAAAGCAGATGACCGAGGCGATGGACGGAACCGTGGCGGTGGACAGCATTGAAGGCAAGGGAACGACTTTCACAGTAAGGATGCCTCTGCAGCATTTCAAGGCTGAGGATGTGCAGCCGTATTTCCACCAGTACAGCGACAATAAGAAAGACGAAGCCAGTGGCCTTGCTGAACTTGAGAAAGATGGAGACAACAATCCTGAAAACCCTATCGTCCTCATAATCGAAGACAATATTGATATAGCCAGATACATAAGCGAGCTGCTCAAGGGCCAGGGTCAGTATCAGATCAAGACCGCCATCAACGGCAAGGGAGGTCTCAGCGCCATCGAGGAATATGTCCCTGACCTCATCATCACTGACCTGATGATGCCGGACATCGACGGACTCGAACTGTGCAGACGTGTCCGTGCCTCTGAGGTCCTGAACCATATACCTTTAGTCATCGTGACAGCGAAAGACAGGGAGGCGGACAGGCTGGCCGGAATCGAAGCGGGAGCCGATGCATTCGTCGTCAAACCTTTCAACGCCCAGGAACTCACCATGATAGTGCACAACCTGCTGGACAGCAGACGCCTGCTGCGTGAGAAATACTCCGACGAGATCAAGGACACAGAGGACATGAGCAAGATAAGCGTCAGTGACGCGAACAGCGACCAGTTCCTCTCCAAGCTGACCTCCACCATCATGGCGAACCTCGCTTCTCCTGAAATGTGCTCGGAGTACATCGCGGACAAACTGTGCCTCAGCCCATCATCTGTCAACAGAAAAGTCAAGAGCATCACGGGAATGAGCACCTCCGCCTTCATCACCGCCACGAAGATTTCCATGGCAAAGAAACTCCTGTCCACTACGGAGAAGAGCATAGGAGAGATTTCTGACATCTGCGGATTCGAGTACCAGAGCTATTTCAACAGGATATTCAAGAACAACACCGGCTACACCCCTATCGAATACAGGAGCCTTTCCATCGGCAGGAAGGAGAAGGGGAACTAGAGCATCATCGAGGTAAGTGATGCCAGCGCCTGCTGATAGTCACGCTCGGCCTCCAGAGTCTTCTCGAGATTTTCATAGAACAGGTCCATCTCCGTTATGTATTCGATGATGGAGATTTCTCCCTGTTCTTCGGCTTTCACCAGATAGTCGCGGTTGTCAGCATTGTCAAGACCGGTTCTGTAACCGGCGGCTATGGACTGCAGGCCCCGGGCCTGGGTATACTCGCGAAGCATTTCATAGTAGAAGGACTGGACCGTCTCATCCTGGCGGGAACGGGCGGCATCAAGCTCCACCTTCGAACGGCGGACCTTGGCGGCATTGCTCCATAAAGGTATGGAAACTCCGAAAGTCAGTCCCCTGTATGCTTCAGGCTGAGCGATTTCTGACATATAGCCCACCGTGAGGTCAGGGATCCATGCTGTCCTGTCCATACCCAGCTGCCTTGACTTCACTTCCATCTCCTGCTTCACATAAGCTATGGCAGGGCTTGCCTCGGAAGCCTCCGCGAAGAAAGTCTCGAAGTCCCCGGGAAGTGCATAGGTGAAGGCTTTGAAATCTGAGTTGTCATATTTCACCGGCTCACCACCGTTGAGACGCTGCAGTTCCAGCAGGATGCTCTCTCTGTCCAGATCCACTTTCATCAGTTCTCCCTGGACGGTCGAGCGATGAAGCCTTGCATTGTTGAGTTCCAGGACAGAAGCACCGCCGAGCTCCACCTTCTTCTCGTAGGCAGCCACCAGTCTTTCTGCATTCTCCAGATGGTAGCTGAGTTCGGACTGAAGCGCATTGCAGTATGTCAGGTCTATGCAGCACTGCCTGGCCTCCAGCAGAATCTGCTGTCTCGCGGCCTTGTATTCGAGTGAGAGAAGTTCGTTCCTTGAGGAAGCCATCGCGGCCTTCTGACCGGTCAGGGAGGCGAAACCTATGCTCTGCGTGATGCGCAGGTCGTGACGGTTGCCCATCTC
>JAZRWN010000051.1:0-25370 GCA_045599725.1 Candidatus Cryptobacteroides sp. | reverse complement strand
TGGGTCATCTCAAGACCTGAAGTAGCCACACCACCTGCATTGACAGCCTTGCCAGGAGCGAAGTAGATGCCGTTGTTCTGGAAGAACTTGATAGCGCCCGGCTGGCATCCCATGTTGGATACCTCGCAGCAGCACCAGCAGCCGTTTGCCTTGAGCTCCTTGGCGTCATCCTCAGAAAGCTCGTTCTGGAATGCGCAAGGGAGAGCGATGTCCACAGGAACGCTCCAAGCCTTCTTGCCGGCAGTGAAGAATGCCTTTCCAGGGAACTGGTCAGCCATATCCTGAACCTTGTTGCGGTTTGAAGCACGCATTACAAGCATGTAGTCGATCATCTCCTTGGTGATACCGTCAGGAATCTGACAGACTCCGTCAGGGCCTGAGATAGCACCGACGTTGGCACCGAGCTCGGTGGCCTTGGTGCAAGCACCCCATGCTACGTTACCGAAGCCTGAAACAGCGACAGTCTTGCCGGCGATGTCCTTGCCTGCCTTGTGGAGAAGGTCCTGGGTGAAATAGAGCGCACCGAAGCCTGTAGCCGCCGGACGGAGGATTGACCCGCCCCATGTTGCACCCTTTCCGGTGAGGACACCGGTATTGTACTCGCGTGCGAGTTTCTTGTACATTCCGTACATGTAACCGATCTCACGGCCGCCGCAGCCCACATCACCTGCAGGAACATCCTGATCAGGGCCGATGCACTGCCAGAGTTCAGTCATGAATGCCTGGCAGAAACGCATGATCTCGTCATTTGACTTTCCTACCGGGTCGAAGTCAGAGCCGCCCTTTGCGCCACCCATAGGGAGAGTGGTGAGAGCATTCTTGAATGTCTGCTCGAATCCGAGGAATTTCAGCATTGAAGGAGTGACAGCTTTGTGGAAACGGATACCTCCCTTGTAAGGGCCAATGGCGCTGTTGAACTGGATACGGTAGCCTGTATTTGTCTGCACCTCACCCTTGTCGTCAACCCAAGTTACGCGGAATGTGAAGATACGGTCAGGCTCGACCATACGCTCAACGATTTTCGCCTTCTCGAATTCAGGATGCTGATTGTATACATCCTCGATAGATTCCAAAACCTCCTGTACCGCCTGGAGATACTCACTCTCGCCTGGATACTTGGCCTGGAGCTTGGCCATGATGTCTGCTGTTTTCATATGTAGATGAATTATGTTCTGATACAAATATAAAAATTTCTTAAAATAATTTAAAAAACTGCCTTTTTAATTTTCTAAAAAAGGCAGTTTTAACGATTTACTCTATCTCCCAGGTGGAACCGCTGTGCAGGAGATCGTCAACACAGTGTATCTTTGACTTGACCATAACCTCCTTGATCTGGTCTCTGACTCCGTCATCGTAAGTGATGTCCTTGACATCTCTGATGACTCCCAGAGCGACCGGATAGTCCGGCCCCTTCATGTCGGCAAGCGCCATATGTATGCCGATGTTGTCTGCATGAGCATCGTGAACCAGCACATCGTCCAGAGTGAAACCACCCTCACCGATCTTCACGACACGGATCTTCTTGCCGTCATAGATGAGTCCCTTGTCACGGTTCTTGCCGAAAACCATCTTTTCTCCCTGGCGGAGGACGATGGTATGGTCTGCCTTGACTGCAGGATCGGAAAGATTCTTGTGAGCTCCGTCATTGAAGATCACACAGTTGGTGAGGAACTCCATCACTGAACAGCCGTCGTGCAGAGCAGCGGCGGTCATGATCTCCTCGTTGAGCTTGAGCTCGACATCCAGTGAACGGGCGAAGAATGTACCCTTTGCACCAAGCACGAGAGAACCTGGCTGGAAAGGATGCTCGACAGTTCCGTAAGGAGAAGTCTTGGTGATGGCTCCGAACTTGGAGGTAGGAGAATACTGTCCTTTGGTAAGACCGTATATCTGGTTGTTGAAGAGCATCAGGTTGATGTCGATGTTCCTGCGGATGGCGTGGATGAAATGGTTTCCACCGATGGCGAGAGCGTCACCGTCTCCGCAGACCTGCCACACGGTCAAAGTCGGATTCGCGACCTTGATACCTGTAGAGATAGGCGTAGCACGGCCGTGAATGCTGTGAAAACCGTATGTGTCCATATAATAAGGAAGGCGTGAAGAGCATCCGATACCGGACACCACCACATAGCGTTCCTTCTCATATCCGAGAGCCTGGCTCACCTTAGGAAGAGCCCTCTGAAGGGCAGCCAACACTGCATGGTCGCCGCATCCCGGGCACCAGCGTACTTCCTGATCGCTTTTGAAATCCTTGAATGATAATGTTGCCATAGCTCTTACTTATTATTATATGAAAGCTGCACGTTCTTGCCTGCGAGGACATCGTTGATAGCATCGACGAGTTCCGTGACAAGGAACGGCTGACCCTGAATCTTATTATATCTCATGTAGTTATACTGAGGGAACCAGTCGCGGAGGAATGCAGCGAACTGTCCGTAGTTGAGCTCACAGACCATAATGGTCTTGAATCTCGAGAGCACTTCCTCAGTGTTTGCAGGAAGAGGGAAGATATTGTCGAAGTGGGCATAGGAGACCTTGTCCAGACCGATGATATTGACAGCGGAAAGGATATGACCGTATGTGCCGCCCCAGCCGACGACAAGCACATCGCCGCTCTGAGGACCGAGGACCTTGACCTCAGGGATGTCCCTGGCTATCCTCTCGACCTTTTCCTCACGTTCCTGAACCATCAGCTGATGATTCGCCGGGTCTGAGGAGATGACTCCATTATGGTTCTTCTCGAGACCGCCGACTCTGTGTTCGAATCCACGCTGACCAGGGATGGCCCATTTGCGGACGAGTGTCTCAGGATCGCGCTCGAATGGTTGGAACCTGCCGTTCTCGCCAAGTGATGTGGCGAATGGAGGAACGATTTCAGGATAATCCTTCATGGAAGGGATGAGCCATGGCTCTGAGCCGTTTCCGAGGAAACCTTCTGAAAGAAGGATGACAGGAGTCATATGCTCGACAGCCATCTTGGCGGCCTGGAATGCTGCGTCAAAGCAGTGCGCCGGAGAGTGTGCCGCAATGATAGGGATAGGACACTCGCCGTTTCTTCCGTAGAGAGCCTGGTTGAGGTCAGTCTGCTCTGTCTTGGTAGGGATACCTGTGGACGGGCCGGCACGCTGGACATCAACGACTACGAGCGGAAGTTCGGCCATGACTGCAAGTCCGAGGGCCTCGCTCTTGAGAGAAAGACCAGGGCCGGAGGTCGTGGTCACAGCAAGACTGCCGGAGAATGCCGCACCGATGGCGGTGCAGATACCTGCAATCTCGTCTTCTGCCTGCAAGGTCTTGCATCCAAGGCTCTTGTGAATGGCAAGCTCCTCAAGGATGGCAGTGGCAGGGGTGATAGGGTATGAACCGCAGAAAAGAGGAAGTCCTGACTTCTCTGAAGCGGCAAGGAGTCCCCATGCGGTAGCCTGGTTGCCGGTTATGTTCCTGTATGTTCCCTTCTTGAGCTTTGCCGGCTCGACTGAATATGTATTAGGGATGGCCTGGATGTTCGCGGCATAGTTGAATCCATCATTAAGAACCTTCTTGTTAGGCTCGATCATCTCAGGATGCTTCTTGGAGAATTTTCTCTCCAGATACTGATATATATATTCCAGCGGACGGCTGTAGATGTAACATGCCATTCCAAGGGTGAACATGTTCTTGCACTTGTGGATGCTCTTGGAGTCCATACCGGAATCCTTCAGGCTCTCTTCTGTCAGAGAGGTGATAGCTGCCGCAATGAGGGTTCTGTCCTCGACATGCAGTTCCTCGAAAGGGTTGTCGGTGGTGAAACCTGCTTTCTGCATACCTGCCTCATCGAATGCATCGATATCAACAAGGATCATCGCATTTCTCTTGCACCACTTGGCGTTAGCCTTGAGGGCGGCGGGGTTCATGGCTACAAGCAGGTCGCAGTAGTCACCCGGAGTATTGACATTCTCGCTTCCAATGTGGACCTGGAAGCCGGAAACACCGGATACGGTGCCGTGAGGCGCGCGGATCTCGGCTGGATAATCAGGGAAAGTGGATAGTTCGTTGCCGTAGATGGCCGACATGTCTGCGAACAGAGATCCTGTCAACTGCATGCCGTCACCGGAGTCACCGGCGAAACGGATCACAACATCTTTAGCATCAATTACTTTATGTTGCATTATCAATTATGGGTTTGTTATACAAAAAAAGGCGGTGACACATCACCGCCCTATTAATTCATTCTACTGCTGAGCTTGCTGCTGCTGCGCCAGAAGTTCTGCCTGGAGAGACTCAAGCGTCCTGTCGTCAGCTATGCCAAGTGCCTTTCGTGCAGCCGGTGTGAGATCGGTGCTCTGTGAAGGGTCTACATAAAGAACTGTAGAAGACTCGAAGACATAGATGTATCCACCGTCCTTTGCCAATTTCTCAACTGCCTGCTGGGCCTTCTCATAGATAGGGGCCTGAAGCTGGTTCTGCTGGAGAGCGAGTTCCTGCTGGACATTCTGCTCGAACTCCTGAATGCGCTGCTGCATGTCCATGAGTGAGTTCTCCTTGCTTTCACGGATGGACTGGGTCCAGGTGGAAGATTTCTGCTGGTACTCCTGGAACTTGGCCTGGTATTCCTCTACCATGGCCTGATAAGTCTCCTGTGCTTCGTTGCTTGAAGCCTGCATGGTGGCCCTGGCCTCATCAGCCTCCGGCATGAGCTGGACGAGCTCGGTGAAATTGACGTGAGCGAATTTGTTCTGAGCGAAACCCGCTGCAGATACGAACGCCATTGCGGCAATCAAAAGAATTTTTTTCATATCAAAATAAGTTAAATTATTCATTAGAACTGTTGTCCTATTACGAAATGGAACTGGCTTTTTCCATTGATTGAATCATCAAAACCGTATCCCCAGTCAACTCCGAGAAGTCCGACCATAGGAAGGTAGATCCTGACACCCGCACCGGCGGAACGTTTGATCTGGAAAGGATTGAAGTCCCTGATGTCAGCCCAGCAGTTACCTCCTTCGAGGAACAGGAGCGCGAAGATCGTCGAGCTCGGCTGGAGGATCACAGGGTAACGGAGCTCCACCGTGAACTTGTCATAGACATTTCCGGCATATGACACACCACCCTGATTGTAGGCGGTCATCTGTCTAGGAGTGAGGGAATAGTTCTCATATCCTCGGAGGGAGATGACTTCGGAGCCATAGGTAGAATATCCTGACATACCGTCACCACCTACCATGAAGCCCTCGAACGGAGAGTATCCCCAGTTCCTGTTGTAGTATCCGAGATATCCGAACTGCGCTCTGGCCATGAGGACGAGATCACCGGCGAGTTTCGTGTATGAGACACCGGAAAGCTTCCACTTGTGATACTCTGTCCACTTGTAGCGCTGCTGGGCGGAGTAGTAGTTGTAGTTGATGTCGCGCCATGAATCCACAGGCATAGGGTTTCCATTGGCGTCAAGCCTGCTCAGGTCCTTTTTCCTCAACAGTGAATACGGAGGGGTCAGCTGCAGGGATGCAGTGAAATCGGATCCCTGACGAGGATATATCTGCTGGTCAGTGGAGTTGCGGTCAATCGTCAGCGAGTAACTAAGATTGTGGGTCGTACCGTCATCAAAGATGAAGTATCCTGAATACCAGTTGGTCAGGCGGTATGTCTGCCAACTGAGACCGTTATAGAGCACGAAATAGTTGTCAGGCCACTTGAGGCGCTTTCCCAGAGAGGCGGAGAAGCCGTAGACTTCGAACTGCTTGTCGTGACTGAGTATCTGATAGTAGAAGTTGGAGTTCGTCTGACGGGTGTAGTACAGCGACAGGTTCAGGGAGGTAGGCTTCTTGCCGAAGAGCCAAGGCTCGGTGAAACTGGCGGTAAGGGCCGTATAATATGATCCGTTTGTCTGGAACCTGAATGCAAGGTTCTGTGCGTCGCCCAGCGGAACAGGTCTCCATGCGGTCTTGTCGAAGAAACGCTGGGTGGAGAAGTTGTTGAAGCTCACACCGACCGTGGCGACGAATGTGGATCCGCCCCAGCCTCCTGAGAGTTCAAGCTGTGATGAAGGCTTCTCCGTCACGTTGTAGACAAGGTCGACGGTATTGTTCAGAGGATTAGGAAGGACAGAGTAACCTGAAGTCGGATCCATGATGGCCTCCGGGTCGAACTGTCCGAGGGATGCGATCTCACGCACGGACCTCTCGAAGTCGGTCTGGCTGAAGAGATATCCCGGACGGGTGTATATCTGACGGCGGACCACCTTCTCGTTCGTGAGGTCGTTGCCGTTGATGACGATGTTGTTGAGGGTGGCAGGCTTTCCTTCCGAGATGCGCATCTCCACATCGACAGAGTCGTTCTGGATGTTGAGCTCGACAGGAGTCACGTTGAAGAAGAGATAGCCGTTGTCCATATAGAGTTTGGACACTCCGTAGTCAGACTCCTTCTCGCCTCCGTGAAGTCTCTTGTCCATGGTCACGACATCGTAAACATCACCCTTCTCGATGGAGAGCAGTTCGTTGAGCACATCGGTGGAATAGACTGAGTTTCCTGTCCAGGTGATGTCGCGGAAATAGTAGCGGTCACCCTGTTCGAACTCGAGGTCGATGCCGAGCCTGTTCGGCTCGATGTAGTAGACGGAGTCGCGCAGAAGTCTGGCGTCACGGTATCCGGCTTCATTGAAGGCGCTGATGGCGCTGACCTTGTCGGACTCGTACTCCTTCTCATTGAATTTCTTGCTGTGGAAGAAGTTGTAATAACGCGCGGACTTCGTCTTCTTCATGTTCTTGGCGATCTTGTACTCCTTGACATCGTCATTTCCTATGAAGTTGATGGTCTTGATGCGGACACGTTCGCCTTTGTCAATGTCGAAATTGACCCGGATGGCGTTCTTGATGAGAGTGTCCTTTATCTGCTGCGGAGTTACTTCTGCGTTTATGAAACCTTTCTCAGCATAGTAGCGCTTGATGATGTCGGACGAAGTCTTTGAGACATATTCGGAGAACTCGCCGCCTCGGCGGAGGGTAAGGCGGTCCTCAAGTTCCTTCCTGTCACCGCTCTTTATGCCGGAGAATGACCATCTGGAGACCCTCGGACGCTCCTTGAGAACGATATTGAGATAAACGGAATCGCGTCCTGCCGTAAGGCTGTCCACCCTGATGGCGACATCCTCGAAATAGCGCTGGAGCCAGAGACGGTTCAAGGCGGAGGATATCTCGTCACCTGGAATGGTGACAGATGCACCTTCCTGGAGACCGCTCAATTGTGTAATCTGCTGGTCGCTGTAGTAGGTGTTTCCGTCAACGTTCACTCCGGCGACAACGTAGCTCCGGGGAGTATTATAGTCCACGACGATTTCTTCCTGCGACTGGGCCCGGGACAGTCCGGGCAAAAGTGCCAGAAGCAGAAGAAAAGCTCTCTTGTTCAGTTTCATCAAACGATGTTCCATTTATTAAACTGCAAATATAAGCCAATTATTTGACTTTTCCATATCGTCTGTCCCGCTTTGCGTATTCATCCAGGGCGGCATGGAATTCCTTCTTGCCAAAATCCGGCCAGAGCAAGTCAGTGAACAGGAATTCAGAGTATGCGCCCTGCCAGAGCAGGAAGTTGCTGATCCGCTGTTCACCTGAAGTCCTTATGATGAGGTCAGGATCAGGGTAGCCGGCCGTGGCCAGATATCCTTCGAAACCGGGGATGTCCAGCCCTTCGAGTTCCTCGGGACGGGAGGCATATTCCTCAGCCATCTTTTTCGCAGCCTGAAGGATGTCCCATTTGCCACTGTAGCTCAAGAACACTATCAGAGTCAGCCTCGAGTTCCCCGCTGTCTTTTCCATCAGGTCGTCTATCCCGGCGTTGAGAGCATCAGAAAGCCTGGCCCTGTTGCCTATGACCACGAAGCGTACTCCATGCTCCATCAGATTGTCCACTTCCTCGGCCATGGACTTCATCATCAGCTTCATCAGGGTGCTGACCTCAGTTTCAGGTCTTCCCCAGTTCTCCTCCGAGAAAGCGAAGAGCGAAAGGTACTTCACCCCCGCTTCTCCGGCGGCCTCCACACAGGCTCTGACGCTGTCAGCACCTGCAGAATGTCCGAACACGCGTTCCTTGCCGCGCTGTTTCGCCCATCTGCCGTTTCCGTCCATGATAATGGACACATGAGCAGGAACTCTATTCTCCATCACAAAATAAATCTATAAGTTTCTGACATCCTCCCCCCAGAAAAGCTTGCTCTGAAGAGCCTGGATGAAATTTGACCTGTCAAGGCGGATTCTATTGAGCGAAAACTGTGCCACCGAAACGGAAATGCGAGCCGAAGTAGGCAGAAGCATGTTCCTGTTGTCCATCGTGGCCATGAAGACATCATCGCGCGAACGGATGGAAATCTCGATCTTCGAAGTTTCAGGAACCACCAGAGGGCGGATATTGAGGTTGTGCGGCGCTATCGGAGCCAGCACGAGGACCTTCGCGTCAGGCATGCAGATGGGACCGCCCACGCTCAAGGAATATGCGGTGGAACCCGAACTGGTGGCCACGAGGAGTCCGTCGGCCCAGCATGTAGGAAGGGACTCTCCGTCGATGGAGACATCCACGCCCAGCATGGCCGCGCCGTTCCTGAACACCGTCATCTCGTTCAGGGACACGTCGCGGATGTCCGTGCCCTCCACGACGGATTCGAGAAGTGCGCGCTGTTCGATGCTGTACTCTCCTGCCAGGAGAGGTGCCACGACTTCATCAGGCTTGTATTCAGAAAGGAAGCCGAGACGGCCGAAATTGATACCGAGCACAGGGATGCCGGAGCCGCCGACTATCCGTGCGGCCGACAGGTAAGTGCCGTCCCCGCCCAGACTCAGGAGCATGTCGGTGCCTTCCTGCAGGTCCTCGCGCGATTTGACGTCATATACCAGACAGCCTCCGTCCAGAAGCTCTGCCCTGAGAGACTCGATGCGTGGGTCTCCGTTGAGTGAACGTTTCTTTACATACAGTGCCAGTTTCATCTGCTATCCTCCAGTATTCAAACAAACCTTCAAAATTAAGACATTATTTAAAATATTTGAACAAAATGCTTATTTTTGTCGCATTCTGCTCAATGTGGAATGCTTAATTCAACGCAATATGACCAGACTCAGCGTCAATATCAACAAGATCGCCACCATCCGCAACGCTCGCGGAGGCAATCTTCCGGATGTCCACAAGGCCGCGCTGGACTGCGAGAGGTTCGGAGCGGAGGGCATAACCGTCCATCCACGTCCCGATGAAAGACATATCAGGTACTCGGACGTGAGGGAGATACGCCCGGACATCACCACTGAATTCAACATGGAGGGCAACCCTGTGGATTCGTTCATAAACCTTGTCCTCGAGGTGGTTCCGGACCAGGTGACCCTGGTTCCTGACGCACATGACGCCATAACTTCAAATGCTGGATGGGACACCATCACCTACAAGAACTTCCTCACTGACGTCTGTTCAGTGTTCAAGGACAAAGGCATCAGAACCTCCATTTTCATCGACCCGGACCCGGTGATGGCCATCGGGGCCGCCATATGCGGCGCCGACAGGGTGGAGATGTACACCGCAGCCTATGCCGAGGAGTATCCGGCCGGACCGGAGAAAGCCATAGCCGACTATCTGAAGTGCGCTGAAAAAGTAAGGGAGCTTGGGCTCGGTCTTAACGCCGGCCATGACCTCAACCTGGAGAATCTGGAATATTTCATCCGGACGATTCCATGGGTTGACGAAGTGTCCATCGGGCATGCGCTCATCAGCGATGCGTTGTATATGGGATTGGAGAAAACTATTCTGGCATATCTTTCGAAGATCAAGATTTTTTGATTACTTTTGCACTTTCTTGCGATTCAGAACAAATTAATGCATAAAATGAAAAAGACTACATTGATCCTCAGCGTGATGGCTATCATGGCCGGAACAGCTGCACTCACCTCATGCCAGACCCAGCCGGCTGAGGTCACAACAGAAAACTCAGCGGAGGCTTCTGCCCAGAAAGGCGCCATCGTCTATTTCAACCTTGACAGAGTCCTCAACGAATACGACATGGCCAACGACCTGAGCAGCGTGCTCCAGACCAAGCTCGAGAGCATCGACCAGGAGCTCAACAGAAGAGGCAACAAGCTCCAGAACGATGTGAATTCGTTCCAGGAGAAGATCGACAAGGGCCTCCTCACCAGATCCACGGCAGAGGCTCAGAACGAGAAGCTCCAGAAGCAGCAGGTTGACTTCCAGAACTATTACACTGAGAAGCAGCAGGAGATGCAGGAGGAGCAGGCTGTCACCATGAACCAGATCGCCGACGCCATCAAGACTTATATTGACAAGTACAATGAGGAGAAGCAGTTCGCTATGATCATCTCCACCCAGGGTGACATCCTTCCTCAGCCAGTCGTGACAGGAAGCGCAGACCTTGACATCACAGACGAACTCATCGAAGGTCTCAACGCCGAATACGTGGCGACCAAGAACGCGAAATAATCTTGAAAATAGCTATACTGTCCAGTTTCTACCCGTTCAGAGGGGGAATAGCTCAGTTTAACGCAAACCTTTATGGTGAACTGAGCAGAGAGCATGATGTCAAGGCGTTCACCTTTTCACGGCAGTACCCTGAATTCCTCTTCCCGGGAAAGACACAGTATGTGACAGCGGACGACGAAGCCGTATCCATAGAGTCAGAAGCTCTGCTGGATACGGCTAATCCGTTCTCATACATCTCCACAGCCAGAGCCATACGCAAATGGAATCCGGACATCCTCGTCATGAGGTACTGGATGTCATATTTCGGCCCGTCCTTGGGCTATGTGGCCAGACATATGAAGAAGGGCTGCAAGGTCATCTCCATCCTTGACAATGTCGTGCCTCACGAACAGAGATTTTTCGACAGACCTTTCACAAAATACTTCCTTTCCGGCAGCGACGGTTTCATCTCGATGTGCACGGAGGTTGAGAACGACCTGCTGTCCTTCAAGACCGGCAAGCCGCACATCATCATCAACCATCCTCTTTATTCGCACTTCGGGGAGAAGCTCGACCGCCAGGAAGCCGAGACATTGCTCGGGCTGCAGCCAGGAAAGAAGAATATACTCTTCTTCGGACTCATCAGACAGTACAAGGGTCTGGACATCCTCCTGGAGGCATTCAAGGGTCTGGATGACAACTACCAGCTCATAGTGGCGGGAGAACCTTACGGGTCGTTCGACCAGTACCAGGAGATCATTGACAAGTCCGGATGCGCGGACAGGATAAGACTGTTCCCTCAGTACATCAAAGACTCCGAGGTCAAGAAATATTTCTCCGCCGCCGATGTCACCGTGCTTCCATACAGAAGCGCCACTCAGAGCGGCATAAGTTCTGTATCCTACCATTTCGAAGTACCTATGATAGTGACTTCCGTCGGAGGTCTCAAGGAGACGATCGGAGACAGGGGCACAGGACTCGTGGCTGAGGAAGTGTCCGTCGACAGCATAAGGAAGAAGATCGAATACTACTTCAGCGACAGCAGCATCGGAGTACGGTGCAAGGAACACATAACAGAAGAGAAGCAGCGGCTCAGCTGGTCGGCGTTCGCCGACGGTCTGCTGGAGTTCGCAGGCAAACTTTAGCATCATGAAAAACAGAGTCTTCATAAGCATCATCGGAATCATGCTCCTGGGAGCGGCAGTGTCCGTCTCCGCACAGGACACTGAATACAAGGCCACGCCTGTGACGATATCCAAAGAGAAGGTCAGGAACAACGGCAAGCTCTACTATTCCCATGTGGTGCTCGCAAAACAGACTCTGTTCTCCATAAGCAAGGCATACAATGTCTCCATCCAGGACATTTACGACTCCAACCCAGCACTGAACCTCGAAGAAGAAGGTCTCAAGACATATCAGATACTTCTCATCCCCGTCGTTGACGGAGCAGCAGCCACAACACCGGAAGTGCCGGACGAGAACGCCGGAGATGCCACAAAGACAGATAACGTGACAGAAACGGTAACAGAAACGGTTATGGAACCGCAGACTCCCGTACTGGTGCCGGACAACTATGTCGTCCATACCGTCAAGTGGTTCGAGGACCTTAACAGCATCGCGAAGAAGTACGGTGTCAGCAAAGAGGCCATTATGAGAGCCAATGGCCTGTCCTCCCCTACCGTATCTAGGAAGCAGAAACTCAAGATTCCTATGGGGGACTACCCTGAGACCGGCGGGGAAGATGCCACGGACTTTGGTGAAGATGATGACAGAAACATATTCGAGACCATAGGAGATGCCATATCTGAAAGGGCGGAGGATATCTTTGATACCGGCAAGAAGGACATCAAGGCCGCGCTCATTCTCCCGTTCAATGCCCAGAAACAGCCTAATGACAACAATCTCGACTTCTACAGCGGCGTGCTGCTTGCTGTCCGCGACCTCAAGAATGAAGGAATAAACACCGAGTTAAGCGTCTATGATGCTGCCGGAGGCGTCATTCCTGTCACGGAGGAAGAGTTCGACGCATTCGATGTCGTTCTCGGCCCTATCTCCACTGCTGACCTCAGCAGCACTCTGAAGATATGCGGGAGAAGGACTCCTGTCGTCTCCCCTCTGGAGCCGAAGGCCGCCGAACTTGCTGCCCTAAATGACAACCTCATCCAGGCCCCGAGTTCTTCAGAGTCTCAGTGCGAAGACCTGATGGACTGGCTGAAGGAAGAGTACAGGAGCGGTGACAAGGTGATGCTCTTCACTGAAAAGGGAGCCACAAGGACCGCAGCGGCCAACGAGCTCGTCACCGCACTGGCAGGCTCCGGGCTTCAGTATTCGACAGTGTCGTACGGTCTCCTTGAGGGAAGGAACATTGCCGCTCAGATCGAGAACGGCGCCAGTCCTGACCGCACCATCAGGATCGTGGTGGCGTCAGAGAGCGAGGCTTTTGTCAACGATGTGGTGAGAAACGCCAACCTCGTCGCACACAGAAAATTGAATATCGCACTTTACTGCACTTCAAGGGTACGCTCGTTCGAGACTATCGAGGTGGAGAACCTCCATAACACGAATCTCCACACATCCATTTCATATTACATTGATTACGACTCCCCTAAGGTTCAGAAGTTCCTGATGGCATACAGGGCCCTCTTCAACACCGAGCCGGGGCCGTTCGCATTCCAGGGATACGATACTGCGACCTACTTCTTCAGGATGAGTTCAGAAAATGGCAGCCACTGGACAGACAAACTTGATTCGAATCCTGGAAAGGGACTGCAGTCGGACTTCAAGTTCAGGCGTGCCGATGAAGGCGGACATGTGAACACAGCCGTCAGAAGGGTTCTGTACGAACCTGAATTCAAAGTGAGATCAGTTTCCGGAAAATAGCAGGGACTCCGCATTGGCTACAGCGGCTTCTGTGATGGCCGAGCCGCTGAGCATTCTTGCGACTTCCATAACCCTGTCTTCCCTGTCAAGTTTCTTTATGGATGAGACGCTTCTTCCGGAGGAGTCCGTGTCCTTTGACACCAGATAATGAGCGTCGCCCTTCGCCGCCACCTGTGGAAGATGGGTGATGGCGAACACCTGCATGTGGCGGCCCATATCGCAGATCATCGAGCCCATCCTGTCTGCTGCGCTGCCTGACACGCCGGTGTCTATCTCGTCGAAAATCATGGTCGGCATCTCCTTATACTCAGCGAGAAGTGCCTTGAGGCTGAGCATGATACGAGACAGTTCACCGCCTGACGCGCACTTCGACAGATCTGACGGATTCCGGCCTGATGCAGAAAAAGTAAATGTCACTTCGTCCGAGCCTGATGCGGCAATGGCTGTATCCTTCAGTTCAACTCCGAACACAGCGCGGTCAAGCTCGAGAAAATGCAGCGACTCTGTGACCGCAGATGCAAAGCGCGGAGCGGCGGCGGCTCGTGAGGTGTGCAGTTCTGCCGCTGCAGATTCCAGACGCCTGCCTGCGGCGGCAATACTTGCGTCTAGTTCCTGAAGTCTGCTTTCGAGGACTTCTGAGCCTGAAACTGCTTCTCCGAAGCGGTCACGGACTTCTATGAGTTCTGAAATATTTGCGCAGCTGTGTTTTTTCAGAAGGCTGTAAAGCAGAGACATCCTGTCCTCCACTGCAGAGAGACGCTCTTCCGAGACAGAGATGCCGGCATTCACGGAAGAGACCTCGTCCATTATGTCCGAGAGTTCTATCCTTGCTGACGAAACCCTTTCGGAGAGAGTCTCAGCCTGAGGGAAATATTTCGACACTTTCGCCAGAAGCTGGGAAACAGTCCTGAGCTGTGCATCAAGAGATGGCATGTCCGCAGACGGTTCTGAAATGTTCTCGACCTGGCAGAGAATCTCCTTTATCTCCTCCGCATTGGCCAGTCTGCTCTGCTCTTCCTCAAGTTCCTCCAGCTCGCCGTCCCTGAGAGATGCTGCCGACAACTGCATGAACTGGGCTTCGTTGTATTCTTTCTCCGCCGACAGTGCCTTCAACTGCGCTGCAGCTCTGGAGCGTTCATCCTGGAGCGTTCTGTATTCAGCCCAGGCCCCCTTGCATGAGGCTAGGAGTTCTGAATCACCCGCGAAGAAATCAAGAGTCGACAGCTGGAATGACCTGTCGGTCAATATCAGACTCTGATGCTGGGAATGGATGTCGACAAGTCTTGAGGATATCTGTCCCAGGAGCTGGACATTCACCGGGGAGTCATTTACAAACGAACGGGAACGTCCTGTACTGTTCACCACCCTGCGGATGAGGAGATGACCACCATCCCAGTCGACATCATTTTCTTCCAGCAGTTCTTTCACTGACTCCGCATCATCAATCTCGAACTCAGCCTCGACTACGCAGCTCTGAGCCCCTTCACTGATGACGGAGGCGTCAGCCTTTGCACCCATCAGAAGCGACAGGGCGCCCAGAAGAATGGACTTGCCTGCGCCGGTCTGCCCCGTAATAATGATCAGACCCTCCGGGAAATCAATCTCCAGAGAGTCTATCAATACATAATTCTTTACGCTGAGGGTGCGGAGCATAAAGCCTAGTCCTCCTGCTTTGCCTTTCTGTAGAAGAGTTCGTCATTCTCGAACTCAGCGATGGCTACCAGGTCCGGTTTCGGCTGTCTTTCGTAATACTTTGATATTTCGATCTGCTCCTTGTTCTCGAACACTTCCTCCATGGTGTCGCGTTCGTTCTTGAAATCCTCAAGTTTCTTGTTGAGCTCTTTCTTCTCAGCCAGAGCTATCTGGTTCGCTCTCTTGTAGAGCACGACCACAGACTCGTAGATGTTGCCTGTAGGCGCCGCCAGTTCCTTCACATCACGGGTGATGGTGTTGGTAGGCACTTTCTTTGTCTTGTTTTCCATTATTGATAATCTGTATTTTGCTTTCAAATAGAATACCCCGCACGGAAGGGCAAAAGTTTCATTTTTTTACAAAGTAACTTCATTCCTCCACATCATCATCCTCATCACCTTCGAGCGGAATGATGGTAGGATACTTGCCCAGATAGCGCTGAACCCTCCTGTACAGGCCGTCAAGCTCGCGTCTGTAACCTGATTCGGCATATTCACCGATGAAGTTGAGATAGTCGTCGACAAACACCAGATACCTCTCTTTCTGCTTTTCAGGGACACTCTCATTTGCGAATTTGTATGAAGACATCGCGATATGGTAGAGGATGTCCTCACGGTAGATGTTCTCGGAATCATCCTTCAGGACATTCCTCAATGCCACTGTGGAAGCCTTGTAGTCCTCCATCTTGTAGTACAGCCTGGCGTTCTCATAGGCTTTCCTGTCGAGACGCTCGTTCAGATCCTCAAGCATCCTGTCGCATTCAGTCCTGTAGCGGGAATCAGGATATGAAGACAAGTACTCTGATATGGTGGAGATGGTGCTGTGCGTCGGTTTCTGGTCGAGCTCGTAGCGGAGGGTAGACCGGTACATGCAGTCTATCCTGTAATAATACGCATCCTCGGCGAAAGGGCTTCCCGGATGATTGATGATAAAGTTCGTGAAGTTGGTCTCAGCAGTATAATAATCCTTGAACTTGTAGTTGCTCAACCCCCAGTAGTACTGCACGGTGTCATCCCTCTCGGTTCCACTGGAAACAGCGGACAGAGACTCGAAAAGCTGGCCCGACCGGGAGTACTTGCCTTGATTGAAATAGTCGAAGGCTGCCGCAAACTTGGCATCTAAGTCATTGCCCTCAAGGAGGATTTCATACTCAGTCTTGCAGCTTGACGCCACCAAGGCACCAAGAGCAAGAACAAGGAAAAATCTGCTATGTCTCATTGTATCAAATTAAAGTCCCAATAAATATCTTTCAGCATCCAGAGCGGCCCTGCAGCCTGAGGCGGCAGCGTTCACCGCCTGTCTGTAGACCGGGTCCTGGACATCTCCGGCTGCGAACACTCCTTCGACGCTGGTGCGCGAAGATTTGCCGTCCGTAACGATATAGCCCTGTCCGTCGGTATCCAGCCATTCCTTGAAATGATCGGAATTCGGGTGATGCCCCACGGCCAGGAAAAATCCGTCCACTGCAATATCAAAAACAGTACCATCGTTCTTCAGTATCCTGGCTCCGGTGACACCGTCACTGTCGCCAAGGATTTCCTGAGTGTTGCAGTTCCAGAGGATCTCTATGTTCTCCATGCCGAGAACCTTGTCCTGCATAGCTCTGGAAGCCCTCAGCACATCACGGCGGACAATCATATACACCTTGCGGCAAAGACCGGCAAGATATGCCGCCTCCTCGCAGGCGGTATCTCCACCTCCGACGACAGCCACGTCTTTCTTGCGGTAGAAAAAGCCGTCGCAGGTTGCGCAGGCAGACACTCCCATACCACGGAATTTCCTTTCTGACGGAAGACCGAGGTACTTGGCAGAAGCTCCTGTCGCAACTATCACTGCGTCCGCATTCAGTCCTTCTCCGCCATCTGTCCAAAGTTTGAACGGCCTCTCTGAAAAATCAGCCTTGACAATAGTTCCTCTACGGATATCAGTTCCAAGACGCACCGCCTGGGCCCTCATCGAGTCCATCAACTGATTAGCGTCAACGCCGTCCTTGAAGCCTGGGAAGTTCTCCACCACCGTGGTAGTCGTAAGCTGCCCCCCTGGCTCCATCCCCTCGTACAGGACCGGAGAAAGAGCGGCTCTGGATGCGTAGATGGCCGCCGTGTAACCGGCCGGGCCGCCACCGACTATCAACAATCTGACCTTTTCCATATGCATTGGCAAGTGCCAGAGCTGTTTCTGACACCAACAGGCAAATATAAGCAATTTTTACCATATTTTTATGTATCTTTGCTTTGTTGGAACACTGCATATGAATCCGATGGAAAGAGAACCTTTGTCTATGGACGGTTTCAAGGCCGTACTGAGAAAACATTCGCTCAAGGCGACCTCTCAGAGGCTTGTCGTCCATCAGGCTATGCTCGCCCTCGGTCACGCCTGCGCTGACCAGGTATGTGAATGGATAAGTGCCGAGAGCAGGACACCGTTCACCGTGGCATCGGTCTACAACATCCTTTCACAGATGTCACAGCTGGGCATATACACCCGCCGGTGCAGTTCAAACAACAAGATGTACTTCGATGTGAACACTTTCACGCACATACATCTTTACGACACCGTGAACTGCGAGTTCAAGGATGTCCTGGACGAAGAACTCCTGGATTTAATCGAATCAAGAATCAAGAATAGAAGATACCGCGGGTACAAGGTAGACGGATTCGACCTTCAGATCATCTGTCACCCGACCGCAAAGAAAATTATTACGAAATGAAGCATATCATGAACTATTCGGCCATTCTGGCTGCCACCGCCATCTGTCTGACATCATGTCTGAAACCCGATCCTGTCCTGCATACCGGCATGGAGATCTGCAACGTCCTCGGCCCTACAAGCCTTGTCACAGACAATGGCGCCCGCATGAATGTCATCGAGAACCTTGGCGACCCACTGACGGCTGACATGAAAAGAATCATCGTGGACTGCGATGTGATGAGGCCTGAGACCGAAGACCAGGAGGTGTACGACATCAGAATCCGTTCCTATGCTCCATTTGAGATCAAGGACGCTGTCTTCCGCAGCAGTTCTGACGATGCCGCGCTTGGTGACGACTGTATCACAGTGAACGCGGCATGGCTCGGTGGAGGGTACATCAACGCATTGACAACCATCACGAAACTTAAAAACTCTGAAACGGTCCACGAGGTCAATCTCATGTTCGATGACACCCGAAGCGGCCAGGACACTCTGTACTTCAAGTTCAGACACAATGCCTTCGGCGAGAGCTATGACAATCCCGAGCTCAGCGATACAAAACTGATCACATCCGAGTTGTACTTTTCATTCCCTTTTGAAGAGTTCCTTCCTTCAGGCAGGAAGTCTGTCATCATCCATCTTGAGAATGACTGCTTCGTGACCATCAACAACGTCTTGACACGAGACAGGACCACCTGCTCAGGGAATCTGAAATATACTGAATAATTCATCCCGAACGGCTATGAACACACTTCGCAGACTATTTCTCACAATGCTTGCGGTACTGTCCGTCTCCTTGTCCGTCTCAGGACAGGAGTCCGATGTCATAACCCTGTACGGTCACGTCATCGACTCCGGAACCGCAGAATCCCTGTTCTTCTCCTCCATAGGCCTGTCAGGGACCAGGATCACGAATGTCTCCAACTCTGACGGCATGTTCTCGCTGAAGATTCCTGCCGGCACTTCTCCGGAAACTGAAGTTCAGATCAGCCATCTCGGATACATGACACGGTCTGTAACAGTCGGTTCGTTCAGCGGGCGCACTTTGGATGACCCTCTTGAGATCCCGTTGTTCCCGGTCGCCATCCAACTCGATCCTGCCACGGTGAGATCCATCGACCCGGAGATTCTGTTCAAGTCAGCATTCTACAAGGTCAGGGACAATTATCCTGTCACCAGAATGGGCATGACGGCTTTCTACAGAGAAATGGTCAGGAAAGGCACGGCCAAGTATCTTGTCCTCAACGAAGCTGTCATTGATATTGACAAGGGTTCCTATATCGGCATCCAGTCCGACAGAGTGGGCATCTTCAAAGGGCGCGGAAGCACAAACTACGACACCACGGACACTCTGTTCGTCAAGCTTCAGGGAGGCATCAACACCGCCCTCGAGCTGGACATGGTGAGATACCCGTTCCTCGGATTCGCCCTGGATGAAGTCACCGACAAGTATGTCCTCTCGATGGGAGGAGTCGAGTCATCCGACGGACATTCATTCTATGTTCTGAACTTCGAGCCGGCCCCCAAGGCCACAGAGATTCTGTTCAGAGGAAAGATATTCATCGAAGTGGAAAGCCTGGCCATCGGCAGGGTCGAGTTCTCGATGGCGGTCGAAGGCAGGGAGGAGGAGGCATCCCATCTGTTTGTCTTGAAGCATCCTTCCAACACGAGGTTCTATGTAAACAGCGCCGAATATGTCATCAACTACAGGTGCTTCGACGATGTCTGGTACTATGACTACTGCAGGGCGGACATTTCCTTCTCTACCAGAAGGGTGCACTCCATCTTCAGGAACAATTTCAGCGTCACCGAAGAAATGGCCGTCACCGACCACAAGGAAGGCGGCATCGCCATCCTGCCGGCGGAACGGGTCAAGTTCAGGGATATTCTTTCAGACAAGGTCGCGGACTTCGCTGACGACAGCTTCTGGGAGGACTACAACATCATCGAGCCTGACCAGACCATCGACGTCCTCATCAGGAGGATCATCCGCCAGCTCAACAGGAGAGGAGAATGAAAAAAAGCCCTCGAATCATCGAGGGCCATCAGCTGGGGTGCGATGTGGGGCTCGAACCCACGACACCCAGAACCACAATCTGGTGCTCTACCAACTGAACTAATCGCACCGTATTCAGTGGCTGCAAAGGTAGTAAAAAAAAACGATTGTCAAAATTTTTTGCTATATTTGTGTAATTTCGAAACAGCTGGAATAGCTTTAAAAAATATAAAACACTAAACATATGGCACGTGAAATAAAATTCTCCCTCGTTTATAGAGACATGTGGCAGTCCTCGGGCAAGTACCAGCCTAGAGTCGACCAGCTTGTCCAGGTCGCACCGGCCATCATAGACATGGGATGTTTCGACAGAGTCGAGACAAACGGCGGCGCATTCGAACAGGTTAACCTCCTCTACGGTGAGAACCCGAACAAGTCCGTCAGGGCATGGACGGCACCTTTCCACAAGGTCGGTATCGAAACCCATATGCTTGAGCGTGGTCTGAACGCACTCAGGATGAACCCGGTTCCTGCTGATGTACGCGAACTCATGTTCAAGGTCAAGAAAGCCCAGGGCACAGACATCGCCCGTTCTTTCTGCGGTCTCAACGACCACCGCAACCTCAAGCTTTCTGTCGAGTATGCAAAGAAAGCCGGGATGATCTCCCAGGCCGCTCTCTCCATCACCAATTCCCCTATCCACACGGTGGAGTACTACATGGGCATTGTCGACAAACTGGTCGAATACGGCACAGATGAGATCTGTCTCAAGGACATGGCAGGCGTAGGCCGCCCTACCACACTAGGAAGACTCGTCGCTGAAATAAAGAAAAAATATCCTCACATCAAGGTGCAGTACCACGGTCACACAGGTCCTGGTTTCTCCCCGGCCTCGATGCTTGAGGTCGCACGCGCAGGCGCAGATTACCTCGATGTAGCAGTCGAGCCTCTCTCATGGGGCAAGGTCCATCCTGACGTCATCACCATCCGCGAGATGATGAAGGCCGACGGCTTCCTTGTCAAGGACATCAACATGGATGCATACATGGAGGTGCGCAGGCTCACCCAGTCATTCATCGACGACTTCCTCGGATACTGGATCAACCCTAGCAACTCCCTGATGACCTCGCTTCTCGTCGGCTGCGGTCTCCCTGGAGGTATGATGGGATCCATGATGGCCGACCTCCTCGGATTCAAGGACGCCATCAACGCTGCAGAGCGCTCGCACGGTCAGCCAGTCAGCAGCCTTGACACATTGATGGTCAAGCTCTTCAACGAAGTCGAATATGTATGGCCTAAGCTTGGTTATCCGCCGCTTGTGACTCCGTTCAGCCAGTATGTGAAGAACACCGCCCTCATGAATCTGTTCAACATCGCCAGCGGAAAGCCTCGCTTCTCCACCATCGACAAGGACACCTGGGGCATGATTCTCGGCAAGATGGGTACACTTCCAGGACCTCTCGCACCGGAGATCATCGAGCTGGCCAAGGAGAAGGGCTTCGAATTCCAGACCGGAAATCCTCAGGACAACTATCCTGACGAGCTTCCTAAGTTCCGTCAGATGATGGACGAGAAGGGCTGGGACTACGGTGAGGATGACGAGGAACTCTTCGAGCTCGCAATGCATGAGCGTCAGTACCTTGACTACCGTTCAGGTGTCGCAAAGGAGCGCTTCAACAAGGATCTCGAGGCTCTGAAGGAGAAGGCGGGCGCACCTATCGTAGTGAAGCGTCCTGTCGTCGAGCTGCCTGACTTCGATGTCAAGGCTTACACAGAGAAGTACCCTAAGGCGACTCCAGTCCAGGCTCCAGCCAAGGGCAAGATTCTCTGGGAGATTGACGCCGTCGACGACTCCAAGGCTCCAGTGGCCGGCACTGCCGTCGAGGCCGGCAAGCCTGTGGGCTATGTCCAGACATATTACGGAATGGAGGAGATTGTCCCTGCCGTCAGCGGCCGCGTGGTCGCCGTCACTGCCAATCAGGGCAAGGACGTCGTCAAAGGTGAAATAGTTGCATTTGTCCAAGAATGATAATCAGCACATTCAAACATTCTATAGTATCATTGACCGCGGCATTCACGTCGCGGTCAATGTTGTTGTTGCTCGCACTGCTCCTCTGCTTCTCCCAGACCGTAAACGCAACCGACCTTACCAGGTCGACTATTGTCTACAGCCCGAAGGACCATCCGCTGGTCAAGCAGATGGCTCTGACACTGTCCGAGGACATCGAGCGGGTCTCCGGAGTCAAACCGGCCGTCAGCACCCGCAGGGGCGAGGGGCCGGACATTGTCCTGTCCACAACGGCACTGTCAGGAAGGCATATAGAACTGAAAGGAAAGTGGGAGACATACGTCATTGAGACCGAAGGCTCCGACCTCTATGTGACAGGCTCGGACCCGCGCGGACTCGCGTACGGAGTCTTCCATATCAGCGAGCGTATCGGTGTAAACCCATGGTACTGGTTCGCCGACGTTCCCGTTGACCGGTCATCCAATATCGTGCGCAATTATGAAGAGAACTTCGTCAGCAATTCTCCGACGATCAAGTATCGCGGGATATTCATCAACGATGAAGACTGGGGCATGAAGACCTGGGCTGAACGCAATTTCGAGAAGGAACTTGGCGACATCGGTCCAAAGACATACGACAAGGTCTGCGAACTCATCCTCCGTCTCAAGGGCAACATGCTCGCCCCTGCCATGCACACCTGCACCGGCGCGTTCTACAGCCATCCGGAAAGCCAGGTCATGGCCGACAAGTGGGGCATCATGATCACGACCAGCCATTGCGAGCCGCTGCTTTTCAACAATGCTGCACCTTCGGAATGGACCAACGAGCGGGACGGAGAGTGGAACTACGAGACGAACAGCGCCACCATCCTGCGCAAGCTTGACGACCGTATCCGCGAGACAGCGCAGTATGACAATATCTATACGATGGGCATGCGAGGTCTTCATGACGAGGCGATGAAGGGCAGCACGGATCCAAAGGACAGAGCCAGAACCCTGGAGAAGGTATTCGCGCAGCAGCGTTCCATTCTGGAGAAATACAAGAAGAAGAAAGCCGGCAGGATACAGCAGATCTTCGTACCTTACAAGGAGACTCTGGACATATATGACGCAGGCCTGCGCGTTCCCGAGGACATCACTTTGGTATGGCCCGATGACAACTACGGTTATATGAAACGCGTCAGCAACGCAAAGGAACAGGCACGTTCCGGAGGCAGCGGAGTCTACTATCATCTCAGTTACTGCGGCGTGCCTCACGACAATCTCTGGATATCCACCACTGCTCCGATGCTGATGTATGAGGAACTGCTGAAGGCATACAACGCCGGCGCTGACCGCTACTGGCTGCTCAATGTCGGGGACATCAAGCCTATGGAGATCGAGACACAGATGTTCTTCGACATGGCCTGGGACTTCTCCTCCTTCTCCTATGACAATGCCAACAAGGTCCAGGCCCTCTGGCTCGCCAGCATCTTCGGAGAACAATATCTCCCTGATTTCCAGTTCATTCTGGACGAATACTACCGCCTGGCGTGGGACCGCAAGCCTGAGTTCATGGGCTATGAGATGGAATGGGACACAGAGGAGTACTCGCGACTCTACGACACTGATTTCTCCTTCAGCACCGGCTCCGCACAGAAAAGGCTTGTTCAATATCAAGATATCTGCTATGTCTATAGTGCCATCGAGAAAGCAGTCGCCCCCGAGTTCCGTCCAGCACTGTTCGAGATGCTTGGCTATTCGGTGCAGTCCGCTTACCAGATGAACCGCAAGTTCCTCTACGCGCAGGCCAACCATGAAACCGGCCTTCTCTCCTATGCACAGCAGTCCAAGGACGCCATACAGGAACTTCAGAATCTGATTGACCGTTACAATTCGCAGATTGGGGGAAAGTGGGACCAGATGATTTCCGAGATCTGCCCGGGTTACACCGCTCTCTACCAGAACATCCCCGATTATGTCACTGAACCGACCGACGCATACAGGCTGCCTGACAACCAGCGCCATCCGGAATTGAACCACAAGATTGACCTTTCAGATCTTTCCGTTCAGGCTCCTTTCCACCTGCTGGAAGGCATCGGCACGGACTGGGTAGGTCTGCAGATGGGTCAGCCTCTTGATTTTGACACCACGGGATCGATTGAGATAACGTTCCCGGAGAACTTCACAGCATCTGGAAACACGGTTACCGTATGCATCTCGGTTGTTCCTTTCTGGCCGGTAGCTTACGACAGGAGCAACCGCATCGCTGTCAGCGTCGACGGATGTGAGCCTGTTGTCTGCGAAAACAAGTTCGAGGAATGGGGGCGTGAGTGGAAGATCCAGGTTCTCGAGAACCGCAAGGAGTTCGTACTGACATTCCCGCTTGCCCCGGTACGGAGCAGGCACACCTTGACATTGTCAATCGTGGATCCGGGACAGATAGTTCAGAAGATCACTTACGACTATTGACCTGTCAGACAAGCTTGCAAAGGAGGGTGGCGGAGGTGCAGTCAAGTACTTCGACATTGACGTAGTCACCCGCCTTGTGCTGAGTGTCCGGCCAGACCTACCGCATTTTTCGAGGTTGGGAAATTTGCCTCCGGCCCTGACTGTCAAAATGATGGGCGACGGATGGCGCTCAAAATGCTTACAGCTGTGGAAGGTGTGCTGTTTTTGTACCATCTACCGCACAAAACTTTGATTTGTCAAAAAAAATATGGCGGTATTGAAGGACAAAAATAGTGGGCAGAAACACATAGTTTCCACAGTGATCCGCAATATGCCATTACACAGTGTGCGTATTCTTTATAAAAGTTACAGGTTACGCACGTCCGGGACCAGATTCTGTAGAAACAGGAACCAATATCAACGCATTGTCAGTTGAACAGACAATTGAGTTCTGGATGTGGCTGAGTCGGGGCTCAGAAAAATGCAGCGAAGGTTGTGTGGAATATTTAAAATATTCTCTATCTTTGTGTTGCTGAGAAATCAGCGGACATATTTTGATGAAAGTGTTACGCTTTTATCCTTGAAGAGAAATCTGGAAAATTTCATTTGAGCAAGGATTGAACGTCATTCATCATCTGTTTGATATTCCGTGCGTTACGCACAGGTATCATACGGGTGTGGGGGTGTTGTTTATTTGCTCAAAGGTCTTTCCAGAACCTCTCTTCAGATAAACGTCGGCTCCACACTTTCAGTTTGAATATTGCTTAGGGAGCCAGGCAATTGAAATCAAATAATGAAAATGAATTCTGTTCCCCAGAATGATGCGCATGAATATGCGTCACCTAAACTTCGCTCTATCTCAATTGAGTTGACCTTCCCTCTTCTTGATGTATCTAAACCAACCGGTTCGGTGGATGACATCGATCCAAACGAGCAATAATATAGTTTTAAAATCCATACTTTCATATATGAAACGAATACCAAGTATCTATTTGGCATCCGCTATTATGTGCTCATTGGCACTCGCTGGATGCGAAAGTGAGATATCCGCTCCTTCTGAGGAATTAAGTGGGAAGGATATCAAGACCATCACATGCACGGTCCCTCCGATTGGCTCGGAAGAGGATTTCGCCACCGGGACGATTGACTTCGTAGAGCCAGAAACAAAAGGATATCTGAGTGGATCTTCATATCTTTGGTCAGTTGGTGACAGGATAGGAATCGTACCTACCGAGGGCTCGCAGCTGTATTT
>JAZRWN010000050.1:0-7592 GCA_045599725.1 Candidatus Cryptobacteroides sp. | reverse complement strand
GTCTTTCGTCCCCGAGGAATACTTCAAGGACATAGTCGGGGTGACGAAGATTCCGGGGACAATGGACCGTCCCTGTATCATCCGCTTCATCGCCGATGCCGCGACGACTCCGTACATCGAGACAAAACCGCTCCACGAGAGTCAGATGGTAGCTGAACGCAGAGAAGACGGCTCGGCCGTCTTCCAACTGTACGCATGCCAGAACTTCGAGCTGGAGAAAGCTCTGATAGAATTTGGCGAAGGTGTCAGGGTGATAAGCCCCAAAGGCCTCGTGTCACGTATCAGGAAGCGCCTGTGTGCGGCTGCAGCCCAGTACGAGGACAATGACCCTAACGGCGATTGTATCCTTCCTGCTCGTAAACCTTCTGACAGGAGTGTATCACCTCAAGAAGATGAGTGAGCTCGCCAGATGGTGATGTGACCTCTGACTGTGTCTTCATCTGCTTGGTATAGAGCCTGGCGTTCCCCTTCGTTCGGATTCTTTCATAAACGTCCTCGGGAAGAAGGAACGATGCCCTGCCACCGAGCCTCCGCTTGTACTCACTCTCGTAGATCTGCACACCGCCAAGGTCGAAATCCCCGAAGTGGACATATCTGTTCGGTATCGACTCCAGCCACAGCTTGGCTTCTTCGCATACGGGGAATCTGTTCAGTATAACGAACCGGCCCTTGAGTCCCAGATTCCGGATCCAGTCGAGGCAGTAGAAACATTCGGAGTTCTCCACGCCGATCACAACCGCATCCTCCGGAATCCATATACCCTTCCAGTCTATGATGTGAACCCCGATGGTCGGCATGAGCGTGAAGTCCTCGCCATAGTAGTTGATGGTCATTCTCTCATTCGCGATCAGCGAGAAGCCCTTGTAGGCGTTAACATTGCATCCGGCTTTGGAATCGCCGAACTTCTCCACGGATTCCGAACGGGATATTTCCTCACCTGCAGCAAGTCTTGCCGCGGTTTCCAGATCGGAGAGTTCCGGGGAGATTTCGCTGCATGCGCTAAGCAGCTTCTGAGGGTCCGGTGAGTAGTACACACCACGGCTTCTGCTGCGTTGGAGCAGTACCGCTCCCCTGCTTTTCAACTGTTCCAGAAGTTCCTTCGCCACTTCTGATGAGAACGCCCCCTGAGGGACCCTCTCGCCGTCTCTCATTCCTATGATGAGATTGATGATCTTACTGCTGTATCGCCTCATATGCTTTCTTTCCGTTTCTTGCATCCATCCTTATGAACTTCTGGAATTCCCCATCAGGAGCCTTCTCGTTCCATACGTTGTACGAGTAGTCGAGCGCAGTCTGCGTATGATGCTGTCCGCTGCCGATGATGTACATACCGGCATTGGATGCAAACTCGGTCAGCATGTCCAGATTGGCAGCCTCTATCTTGTTGATTTCGTCGATAGGACATATAAGCTTCGTGTTAGCTGCCTGTCTCTTGCCCCGCACTATCATAAGAAGGGTCATGTTAAGCATGGCCTTAAGAAGGATTGACGTACCCTCGGATGCAGGCTTGTCGAATCTCAGGAGGTTCTTCTTCTCATGACCCATTTCTGAAATGTCCATCTTCACGTCGAACATAGAAGCCAGATGAATCATAGGATCATCCAGGGATTGCAGCTCCTTGGAGAATTTCTCCAGAAGGTCCATGGCCTTTCTGTTCGCCGGTTCGTCCTCCGATGAGAACAGGTTGTCATACCCGAGGACGTTCTGATTGTCCTCATAGAACTTGGCAATGTCACGAAGGAGTCGCACCAGGTCGGTCACGTTCGACTCTTCGTCCACGCGGAAACGCACATAGTCTATGCATGTGCTGTGGTTGTTATCCTGCATGAACCTATTTATCTCATTGCAGTTCCTGCTGATCTGCATGAGCATGTCTTCCGCCGGCTGAAGATCGCTGTATACATTCTTCAGGCAGTCCAGCCAGAGGGTCGCATTGTTCCTGAGGTACTCGTCAATGCTGACTCCCGTCTCTGTCCCCTTGATTCTGGCTTCAAGCTTGTCTGCGACCAGCATGAAGTCGTCGAAACTGCTGAGCCTGCTGTTCTCGCCGATTCCAAGGTCGAAGGTGTCAACCCTGGACAGCATGCCAGGAGCATACAGTTTCTGTACCGCCTGAGGAAGACCGTCAGGATTGTCTGAATCCTTGATTTCATTAATGGTATTATTGATATCATTATAATCTTCAATAACACTCTTAGGACTGCTTTCGGTCTGAACGGGTTCGCAGGTTTCAATGACGGCCTTGACACGGGCATTCTGCCCGATGAACCTATCGGCAGTCTGAATCTCACTTTCAAGGTTGGCTTTTGTCTGCTTGAGCGTCTGAATCCGTCCGTCAAGTTCACCGGCAGCCGCCCGATATGATTCCTCCGCTGACTTCTTTCTCTCCCCTATGGAAATCTTACTGTCATTGAGCTCCTTTCTCTTTGCTTCGAACTCCGGCTTTCTGTCAATCTGCCTCTTGTCCTCCACTGCGCAACCCTGAAAGTTAGTTATGGCTTCAAGGATATAGTTCGCACTTTCAAGCCGGTCTTTCAGATCAAGAATCTCAGCCTCCCGGTTTCCGCTCCCAGACGACAGCTGAGAATCATAGTCATGGTTGATCTGGTCTTCCTTCGCACGGCATTCTTTCACAATAGCAGCAAGCTTTTCCTTTTTGCTGCTCATTAAAGCTTTTTGTCTGGTCTCGATATCGGCTTTCTTATTCGCATACCTGTCGTTGACGGCGGCACTCTCTGATGCTTTCTTCCTGTCCAGGTTCACCTTCTCATCAAGATGAGAGTAGAGAAGCCTGAGTGCTTCATCTGCTGCGGCCTTCAGATCTCGAAGTGTTGCTCCTTCTCCGCAACGCCTTGAAATGACTCCGGCAATAATCTCTCCGATTTCCCCCTGGACACCGGCAAGGCTTTCCAGCGCCTTCCCGGCATCCTCCAGGGTTTCGCAGGCTTCAACCCTGCGGGTAGCCTCAATGAGGTTGCTGACGAGCTGCTTCTGGGAATCGCTCCAGTCTTTTCCTATGAGGGAGTCGTATTTCCTATCGATCTCCTTTTGAGCCTTGTCCTTCTCATCAAGCGCAAGTTCCTTCTCATTTGAAAGAGCCTTGTCCTTGGTATTGAATTCCCTCTCCGCCTCGGCCTGTTTGTGCTGGTAGAAAGCCATGTTGGACTTTAAGGCATTCTCTCGCCTGGCATTGATTTCAGAGGCATCCTCGTTGATGGTGTTCATCAGGGACTCGACATGAGCTTTCTCTTCCTCATGATGCTTACGGTCACGGATCCATTCGACAAGTGCCTCAAGGTCGTGAACGCCCTTCTCCACATACTTGCGCTCCAATTGTTCGATAGCGCCAATCTCTGTTTTCACCGCACCGATATCTTCAGATACTTTTAGCAGTTCCGCGGCGAAAGCATCAGCTTCTTCCTTATGGCTCGCCTCAATGGATTCCTTGCGTGACAAAGCCTTTTCCAACTCATTGCGAGCCGCCTCCAGATCCTTTTCGGTCGCCATCTTCGAGAAAGCAAGCCTGGCAGGAATACTTTCCCGTTCAGAGGACATTGTCTCATACTTGTCCTTCAGGCGGAAGATAGATTCTGCAACGTCCTCAATTGCGGTCTTGCCATCCTTTCCTGTACGAGTCACAAGGCTGATATCCGAGAGTTTGCTCTGGAATCCAGCGAGGTCCTTGCGGTAATGGCCGAGATCGATTCCTTCGGAGTCCAGCTGGTTGCTTGTCTTCACGGACTCAACAAGTGATGCCTTGATGTTGTCCTGGGTGAACGGAAGGTTCTTGAAGATGGATGATAGCAGAGGACGGATGGTGTCGTTTCCCTTCTGGCTTTTCATGATGGAGTACTGCTCCATATAGCTGTCACCCTTCCCCAGGAATATCCTGTTGAACTCATCACGTGTGGTCTTGGTCTCTGTCCTTATTCCGTCAAGCGTGGCCTTCACCTCGTCCCAATTGCGGCGCAGGTTGCCTCCCTCATCGAAAAGCCATCCATCATCGAACGGGGCGCTGATGAAGTGGAAATGAAGGGCGGGACCGGCCCGGTTCACGAGGACACAGTAAGGAACGTCCTTGTTGTTTATCACCTCATAGACGATGAAAGAGTTCGGGTACTTGAAGTAGTATTCACTGAATCTCTCCTTCTCCTCTTTCGTGATATCGATAAGGATGTCGTCAACCACGAGCGGAAAAAGGATTGCATTCATAAGGGTGGTCTTGCCGACACCCTGTCCACCGGCTATGTCACAGTGTCCGTCAATGCGCACCTGTGCATAGGGGTATCCGGCGCTGTTCGCCAGAATGACTTGTTTAATGTATCCCATCAGTTTCCTGTATTATCAAGTTCAAGTTTGTTTTCATCCGGAGAATCGGAAGGAACTTCCGATACGACTTCGGCTGTATCATCTGAATAGTTATACTTGCTGTATTCACCGAACAGGCGTATAGTCGTGACATATTGTTTCAGGTAGGAGAAGGCTGAAGTCACCATGCAGGTGGACTCGTCGCTGGAGAGATCCACGAAGCCCTGCTTCTCCATTGTGGACAGGAAATCGCTTACGCGGGACGACAGCTGACCGTCCTTGGATTCCGGGAGAAGATGCTTCGCCTCGTCGTTTTCATCGCAGAACTGCTGCAACTCATAGGACTTGAACTGGTATCCGGCCGAGAGGTCGGGTTTCCACATCGTAAGCAGACGCAGGATGGTAATGAATGTACCGTAATCCGTACGGATGGAGTTCTGCACCCTCTGCGGGGTCTTTTCCTCACAGAGATGGAAATAGCCGTTGCCTTTCTCCAGGAACAGGCCGAGCTGAGCGAAATACTTGAAGAATGCGTCATAGTTGTTCTCCAAGTCCCGATAATAGCGCCTTTTCGTTTCAGAAAGGCACTGCTCGCTGATGAAGCCGCCATCACGGAAGATTCTGTATATCTCCTTCATGTGTGGCATGTCGGGAACAATAATCTGGTTTCCTTCGTTCATGTTTGTATTCTATTTTTGTTTCTTTATCACATCAATGCACCAGTATGAGTCTTCGCCGGATATATATTCCGTTGAAGTGTCCATGATGGTGACCCTGGTCCGGAACTGATTGACGACCTCCAGGAAGAACATCACTCTCTCCCGGAAATTCAGTTCACGCTCGAAGCCCTCGTAGCCTATTATGAATTCGGCAAGCAGAGTGTCCGGAGAGGCATCCTTTTCAAATGAGGCGAAGACTCGGCGGACCTCAGCAAGGAAATTGTACGCGACAGACTTCGGGGGCTGTTTCAGCATCACGTCCCGGGATACCACAGGGGCCTCTATGACAACCTCGCCAGTCTCCAAGTTGAGATCCCTGACAGCAACCGGAATCACCGGGTTATCATCAGGATACAGGTCCCTTTCAAGGGAGAGGGAGAGGCTTCTTGGCTTTTGAATCTGCGGAAGATAATAGGCATCGTGCTTTACAAGGTTGCTGAGCGAACGCAGCTGGTTCTTTGAGTACAGCTCATAGATTATCTGAATTTTCCTTGCTGGCTTGTCCACTTTCTCAATACGATCAAGATACTCTCCGATGCGGCGGACAATCGCGGACTTTCGGCTTCCGTAGAATCTGGAGAAAGACCACAGGAAAGCGGTTTTGAGGGTACGCATCCTCTCGTCATTCTCATCATTGAAGGCAGGATGCTGTTCAATGAATGCATAGATTCCGCATGAGGGATCCCGCGTCTCCTTTTCCAGGGTATCAAGTATCTCACGGTTCTCCTTCAGAATCTGGGATTTCAGATTGAGATTCGTCTCGCTGGTGTAGGTGTCCTTGATTGTGAAGTCAACTCCTTCAAGGCATCCCCGGATATTCCTGAGAATCTTCTGAAGATCATTTCGTATAAGCTTGAAGTATCTCTCGGTATCCGTACCGTCCTGCTTTGCGTCAAGATAGTGCTGGATATGAGTGCTGAGATTGATTCGGTTTCCCTGGATAGTCTGGACATTGGCTTCCCCACCGATACCGGCAAGGGCATCTATGAAATCCACAATCATCTGGTCGAGCTCCCATCTGCCCTCCATGTCAACAATGAGGCCCTCTTTCTTGAGGGATGCCAGAGACTGTGGTGAAGCCTGCTCGCTTTTCCGATGGCCCAGTTCCTTTGCCGGATTCTCCAATCCCCCCTTGTCCCTGTTGTTGTACAGCAGGAAGACGAGGTCCGTGGATCTTGTCAGCAATCTCCATTTGTTCGAGAGCGACGGCTGGGCTATTTTCAATTTGTTCGCCATGTTTTCAAGTTCTGTATATAGTACTTCGAATGGTCCGGATTGTTAGGCATGACGGTAATCCAATCTTCCATACAGTTATTCAATTTACAAATTTCAAATACAAAACTGCCAAATTGTGTCAGTGTGACAAAATTCAACAGAATATTTCACAAATATAATGTCTGACGCTGCATCAAATACATGTCATTTGTCCGACAAAGATAATTAAATGTATTATAAAAAGATTTTGAATTTAGATTAAATTTCATTTAACTTTGCATGAAATCTTGTTTAACCCAAATCATTCTAAGCAAGATGGGCCAATGTCAGCCGACTCTCAAATATTGGCAGACAAAAGGCTAACGTGATTTACTGACGGCAGACATTTAACAATATGGGTACACCTGTTCGAGACTCCAGAGAAAACCGCGTGACAATCCGCCTTACAGAAGCGGAGAAGGTACAGCTTCAATACCAGATGGAACGGAGCGGTTACCTCAGCATTTCGAGGTATATCCGTACGCGCTGCCTGGACGGGAAAGCCGCGATGAACCGGGGAATGGATTCCGGTGAAGCCGACCTCAGGAGCCAGGTTAACATGCTGTCCTCAGAAATAGCCAAAATAGGAGTCGGATACAATCAGGCCATAAAGGAATTCAAAGTGCTGATCTCACAGACGAGGAAGGACGGCTCCCCTGTCGTCAACAACAAAGCCGCGACATATTTCCTGCAGGAGCTTAATGCGAAGACCCTTGAGGTGAAGGCTCTGATGGAGCATATCATCGGCTTGATAGAGAATAATGAAAAGAATGAATCCACGGAAGTATAACACAACAAACACATTTTCAGTTTATGCAAAATGCACAAATCATCGGCAACATCGTTGCTGACGCGGAGAACAAGACAAGCCGCGACGGAAGTGAGTACATCGTCTTCCGTGTAGCCGTAAACGAGAACCGCGGCGAAGAAAAGAAAACGCAGTACTTCGATGTGTACTATCAGAAGACGGCAGTACAGAAGTACCTCAAGAAAGGTCAGAAGGTCTTTGTCGGAGGCCGTCTCAGCCTCAGTTCAGCAAATCGAGACGGGACTGTCTACGTGAACGCCACTATCTCGGCGAAGGACGTAGAACTCATCACATCGCAGCAGGGCTGAAGGCAGGAGGTTGACTTCACCTTCAGGAAAGTTTGACCGGGGCCGCAGCCCGCGGCCCTTTCAAGTCATAAGAAAGAACAACTATGATTGCAGAGAAATACTCATTCTATGTCAAAAAAGGCGAGTACCTTGTCCGGAAAGTCTATGTCTTTGAGGAAGGCGGGAAATACTATGCGGAATACATTTCAAGTCGGA
>JAZRWN010000049.1:0-19851 GCA_045599725.1 Candidatus Cryptobacteroides sp. | reverse complement strand
TGGATGCCGACGCGTGTCGCGTCAATGAACGGATAGCGGGCTGCAAGCCTCTGGATGGCCGTTTTCTGGTCTTCGAGGCCGTAGTCGCGAAGGTTGCCGTAGCCGTAGTTGTGGTACCACTTCGAGCGGTCAGGATGGCCGCCTCGGTTGCCGACGGTGATGACGATGAATCCGACCTGGGCGAGTCTGTCGAGACGGAGCATGCCGCTGGTCCAGGCGATGTTGTTGGCTTCCACCTGCGGGCCAGGGTAGACGTATTCGAGGATAGGGTATTTCTTTTCCGGATCGAAGTTGAAAGGCTTGTACATGACTCCGTAGAGATCGGTGATGCCGTCTGCGGCCTTCACGGTGAAGCGCTCCGGCATCTTGTAGCCCGCCTCGTAGAGTTTGCTGAGGTCTGCGTCCTCGAGATGGGTTATCTTCCCGTTTCCGTCCACAAGAGCGGAGGAAGGAGCGCAGTCCACGCGCGAATAGTTGATCACATAGTACTTGGAATCATCGCTTGCATAGGCGGCGGTGTCCATATCTTCGACGTCAAGCCTCTTTATCGGGCCACCGTTGAGGCTTACGCGGTAAAGATGCTCATGGTATGGGTTCTCTCCTTTCTGCACGCCACAGGCGATGAAAGTGACGTAGCCTTCCTTCTCGTTCACGGCTACCACGTCGGACACATGATATGCTCCTTCAGTGAGGTTCCGGACAAGTGTGCCGTCGGCGTTGTAGAGATAAAGGTTGGCCCAGCCGTTGCGCTCGGACCACTCGATGATCTGGGTGCCGTTCTTGATGAGGCGCAAGTCGCGGCCTTCGATGAACGAGTTCATCCTCTCTGCGATAATGGTCTTAGTCGAGTCACTGGCGAGGTCGATATAGACATAGTCCATCTTCTTGATGTCACGGGACATGCGGTGGGCGTAGAAGCCGTCGTTGTCGCCGAGCCACACGCGTGAGCGGTATTTCTTGTAGGAGTCGGAGTTCTTCGGCTGCTGCATCTCGAAAGCCATCTCCTGATCCTTCCATGCGCTGGTCTTGTAGAACTTGGATGATCCGTCCTGCATGTCGAACACATAAAGTTCCTCCTGAGGTCCGGGCTCACCCGGCATCTGGTACTTGTAGGTCTCAAGGGTAGGGCGTGGCTGTGACACCGAGTTTATTACCCAGAGCTCCTTGAGAGGGCGCATGTCGTACTTTATGGTGGCGAAGTGCCTTGAGTCCGGTGACCAGGCTATCATGGCGACGGAAGTCCTCTTTGTCTTTGAGGTGTCGGTGTTACCTTCATAGTTGTCATAACCGTAGCCGAAGTCCTTTATGCCGTCGAAGGTCAACTGGTGCTCGACGAGAGTGCTGTCCTTCTCGTCCTTCGCCGCCTTCTTCATGTTCTCGGCGTCCATCCACCAGAGGTTGTTGTCCTTGGCGAACACTCCCGTCTTTCCGTCAGGGGAGACGCTGACCCAGGAAGGATACTCCTTCTCTTCAGGCTGGTACTCGCTGAGCTTGCCGGAGGCGATGTCGTACTCGAAGTGGAAGACCTTCTTCGTCATTTTCTGAGGCTGACCCTCCTTCTTCTTCGCGGTGGTGTCAGGCACGTCAAGAGTGCTCTTGACATCGAAGCGGAAGGCCTTGTCTTCGTTGAGCTTCAATCCTGTCAAAGGCAGGTGCTGTGCGTCGAACGGGTCTTTGACAATGGTGGTGACCTCCATGGCCAGCTTGTCCATGTCGAATGCTTCTGTCTTCGAGCCGGTAGCCGGATCCACGATGTAGTACTTGGTGCCGTCGGATGTCTTCCAGCTGTACCAGAACTTGTCACTGTTCAGGAACCAATTCGGAGTGATCCTGGTGGAGTACACCATCTGGGAAATCTTCTTCTGCGAGAATCTCGCCGCCGCCTCGTAGTCAGGCTTGTTCTGGGCGTAAGCCTGTATGTTTAAAGCTAAAATCAAACTCAGTAGAGTCACTTGTCTAATTTTCATAATATTAGGTTTTTATATTCTTATGTCAATATGTTCTGTGCCGATGCCGGTGCCGCCCGAGGCGAATTCAGGGCTGTCCCAGAGACAGGGCCCCCATCCGAAATTGAAATCCTCTGCTGTACGTGGACCAGCCTAACGGGTGCAGGAGCAGATGATGACGGCAATGGCAGTAAGTAACAATGTCCTTTTCATGGGTGTTCAGGCTATAGCAATAAGCAAAATTAGTCAATTATGACGAAAAATCATTGGCCTTCCAGCCATTTGTAACGATATAAGTGTCGAATCTATTAAAATTTTTATTAAATGTTTTATATGGCTTGTTTTCAGAGGGTGAAACAGAAAAGTTGCCAAAGGTAACATTTTTGTTAACCGTAAAAAGTGGGTATTTTGACCTGTTCTGTGCTATGAAGGGAGTGTTTTTTTTTATAAATTTGTGTTATGGCAGACGAAAAGATCATATTCTCAATGGCCGGGGTGGGGAAGGTTCTTCCTCACAACAACAAGGTCATCCTGAAAGACATCTACCTTTCATTCTTCTATGGGGCCAAGATCGGCATCATCGGTCTCAATGGTTCCGGTAAATCCACCCTCCTGAAGATCATCGCCGGCGTGGAGAAATCCTACCGCGGCGAGGTCGTCTGGGCCCCGGGCTACACGGTCGGGTATCTGGAGCAGGACCCTCAGATGGATCCGGAAAAGACGGTCATCGAAGTGGTGAAGGAAGGTGTCCAGGAGGTGGTGGACCTGCTGAAGGAATATGAGGAGGTGAACATGAAGTTCATGGAACCTATGTCGGACGACGAGATGAACGATCTGATCATCCGTCAGGGCGAACTTACCGAGCAGATTGAGCATCTAGGAGGCTGGGATATCGACGCCAAGCTTGAAAGGGCCATGGACGCGCTCCAGTGCCCTCCGGAAGATGCCCTCGTGTCCACCCTCAGCGGTGGCGAGAGAAGGCGCGTGGCACTCTGCCGACTGCTGCTCAGGGAACCTGATGTGTTACTTTTAGATGAACCTACTAACCACCTTGATACAGAGAGTATTCAGTGGCTCGAAGCGCATCTTCAGCAGTATAAGGGTACAGTCATTGCGGTCACCCATGACCGCTATTTCCTGGACAATGTGGCTGGCTGGATACTTGAACTTGACCGCGGCGAAGGTATACCTTGGAAGGGGAACTATTCGTCCTGGCTGGAGCAGAAGAGCCAGCGTCTGGCCGTGGAGGAGAAGCAGGAGAGCAAGCGCCGCAAGACCCTCGAACGCGAGCTCGAGTGGGTCAGGATGGCTCCGAAGGCCCGCCAGGCCAAGCAGAAGGCCAGAATCGGCGCATATGAGAAGATGGCTTCCGCCGATACCAAGGAGAAGGAGGCTAATCTTGAAATATACATCCCGAATGGCCCTCGTCTCGGCAATCATGTGATCGAGTTCCATGATGTGTCAAAGGGTTTCGGCGACAAACTGCTGTTCGAGCATCTAGACTTCGTCCTGCCGCCTGCCGGTATCGTGGGCGTCATCGGACCTAACGGAGCGGGAAAGACCACACTTTTCCGCCTGATAATGGGGCTGGACCAGCCTGATTCTGGTGAGATCTCCATCGGAGAGACTGTCAAGCTCTCCTATGTGGACCAGCAGCACAGCAGCATCGACCCGGAGAAGACGGTCTACCAGACGATAGCCCGCGACTCCGAGTTCGTCCGCCTCGGCAACAGGGAGGTCCCGGCCAGGACCTATGTGTCCCGCTTCAACTTCAGTGGGGCCGACCAGGAAAAGAAGTGCGGCATACTTTCCGGTGGTGAAAGAAACCGTCTGCAGCTGGCTCTGACGCTTAAGGATGAAGGTAATGTAATACTTCTGGATGAGCCTACCAATGTCGTGGATGTCAATACTATACGAGCGCTGGAAGAAGGCTTGGAGAACTTCGCCGGATGCGCTGTGGTCGTATCACATGACCGCTGGTTCCTCGACAGGATCGCGACACACATCCTGGCGTTCGAAGGTGACTCGCAGGTGTATTTCTTCGAAGGCTCGTACTCCGAGTACGAGGAGAACAGGAAGCGCCGTCTCGGAGGCGAGGAGCCGAAACGCTTCAAGTACCGTAAACTGATGGAATAAAACATTTAACATTTATATAAAATGGACAAAAAAATCGCAATGAGTCCGAACCTGCTGGTTCAGTATCTCGGAAAACCTGCTTGTGAGTTCACAAGAGCAGACATTGTTAAGTACTGCGTGGAGAATGATGTGGAGTTCATCAATTTCCACTACTGCGGATGGGATGGCAAGCTCAAGACCTTGAACTTCGTCATTCACAGTGCCGAGCATCTCGAGAACATCCTCGAGGCGGGCGAGAGAGTGGATGGTTCAAGCCTCTTCCCGTTCATCGAGGCTGGCAAGAGCGATCTCTATGTGCTCCCTAAGTACCGCACGGCTTTCGTGAATCCTTTCGCGACAGCTCCTACCGTTGACCTTCTCTGCTCATTCTTTGACCGCGAAGGCGAGCCTTTCGAGAGCTCTCCTGAGTACATCCTCCACAAGGCGCACACGGTTTTCACAGAGACAACAGGTCTCAAGATGGAGACGATGGGTGAGCTCGAGTATTATATCATAGCTGAAGCTGAGGAGCTCTATCAGGTTGCAGATCAGAAGGGTTACCATGAAAGTGCACCTTTCAACAAGTTCACTGAGTACAGGACCGAGGCCATGAAGCTCATCGCCCAGGCGGGCGGTATGATCAAGTACGGCCACTCCGAGGTCGGAAACTTCACCCAGGACGGCCAGATCTTCGAACAGAACGAGATCGAGTTCCTTCCTGTCAACATCGAGGACGCCGCCGACCAGCTTGTCGTAGCCAAGTGGATCATGCGTCAGCTTGCATACGAGTATAATGTGACTCTCACCTTCGCACCGAAGATCACTGTCGGAAAGGCCGGTTCAGGCATGCATGTCCACTGCAAGTTCACCAAGGACGGCAAGTCCATGATGACTAAGGACGGCGAACTCACAGATGAGTGCCGCAAGGCCATCGCCGGATATATGGCTGCCGGAACTTCACTCCCTGCCTTCGGCAATCCTCATCCGCTTTCATTCATGCGTCTTGTACCTCATCAGGAGGCTCCTACCTCCCTCTGCTGGTCATTCTCCAACAGAAGCGCTCTCGTGAGAGTACCTCTCGGATGGCTCAAGCCAGTGGACATGGCGTCAAAGTGCAACCCTCTTGAGAAGCCATCGGACAAGGATTTCAGCGACAAGCAGACCTTCGAGTGGCGCGCATCTGACGGTTTCGCGGATACATATCTTCTTATGGCCGCTTTATGCGCCGCTGCACGTCACGGCTTCGAGATTCCTGATGCTCTTGAGGTTGCAGAAAAGACTTATGTCGGCCTCGGCGTCAATATCCACGACGCCAAGAACAAGGCTGTCCAGGAGGCTCTCGAGCAGCTCCCTGCTTCCTGCGTGGAGGCTGCCGGCGAACTTCAGAAGGACCGCGAGATCTATACATCAAAGGGTGTATTCTCAGATGCCATCGTTGACTTCATGATCAAGTTCCTGACCGACTTCCACGATGAGACTTTGCGCGAGGAACTCCAGGCTGATCCGAAACGGGCAATGCAGATGGTTCAGGACAATATCAACAACGGATAGTCCCTGCCGGAACATATATGGTACAAAAAAAGCGGTCTAGTTGGCCGCTTTCTTCTTGTTCATCTTCTTGGCTTGCCGCGCTTCTTTCTTGAGCGCCGCCTCCCTTCTCGCGGCTTCGACCGCGGTCTTGGTCGTGACTATTATCACACCGTTGGCTCCCTGCATGCCATAGATGGATGCTGTTCCGTCCTTGATGATGTCGATGGAATCAACGTCGTTAGGGTTGATGGTCGATATGTTGTCAGTTTGTACACCATCGACTATGAACAGAGGCTGGGTGTGCTCGCTGTTGGTGCCTATACCGCGGATGATGATGGACGGCATGCTGCCTGGACCGGCCTGTCCGACCTGGACTCCCGGAACTTTCCCTCTGATATATTCAAAAATATCCGTGTATTCCTGAGCGCAGACATTCCCGCTGATGGCCAGCATGGAGACTGCGAAAATGAAAACTGCTGCTATTTTCTTCATAATCAATTTTAATAGTTGTTATTCATAGATAAGTTTCGCCCTTACGAAGTCCATCATGCCTGGCTCGAAACCGTAGTTGGCTCCCAGGTAGAACATGTGAAGCGCAGCGAATGGTTCCACTTTTCTGATGGCCTCTACCTGCTTCTCTTCGGTGTCGGCGCCGAAGTATTCGCGTGCGAAGATTCTCCATGACTCTGCAAGCTGGGCTTTTGTCATGTGGAAGATCATGTCGGCGCGCTCCTCGCTGTTCATCATTGACAGGAAGAACCACATGCCCAGGTCGAGCAGCGGGTTGCCGTATCCGAAGTCGGAAAGGTCGATCCAGAGATCCTCCTTGCCGGTCGTTATCACATTGCTCAGCTGCATGTCACCATGCAGGCAGGTGGTGGCCGCCGGTATCGAATCGATGAACGCCAGCAGCTTGCTCCTTTCTTCTTCGGTGATGTCCTTGCAGTTTATGACGGTCTTGCGGTAGAACTCTGTCCTGTCCTCGAACATGGTCACATCGCACGGGGTGCTGTGCAGTTCCTTGCACATCCTGGCGAACTTGACGGACATTTCCTCGAGCTTCTCAGGCTCATCGGCGATCACACGGGAGAAGGATCTCTTTCCCTCTATCCTCTCGAAATCGATGGCGTAGTTGCCGTCGTTCTCCCTGATGGCTCCCACCATAGGAGTAGGTATGCCGAACAGGAACACCTTTCTCGCAACGTTCTTCTCCTGGTACACAAGGGCGGCAGGCACGCGCTTTCCGTAGAACTTGAGCATGGAGTCCCCGTCCTCGCTGTTGAAGGACTTGGACAGGTATCCACCTCCGAATTCGTCGTATTTGCTTATGTCGAGGGACTTCGGCCTTCTGCATATATTGATGAAGGATGACACGCCTGTGTTCTCGAACAGTTCGATGACTTCCTCGCCGGCATTTATGATGCTGAATCGAAAGCCGTTCCTGCGGCAGCGCAGAAGACCGCGGAGAGCCGCGAAGTTCACGCTGCTTACTCCGGCGAAATCAAGGATGTAGATATTATCTGCGTTCATGGCCGTCTCCAGCCTGAGAACGCCCTGACCGTCAAGGTCTCCGACCAGATTGATCAGCGAGCCTTCCTGAGTGATGGTGATGCTTGTTTTGTTGTCCATAATGCACAAATATAACAAAAGTAAGATGTAATTTGCTAATTTTGTGCCGCAAAAGACTTTATTATGTTGAGAATACCTGCAGATTTCGACCCCACCGAGAGGGGAGCACGCGCCGAGCGATACTTCAACAATGGCTACAACTGCTGTCAGTCGGTCGTTCTGGCCTTTTCTGACCTCATCGCTGAATCCTGTGGCCTGGATGAGAGCACCATAGCATCCATGTGCTCAGGCTTCGGTGGAGGCTTCGGGCGCCTTCGTGAGGTCTGCGGCGCCGTCAGCGGAATGACCATGATGGCGGGATTCATGATACCAGCCTCCGATCCGTCAGACAAGCAGAGCAGGACCGCCAATTATGCTCTTGTGCAGGAGTTCGCCGCTGCTTACAGGGAGGAGAACGGCAGCATTGTCTGTCGGGAACTCCTTGGCTTGAGCAAGGCCTCCCATGAAGGTCCGGCCCCATCTGACCGCACCCCCGAGTATTATCGCAAGCGCCCTTGCGGGCAGCTTGTCCATCTGGCCGCGACCATCGTCGCACGCAAACTCGCGTCTCAGGATTAAATTAGACCTGCCCCCAAGCATGCTTGAGAGCAGGTGCAAACAAAGTGAAATGAAATATATTCTTGAAAAAGAATACTCGAGTTAAGGGGTCTCTTCTCTTTTTACAAGCTGCCATTCCAGGTCATAACCCATCGCCTCGCCGATATCTTCAAGGCTGGTGAATCTCAAGTCGTCCACCTGGAACCATCTGTTAACACTTTGACGTGACAGTCCGAGCCTTTCGGCAAGGTCTGCGATGGAGATGTTCTCGTCCATCATCGCTATCATGACCGGGCGGAGTCTCCTCCCGGTTTTACGCGACGAATTGAACGGCATCGTTCTGTTTGTCTTCTTTGTCTCCATCTATTATGTCTGAAATTCTTTTACAAATATATTAAAATTTTATTTATTGTCAAAAAATTTTTGACTTTTTTAAGAATTTTCATTGCAGCATAACTAGCGGAGACGTTCTGAAATCAGGAAATATTGTCTGTGAAAAAACTAATATTATTGATAATTAACTCTTTTTAACATATGCGAATTATTATTGTCACTATTTTTACACGATTATTGAATATAAGGCTAAGTGTTTACATATTAAAGTTAAAAAGGCAAAGCGTGGGATTTCAGGGCTGAAGGGCAGCGGGATACCTTTTTTGAATAACAAACGGCATATGGGCAAATATTATGAAGGGATATTTTTAACTCCCTTGGATTTCATGATGGAAGGACCAATTCTGGACGGGTCCTACACGAACAAGGCCATCAAGGTCGAGCAGGTCACCGTGGATGATTTCGACAACGGTTTCGACTCCACTATCGCGCCTGACGGCTTCCAGGACATAACATTTGATTAAAAGCAAAGAGCGATGAAAAGAATCTTTTACACTATCATGACTCTTTCTGCACTTGCGCTCTTGCTCGCATCCTGCGGAAAGGAACCTATGCCGGGGAAGGGAAGCAGTCCGGCCATCAAACTTACGGTCGAAGGTGTTTATGACACCAAGGCTTCAGTGATCACGACGTCAAGCCTCCAGGAAGAAGCAGTCTTCAAGCTGAGTGCCTATGTGACCAAGTCCTGGCAGCGTGACTCAGTCGGCAGTTCCGGCAAGATAAATCCAGGCATCTATGTCGACCCGGGCCAGTATTCCGGCGCTTACGATGCTTCCACGGCCTCTCCTCAGACCCTCAAGGATGTGAATGTGTTTTACAGCACGAGTTACAAGGATTTGCACTGGAGGATAGAAGGCAACACCGACGATGATTATGTGAACCCTAGATTCTCATGGGTCAACAATGTTCCGATCAATTTCTTCGCCTACGCGCCGAAAACCATCAAAGGCAGCCGCAGCATCACAAAGTCTGACAGCAGCGTCGATGCCAACTACCCGTTCACTTACGCGGCATTGGTTTCGAGCGACGAGGTCACATCTGCGAACTGTGACGACATCATTTTCGCATATACTTCGCACACCGCCTCTTTCGAGGATGATCATGAGAATCCAGGATTCGGCACCCTCAAGGATGGCACCAGCGACATGTTCAGCCTCAAGTTCTATCACGCCCTCGCGCAGATCCGCTTCTGCGTGGACCCGGCTGATTTTACAGACATCAAACTGGTCTATGTCAGGCTGGTAGGTCCTGCATCCTCTTCCGGCTCTTCAGGATATCTTGGTCTCGCCACTTCCGGCAGCTGCACCTATGCCGGCGCGATGAACACATTCAACTGGGTCAGTTCCACACTGGGTAACCGCCATGCCTACCGCCAGACGTTCGGCACCAGCGGAGTCACTTTTGCGAGCGGACTACCAGACAGCAAGTGGGTGGCAAGCAAGTACGGAACTAATCCGGAAAAAGACCTCTACACCTGCACGGGTGACGTACTTCTCGTCATCCCGCAGACTCTCGAAAACTGCGGGGTTGAAGTCGGCATACAGATCGGGTCCGGCCCGGTGGAGATATTAAAGGGTCATCTTCCTGCTACCACAAACACCAGTACGAATGTCTCCTGGGATGCCGGCTATTATTACACATACAAGATTGGCACAGTGGGTGAGAGGGAAGATCTTTCCTTGAGCATGACTCTGGTGGACTGGTCAGAGAGAGAGCATTATATTCCAATAGACTAGCAAGACATGAAGAAATACAGATATATCATCATGGCAGCCATGCTGGCAGCAGCTGTTTCATGCAATGAAAGTCTCGACACCGATTCTGCCGCTGACTTCGGCTCTCCGATAAAGTTCCGTGTCGGGATGGCAACCAAGGCTTTTCTGGGCTCAAGCGACATCAACACCGCAAATACTGAACTTACCATCTGGGGATTTGCAGGCTCAAACCCTTTCATTGAGGGCGTGACGGCCAAATACGACGCCACGGAAAGCGGTTGGGATCTCGGCAAGGATTACTACTGGGGCGGAAATGTGACATACAAATTCTTCTCCTATTTGACGAAGGATAAAAACGGAAAGACCGCTCCGACCGGCATCAGCGTAAAGGACAGCACACTCAAGGTTCCTTCCAGAACCTTCGATTTCACCGCCACGGACAGTGACTTCGACTTCTGCTACTCCGAAGTGGTGAACAGACCTGCGGACAATGCCGATCACTCAGTGGTGGCCTTCAATCTGAATCACCTCTACAGCGCGATAGCATTCTCGGCACACAACTATACCGGCAGCAGCATCACCATCAAGGATGTGACTCTCGTCGGACTGAAGAACAAGAAGTCCGCGACTATCGCATTCACCGACAGCGCCAGGGTCACATACCCTCAGGACAGTGTCGCCTGCACCTGGACAGATGGCGCCAGAAAGCTGAATTCTGCAGATATCACCATCGCTTCGAACGGTGACTGTGCCGATATTATCGGCACCGGCTCCACCTCAACAACCCAGTACTATATGTTCTGGGCTCAGACCAGCGACGAACTTGAAGCCACAGGATGGATCGACAGCAACACCCAGCCAACAGGCGGCGCGTATCTGAAAATCGTTTATGTGCAGGACGGCGTCACCGTCACCAAGTACGCCAAACTCCCTCAGGACCTCGAGGTTAAAACCGGTGGGGCCGTAAAGAAAGGCTGGCCTGAAGGCACGAAACGTATCATGCAGATCGCTTTCCGGGATGACTGGTTCACCCTCCAGTTAAGCGCAGCGCCTTGGGACTATTCCGAACCGTCCATCAAGTATGCAGTCGATGACGATGAATTGAAAGTCGGGTCCCCGCTTAAGTTCGATGAAAGCACTTGTACTGTGGACGAGGTTACTCATACGATTTACTTCAAGGGCGGCAATCCTATTACGGGCAGTTTCAAGCTGACAGCGCCGGAAGGTGCGACCTGGATCATCTCCAAGGAAGGTGACTACGATGCCTTCGAGGTTGACAATGTCACGCTCGGAGCCGACGGGCTGCCAGCCAGCAGATACGGCGACAAGATGGACTGCAACTACGGAGCAGTGGATGTGACTGACGGCAATACTTTCACCATCTATCCGATGGCAGTGGCGGCGGGTAAGGATTACAGCATACAGATTTCGTTCTCTGTCAGATACCCTAACGGCGAATCCTACTGCATAGATGATTTGCTTCAGAAGGACAAGAACAACAATGTCGTCAAATGGACTATCATTCTCACCAAATAAGACAGAAAACAATGAAAACACTCAATATATCCGCTATGTCTGCAGTTGTGCTGCTTCTGATGGCTGCATCATGCTCGCCAGACAACTTCAGGGAAGATGGAAACAACGTCATTTCCCTGAACCTCTCTTCCAGATCGCTTGAGACCAAGGCAGACACAAAAGAAGGTGAGGACCCTTTCAACGAGAACACTATCAATTCCGTATATTATTTCTTCTACAAGAACGGGGAAAGCACTGCAAATCCTGTCTTGAAAGGCCGTCTGATCGGACTTGACCTCAAGAGCGGCTCGAGGACGGAAGAAGTTCCGGTAGCATCGACCACCGCAGATGCTCTGTTTGAAAGTTCAGACTCCTGCCAGGTGTTCATTGTCGCCAACCCTCCGAAGGATCTTGAAACATTCCTTGGTGGTAACCAGAGCCTTGAGACGCTTCGCGCCAAGTTGTTTGCGTCATCTCTCAATGGCATTCAGGACAGTTTCACCATGATATATGATGCCAAGGCGGTCAAAGATGCTGACACAGGCAACTTGATGACTGTCAATGCAAAGCTCAAGAGACTTGCCAACAAATTCACCATTTCCTTGGACATCAGCGACAAGATCTGGATCCCTGAAGAATGGAAGTCCGTCCCTGCCGACGCGAAAGTGGAGTTCCATAATGCATTCGGCGAGACCGCGCTTGGCGGAGATTTCGCAACGGTGAGAGCCGGCGACAACAAGTTCACGGAGAAATATTTCGATACTGATGCAATCGATTTCGGCGAGCCCGTGGCTGGCAAGAGCGATGACAACAAGGATATCTGGAAATGCCTTACTGAACGTCCGGTTTATTCATATTCCATGGCCTGGGATTTCGTCGGAAGCCAGGAGCCTTATCTTCTCATCGAACTGCCTTGGAAAGAGGTTGCTACCGGAAAAGTCCAGCTTACATATTATACAGTCTTCTTCAACTTTAAGGATGTCTCGATGAACAACTGGTGTCAGCTCAACATCGACCTTGACAAGCTGGGAGGATTCCAGAAGGAAAGCCCGACTCAGATTTTCAAGAACATGGAGTATCTGGTCCTCGACTGGAACGATGCGTTCGAAGATGATGAACTGACCACCGATATCGATGGCGCAAGGTATCTGATGATGAATCAGACTGAATACTGGCTGTACAATCAGGACACCTGGGATTTCCCTTTCACCACAAGCCACGAATGCGAGATTGTGATGGAGACCTATGAGAGGCCGAACTACCGCAACCGTATCGCAAGCAAGATCTCCGGAGACAGCCATGATTTAGGATCCACGGACATCTACAACTGCAGCTTGAATGGGTCACTTATCACCTTCCATCATAAACTGAACAACAATTTCAGTTCAAAGGAGAGAATATCCGGCATCGATTATGGTACTTATGATGTTGTACCATATACTTTCACTTTACGCATCCGGCACAAGGACATGCCAGACAAATACTATCAGGACGTGATTGTCCACCAGTACCCTGCCATCTACATAGAGGCGCAGCCAAACAGCCAGGGAGTGACCATCGTGCCTGCACCGGGCGTAGTGCCTTCCTCATTTGTCAACATCAATCCAAATTTGGTTAAAAACGGGAATTCTCTCAAGCCTTTTACACCAACTTCTTCCCAAATCGTTCCTGGCTATAGCAACTATTACTACTATTATTTCGGATATGGTAATGATCCGCAAAATTTATTTAATTATTCTACGTCAAATATCGGCAACAGCAACGGTAATATGTATGTGATAACCACTGCCGTCGCCCCTGTCTTCAATGGAGAAGAGTTCATGCTTGCTGATCCGCGACAAGTCACGGGTGATGTTTCAGGTTTGAGAAATGACCCGGAGGAAACAAAGAAAGAACTGGCGACATCTTATGTTCAAGTCCCATGTGGTTACGATACAGACAAGGGATATCCTCTCAGCAGTCTTGACCCTGACATCTTTGAATCGGAGCCGGCTCTGTACGGAGAAACTCCGAGGACCCTGTCCTATTACTATCAGACCAAGACCTCTGAGGAAGCTGAAAAAATCATCGCTCCGAAGCTCCGCGTCGCGTCTTCCTGGGGACAGTGTACCATGATGAGCTATGAGAAAGCCGTCAGGAGATGTGCGGCATATCAGGAGGATGGATACCCGGCAGGAAGGTGGCGCGTGCCTACAGCAGCTGAGATCAAGTACATCTGCAAACTATCCTCAGACCATGTGATCCCTCAGCTGTTCGGCCAGTTCGGTCAAGGTCCTGAGTACGCAGCGAAATACTGGTGCAGTACCGGATTCGTGGGAGTTTACAAAGTAGAAGAGAAAGATGGTACTCTGCTCAATGCTGCACATCCACCTGTTTACACATCCGGTGTCGAAAATGCAACTGAGCGCCTGGCCGTCCGCTGCGTGTACGACGAGTGGTACTGGGAAAACCGTGACTATGACAACGGTACAGTGGCGACGACCAAGGGCCGTCTGCCAGAACATCTGTGGAAAACCAGATACTGGGGCGACATGCCGCGTTAAACTTTAATCCTTCGAACGATGAAAAAGATTTCTATCATATTAACAGCGATATTCGCGGTCCTGTTCACTTCCTGTACGCTTGACGAGCTTTTCGAGGAAGCAGGACAGGCCGGCACCACAACCTTGACATTCACACCTGACTTCGGCTTCACTGATGAAGGACCGGACACGAAGGCTTTCACCGAACAGCCACAGAATGTCAAGAACCTGTATCTTGCCGTATTCAACGAAGGAGGAAAGAGCCTTGTGGAATATGTGAAAGCCGATCCGGTCTCTTTTCCGACGGTAAACAACACGAAATACACCTATACGGTCAAACTTAAGACAAGCGACAAGCCGCGAGTTATCCATTTCATCGCCAACGCTCCCGAGGCGCTCGGCTATGGTTCCGACGTGGATGCAGTGGGTACTTTGAAATACAGTTTCGACACGGAGAACTGGACCGGCGAGGATGCTTATTGGGGCTACCTTGAGACAAATGGCATTTACGATGAGAGCGACGCCAGGATCAACGGCCTTAAAGAAGCCATGTCAAGTGTGAAGCTTGTCAGGAACTTTGCAAAGATCAATGTTGAGGCTGCGACCGGTTCCAACCTGACCATCACACGCTTCTGGATAAGCAATTTCCCTGAGAATTCCACAGCCGCTCCGTACAATCGTGATGCCCGCCGTTTCGAAACGGGATATTCCGGTTACGAATACGCCACAGAGGCTATGTCGGCGAATTACAAGGGTTTCTGTCCGGCCTATTCGGAGCTTGTAAGCCTTTCCGGATTGAGCGATGCAAAGCTTGCTCAGATTGCATGCGGCCCGGGAACAGGCAGGACCTATGCCTACACCTACGAGCGTGAGAAACCGGTAAGCGACCCTCTCTGCATCATAGTAGGTGGAACTTCAGACCTGCCTGGCGGCGATACAGAAACTTTCTACAAGATAGACCTTCGCGACAATGACGGAAATTACCTGCCGGTACTCAGAAACTTTACATATTTGCTTAAGATCGGCACCGTCTACAAAGTCGGAGAAGAGACTGTCGAAGAAGCGTTGAATTCTGTTTCCAGCGGCGCCATCGACACGGACCTTTCCCTTCATGATCTCAAGGACCTGTCCAACGGAAAGAGCAGAATCGCAGTGAGCGAAACAGAGAGAGTGCTGTTTGATGATGAACCGTTCGCTCTTCTGTATTCCTACATCCCGGACATTACTACCGGAACAGTGGTGAATACGACACTTGAGCAGCTCGGTAAGACAAAGGAAGCCGCTGAGGCTGATCATGATTCTTATGTAACCATCGAATTCGAGTCTGGAATGTCCGGCAAGGTGATTGACAGTTATTCTGTTTCCAATTACAATGAGACCGACGGCTACCGCAAGATATCGATCGAACCTGTCAGTACAAGTGACATCATCAAGACCGAAGTCGTCACCATCACGGGACATACCTGGAATTCCAACAATGGAAAATATGAAACCCTCCAGCGAACAGTCAGCTACCAGATGCGCCCGCGTCTGAACATGACCCTGAAGCTTACCCCGGACAGACTTCTGAATAAAGTCGGACAGAATATCACCGTCTCGATAGGTATCGAAGAGAATCTGCCGCAGTCCCTCTTCACGCTTGACATGAAGATAACGACTGAGCAGATGTCCCTGACCCCGGGCAACAACATCCTGCCTATCACGTCCGAAGTGGGCGCGGACGGCAAGCCATCATACTTCATCACAAAAGCCATTACCTGGGATGAATACAATGCCGCACCGTCTGTCATGGATGCCGACGGAATCCTGCGTAAGTATTTCGACTGTCCGTTCAAGACCAACACTTCGAATTTCGGAGATGTGGATGAGTCTTTCGGCCAGGGAGACCGGGTACTGGTATCGAACGAGAACTTCAACCTTGCGGATGCACTCTTCATGGTTGGTGATAACACTCTGAACAGGTTCATCAACCCTCATCTTACGAAGGAATACCTTGTGACCGGAAGGCCGGCGGACATTGCGTTCGGGATGACCGGACTGCCTTCGGACGGTAAGGTCTTTGTGAGGATGTCGGGTATCGAGCCTGTGAATACATCTGCGTTCATCAGGCAGCCGGACGAAACCATTGAATCCACTGTTTACGCCGTCTATGAATTTGATGTGGACAACATCAGTTCAGAGACATTCGAGGTCAAGACCAGTGCGGATGATGTGACATTGGCTTATTTCCAGTTGTTCGATGAAGAGTTCAATCCATCGAAACTGACCGAGATCAGAGTCGAGAAGCCTGGCTTCACCAACCTTGCCTTCAAATACAAGAACCTCAGTTATGTCGTCGCCGGCAAGCAGGCACAGGCAACATTCCATATGGATTACATTCCTCTGGACGGTAAGGTGACAATACACCTCAAGAACGCGGAACCTGCGGATGCCAGCATTACCGGCACTTCGGATGGTAACGGCTACACCTCATACGTAATTTCAGACATCACCACCAACGATGTAAGCTTCCCTGTCATCATCCGTCCTGCATCATCGTCAGAGAACAAGGCATACTTCAAGCTTGATGCAGGCACCAGCTACAATCCGAGTACTGTGGCCGAGGCTTCAATCCAGAAACTCGACTTCAGCAACCTCAAGCTCATCAACTTGAACAACACTGGCAAGAATTATGTTGTTGGAGGCAAGCCGGCACGCATAGCCTTCACACTGGATGATCTGCCATCCGACAACGTGATCACCATCAAGCTGACCAACCTGACGCTCGGCAGTGGCAGGAGCGGAGTCTCCAATGTCCAGGACAACGGCGATGGAACGTATAACCTTACCGTGGCCGAAACAAATGTCACCCTCGACGTGACACCGGTCATCGGTCAGACCTCTGCAAAATTTGAGCTCAGCGATACGGAGTTCAACGGCAACAGTCTCACAACTGAAATTCAGAAACTCCATTTCAGCAACCTTGACCTCATCAACCTTGGCAACACAACCAAGACGTACCTCAACGAAGGCAAGACCGCTCGCGTGTCCTTCACACTGGAAGACATGCCGAACGACGGCACGGTCAAGCTCGTTCTGACCAACATGACGCCGATCTCTCCTATGAGCGGCACCGGTGTCACCGCCGTAACAGCTGTCAGCGGAGGATATGAACTTACCGTAAACAACAAGAACATCACTCTCGACGTGACCGTGGCAACCGATGTCACATCTGCATCATTCAGGCTCACCGACGCAGAGTTTGTTGATTCTGAGACTACCACCAGGGATGTCAAGAAGCTCGAATTCTCTAATGTGAAGATCAATATCAATACCGGCACGACATATCTCCTGGCAGGCGACGCAACTTCAACGATTTCATTCAGCGTTGACCAGGTCCCGGCAGACGGCAAGGTGACGGTATGGATCAAGAACGCTTCTGTCAACGGTGGAACAGCAGGAACAGCTGATGAGGATGGCTTCGTCCCTTATGAAGTGAGTGTGACAGGCCTTGACAAGACCGTCGGCATCACAGTCAACGGCAGCGGTTTCACCGCCAGCAACAATTCCGTGGTATTCAAGCTCACCGCCACCGGATTTGTAACGAGTGACGAAAAATCTGCCAGTGTCAGGACCCGTTACAATGTCAACTGGGCTAACGTGCTGATCAAGAGCGACAACCCGAATGAAGCGGTGAATGGACAGAGTGTTTCTATCTACACAGATTCCGGCTGCACAACACTTGCCCACGGACCATTCACATGTACTTCCGGCCATATTTCAGGTCCGCAGTACATTGATGCCACAACTTCAGACGGATCCGAGAAGTACTACTTCAAGTTCACGAAGGGCGGTGTCGACTACATAAGCGATGCAGTCACCCTGGCTCAGCTTGCTTCCGGAACTACTGTAATCTGCAAGGTTCAGATGGTGGATTTCACAATAAAAGCCCATAAACTGAACTTTGGTAAAGGTGCAGGTGGTCTGACAGGATATCTTAGGTTTGATAGCGGGACGAATACTACCGGTCAGATCTCCTTTGCGATAGAAGAAGCGAATAGTGCTGGTTACAAAGGCTATAATCAATACGATATTAGCGGACAGTGTAAACCAGGAACTAAAATTTATTTCTATGTAAACGGAACATCTTATGGTGGATTGACTATTGAAAAGTACACGGGTGATACCACGTACACTTTTTAACTAACCATTTAGAGTAGTGATATAGTCACACAATTCTCCATAACTTATTTAATCATCTATCCCCCGGAAGTCCCTCGCTCCCGGGGGATAGTGTTTTCACCTCCCACGTCATGCCGGACCCTGCCCACGTCATCCTGAACTTGATTCAGGACCCCCACGTCATCCTGGCCCCTGCTCACGTCATCCTGAACTTGATTCAGGATCTCCACGTCATCCTGGCCCCTGCTCACGTCATCCTGAACTTGATTCAGGATCTCCCCGTCATCCTGGCCCCTGCTCACGTCATCCTGGCCCCTGCTCACGTCATCCTGAACTTGATTCAGGATCTCCCCGTCATCCTGGCCCCTGCCCACGTCATCCTGAACTTGATTCAGGATCTCCACGTCATGCCGGCCCCGATCCGGCATCTCTAGAAAATTACTATATTTGAAAAAAAAGCGATGGAGGCGGGAGGATATATCTACATCATGACCAATAAGAACAATTCTGTTCTTTACACGGGTGTCACCGATGATCTGGTTAGGAGGAAGGCCGAACACGCAGCCGGCCAGGGGAGTGTTTTCACGAGTAAGTACAATTGCACGAAGCTGGTGTATTTCGAATACTTCCCTGATATTAACCAGGCCATAATTAGGGAGAAGCAGCTGAAGAACTGGAAACGTGATTGGAAGATAGCCTTGATAGAGAAGGTCAATCCGGGCTGGGATGACCTTGATGTAGTCGGACGACCGACTATGCCGTAGATTGCGGGTCTAGCCCGCAATGACGGTAAGGCAGCCGCTATGACGGAAGGTCAGGCCCGCAATGACGGTAAGGCAGCCACAATGACGGTAAGGCAGCCGCTATGACGGAAAAACAGGCGCGGAATGATTCGAAAAACGGCCTCCTACATAAGTGCGGAGGCTTTTTTTGTCTTTATTCGTTTCCATTTTGTGTAAACGGATAGCGTTACGGAACTTTGCGGGTGACAAACATAAACAGAACTTGCAAATGAAAAACTCAAGGCACTTCATCGACCTTACACAGGATATCGGTTTCAAGATAGCATTCGGTAACCCTGATCATCCTGAAATCACACGTGGATTGATTCAGGCATTGATCCCGGAAAGGGAGATCAAGAAAGTGGAGTTCCTCAACACGGAACTCATCCCGGAACAGGACGGGGACAAGAGGATGAACTTCGATGTCAGATGTATCGACCGTGACGGCAGTTCATTCGTCTGCGAGATGCAGAAGGTCAAGTACGATTTCTTTCCTGACAGGCTGATGTCGTATTCCGGCGACCCATTGAAACGATTGCTCAAAAGAGGTCAGGCATACGACACCATCAGGCCTCTGTATATGATCAATGTACTGGACTATTATCTTGACAGCGACCATCTGGAACTTGTCCGCACAGCTCATGTGAAACTTGATGACAACAATAAAATTTTGTCGGATAAACTGAATTATGTATTTTTACAACTGCCTGCGGCGAAGAGTCTTGAAGTCGGCCAGGAATTCATTGAACAACTGGCTTTTGCGATATGCAATATGAAGACTTTCAAAGAGCTTCCCGAGGAACTGGCCGGGAGCGGATATTTCAGCGAACTTGCTGACGTAGCGGACCGGGCATACATCAGAGATGAACAACTGCAACTGTACGACTATATGATTCGTGACGAAATACAGATCAAAGCCGAGCGTGACTACGCTGTCCGCATCGCCGCCGAGGAGGCCATGAAAGCCGGTGTGGAGAAGGGAATGGAGAAGGAACAAATCAGGATA